>WSZJ01000261.1 GCA_009773755.1 Planctomycetota bacterium | reverse complement strand
TGCTCATGACGCGGCGCTCCCTGCGGGCGTTCGCGGAGCGCGCGGGCCTGCGCGTGCTGGAACTCCGGACGACGGGCCGCGCCGCGCGACTGGCGTGGGCGCAGAGCCGGGCGATCGAGCGTGAAGGCCGCACGGGACCCGGCGGCGCAGGTCCCCGGTGGCGGGGGCTGGGGTTCCAGGCGTGGGAGCAGGCGCGTCGATGGATCGGTGCGGACGCCGGGGAGGAGCTGATTCTTCGGGCGGAGAGGGGCTGAGCCTTCGCCGAAAGCAGCAAGCTGCAGTCCGGAAACCCTGAGAACGCGTTCTCAGAACGGTCAATTGGACGTCCGGTTTTTGCGGCGTTACGATGCGGCGCGTGCATGATTTCGTGAATGCCATCCACGTGAAGACAGACGACCAGGGCGCGGTGCTCGACGCCGTCACCGAGGTGCTGGCGCGCGCAGGTTTCGATCCGGTCGTCCTCGCCGCCGGGCCGGACGACAGGGCGCCGGAGGACCCGACGAAATCGAAGGTGCGGCACTTCCTGGTCAGCCCTGCGAACAACGGCTGGGTCTCGGTCTTCGACGAGAATTTCGTCGACATCTTCGACCTGGTGCAGCGGCTATCGGCGGAAATGAAGGCACCTGCGGTTCTTCTCTGGTCGCAGGGAGATCGGAGCTGGGGGTACAACCTCACGGACGACGGCCGGAAGGTGGACCAGTACGCGACGGATCCGAATTATCTGGATGGCGTTTCTGAAGGAAAGCCGGACGCTCTGAGCGAGTACTCCGAGGGGACCGCGGAGAATTTCCAGAAGTTCTTCGACGCCGGCAAAGGAATGGCGCGCGGTTCGATGAGGGTGTTCGCGAAGCTGTTCGGGATCAGGAATGCGGAGAGCGACTATGAGGATCTTGCGAGCGGGGACCAGGAAGGGGTAGAAGGGTTTGACGAGTTTGTGCAGATGACCTTCCTGAAACGGTAAGCGCGGGTCATCGTTCCCCGGGTCTTGGCCGTGTGAGTCGCTCGCCGGCAAGAAAAAGTCGGACGGCGACGATTCGCGGCGCGCGGACAGGTGGTGACGCTGTCGTTTGCGTTAGAAGGCCGCCACAACTCCTTCTCTCCGAATAGGTTGTATCTGCAAGCGCGCGAGTCTGTTTCCTGTGTCTCCCTGCGGTTCCGGCTCCGATTTCTCGTCAGTAATTGGGTTCCAACCCTTGACTTGTCGACTTCATGCTTTATATTTTATAAATTGTAAACATACTCCGTCCCAACCCCGGAGAGGGAACACCCGCGCCATGCAGCTCAAAAGCCTCGAAATGCAGGGATTCAAGAGCTTCGCCGACCGCACCAGCTTCTCCTTCGACCCCGGCGTCACCGGCATCATCGGCCCCAACGGCTGCGGCAAATCCAATGTCGTCGACGCCCTCAAGTGGGTCCTCGGCGACCTCTCCGCCAAGTCCATCCGCGGCGACGACATGCTCGACTGCATCTTCAACGGCTCCGGCGTCCGTCAGCCCTCCGGCTTCGCCGAAGTCTCCCTCACCTTCGACAACGCCGACGGCAAGCTCCAGACCGAATTCAGCGAAGTCACCATCACCCGCCGCCTCTACCGAAGCGGCGAATCCGAGTACCTGATCAACAAGCAGCCCGGGCGCCGCAAGGACATCATCGACATGTTCCTCGACACCGGCGTCGGCACCGACGCGTATTCCATCATCGAGCAGGGACGCATCAACGTCGTGCTCGAAGCGTCGCCGAAAGACCGCCGCTCGCTCCTCGACGAGGCTGCAGGGATCTCGCGTTACCGCGCCCGCAAGAAGGAATCCCTCTCGCGCCTCGAACGCGTCGAGAACGACCTCCTCCGCCTCGGCGACACGCTGCGCGAGATGGAAACCAACATCCGCTCCCTCAAGATCCAGGCCGGCAAGGCGCAGCGCTTCGTCCAGTTCCAGGAAGAGTGGCGCGGCAAGAAAACCCTCCTCGCCCTCATCAGTTTCGATTCTCTCCGCGCGCAGTTCGACGCCGTCGCCGCGCGACTCGAGGACGCCCGCGCCGACCGCGGCCGCGTCGAGGAAACGATCGCCGGACTCGAAGAGGCGGCTCTTCAGGCCGCTAGCGCCGAAGAAGAAGCACGCGCGGCATTCGCGGGAGCTCACGGCCGCCGCGAGGGCGCAGCCAAGGAAGTCGAGGCCTGCGGCAAGGCGATCGAGGACGCCGCTTCACTCGCGAAGCACGTCGAGGAGGAAGCGGCGCGCGCGGCGGAGGACCTGAAAGCGCGGCGGGAGGAAGCGGAGGATCTGGGGCGGCGCGAGGTTGCGGCGCGCGAGGCGTTCGAGGAGGCGGAGGCCGGGCTGAAAGAAATTGCGCGCGGGATCGAGGCGCGGGAAGAGGCGTGCAAGGCGGCGGGCGAGGCAGTGCGACACGTCGAAGGAGAGAGGGCGGCGCGGCAGCGCGAGTCGCTGGAGGCGATGCAGCGGCGGTCGCAAGCGCACAACGAGGCAGCGGGGATCGAGGCGAACCGCGGGAGCTTGCGCGCGCAGCGGGCGCGGGCGTCCGAGAAGGCGGAGAAACTCCGCGGAGAGGCCACGGGGCTCGACGGCCGGATCGCCGCGATCCTCGCGGAGAAGTCCGGGATCGACGCCGACATCGCGCGCCTCAAGGGCGAGCACGAAGGCGTCGCCACCCGTCACAGAAACGCGCAGGCCGCTTCGGCGGACGCGGGGCGCGCGCTGGGCGAAAAGCGGGAGTCGCTGGCGAAAGCGCAGGCGCGGCTTGAGACGTACAAGGACCTCGAGAGACAGATGGAGGGCGTGGGCGCGGGCGCTAAACGCCTGATCGAGGCCGCGCGCAGGAGCGGCGTCGCGGGTTTCCGCGGGCTGGTGGCGGACCTCGTCGAGTTCGAGCCGTCGATCGCGCTCGCGGCCGAGGCGATTCTCGGCGACCGCGCGCAGGCGGCTGTCTTCGAGTCGGTCGACGCGATGCGCGCCGGGCTCGCGCTCGCCAACGGACGCGTCGCGATGCTCGCCCTCGACCGCTTCCGCGGCAGCCGGATCGTGCAGCAGGCGGACGCTCTTGGCTTGTGCGGCGCGGAGTTCCTCGCGACGGCCGAGGGCGAACGGGCGCCTGCGGACTGGCTGGCGCTGGCGGAAATCCTCAATCCTGATTTCTACGGCGGCTCGTTCGGCTGGCTGCCGGGCCAGGCGGACGTCGAAGGGGATTTCTTCGCGCAGTTCGCCGTCCCCACCGGCCCCGAGCTCGTCGACCGGCTCTTCCCCGAAAAATCTCCTCGCGGGCGGCTCGCGGATTTCGCGACGTGCGCGCCGGAATACAGGACGCTCGTCGCCGCGCTCTGCGGCGGCGCGCGCATCGTCGCTTCGCGCGACGAGGCCCTCCAGCTCCTCGCCGACGGCCTGCTCGACGCGCCGGCGGCGACGCTCGACGGCGACGTGGTCCATCCCGACGGGCTGGTCGTTGCGGGCGGTGCTCGCGCAGGACTGATCCGGAGGAGGGCAGAAGCCCGGGTGCTGGCTGTCGAAGCGCAGAAACTGGCCGGCGAAGCGGAAGATCTGGGCAAAGCGCGCGTGGCGCGGGTCGCGGAAGAAGCGGAACTCGACGCGCGCGCGCAGGCCCTTCGCAACGAAGTCCTCGACCGTTCGCACGACGCGATCGAGCGGAAGCGGGAGGCCGAGGGCGTGCAGGCGCGGCTGAACGTGATCCGGGCGGACCTCGACCTGAGCGAACGCGAGGACGCCGACGCGAGGGAGCAGGAAGTCCGGCTCGCGGAGCGCGCTTCGCGGCTGGCGGATCTGATCGGGGAGCTGGAGGCGCTGGAAGCGCAGCTGAAGGAGCACGCGGCGGAGCTGGCGCGGAAGGCGGAAGCGGCGGCGGCGGCGGCGGACGACGCGCGGAAGGCGCTTGAGGCGC
>WSZJ01000260.1 GCA_009773755.1 Planctomycetota bacterium | reverse complement strand
TGCCGACGGCGACGACGCGGCGGGCGCGCGCGATCGCGGCGACGGTCGCTTCGGGAATGTCGTAGCTTTCCCCGAGCGGCAGGCGCGCGTCGAGCGCCGCTTCGCCGGTCGACGACAGCCCGGCCGAGTGCGTGATCGACGCGACTTTCACGCCCGCGCGCGCGAGGCCCAGCATCGTCGCCCAGCTCAGCGGACGCCCCGCGGACGGAGACTCCGCCGCCCACGGCCGCGCCGCCCATCCGGTCTGCACATCCCAGAGCGCGAGCGGACGGTCGAGGTAGGAATACTGGACCGGGCGGCCGGCGCGATAGAGCGCGGGCCAGAAGGCGTCGGGGGGTTCGGCAAAGCGGAGCGTCATGAGCCGCGGCGAAGAAACGTCTACCCCGGTCACGGTGGCGTGCAAATCCGCGCCGAAGTCCAGCCGCGTGCCGGCCGGGAGCGGCGGCGGCGCGGGGCGGTCTTCGGTCCGCGCGCGCCAGTCGCCGGTCCCGAACGCGATCGCTTCCCAGGAATCTCCGGACGGCGCGCCGCAGAGCCGGAGTTCGACGGGGTGTGAGGTCGCGTTGAGCGAAGCGGGAATGGTGGCGGCGTCGTTGACCACGACGAGGTCGCCGGGGCGGAGCAGGGCGGGGAAGTCGCGGACGAGGGCGTCGCGGAATGTTCCGGAGGCCGGGTCAATGTGAAGGAGGCGCTCGGCGTCGCGGTCGGTGCGGGGGTGGGTGGCCGGGGCTAGCATGGGAGGAACTCCGAAGGCTGGCGGAGGCTGGCGGAAGCTGCGGAGGCTGGCGGAGGCTGCGGAGGCTGGCGAAGGCTCAGGCCAAGATTTGGAGGGAGGCTTTCGAGTACGGGAAGTCGTTAGCGTCCGCCAGCCTCCGCCAGCCTTCGCCCGCTTCCGCCCGCAACCCTTGGCAGGTCGGCAAGCCGCGTCCCGCTAGGCACCTCTTCAACATTCTCAACGCAGCGCACGATCCGCTTCGCCACGTCCGCCGGGTCAGCAAGAAGCGACGGATCGGCGTCGGGCATGGCGTCGGCGTGCATGCGGGTGTTCATTTCGCCGGGGTCGATGCCGAGGAAACGCACGCCGGTGCCTTCGAGTTCGGCGGCCCAGACGCGGGCGAGGTGGTCGAGGGCGGCTTTGGAAGCGGAGTAAGCGCCCCAGCCGGGGTAGGCGCTGGTGGCGGCGTCGCTGGAGATGTGGAGGACGAGGCCGCGGCCGCGGAGGGCCATGGAGCCGGCGAGGGCTTTCGTGAGGCGGAAGGGTCCGACGAGGTTGACTTCGAGGACGCGGGAAAGGTCTTCGCAGGCGGTGTCGAGGAGGAGGGGGAGCGGGGTTGGGCCGAGGGTGCTGGCGTTGTGGACGAGGAGGTCGATGGGGCCGACGAGGGCGGCGGCGGCGCCGGCGAGGGGGTAGATGGCGTCTTTGTCGCCGATGTCGGCGGGGAGGGGGTGGGCTTCGCCGCCTTCGGCGCGGATTTCGGCTGCGACGCGGTCGAGGTCGGTTGAGGAGCGGGCGACGAGGACGACGCGGGCGCCCTGGCGGGCGAGTTCGCGGGCAAGCGCGGCACCGAGGCCGCGGCCGGCTCCGGTGACGAGAGCGGCGGTTCCCTGGAGATTCATCGCAAACCCTCCGAAATGTGTTCCCTACTTAGTATAGTAACTCCTTTACTAAGTATGTCAAGCGGGTGCTGGAGAAAATCCGCGGCGGAAGAGCCCTTTCCCTTTCCCGTTCCCTTTCCCGACAGCGAAGAAGGTGAGCCTCGCTTGGGCCTTCCCTGCGTTGTGAGCGTTGCCGTTCTTGTTTGCGGGAAAGGGAAAGGGAACGGGAAAGGGAAAGGACCGCGATACCATTCGGGCATGCGAAACACCCTCTGCCTGCTCCTCCTCGCCGCCACCGTTTCCGCCGACTCCTGGAGCGCTTACGAGGACAACCGCACCGTTTCCCCCAACGGCAGACACTACGTCGTCGCCAAAAGCCCGGAGTTCCGCAAGCTCGCCTTCCAGATCTGCCGCCGCCGCGACGGCGTCGCGCCGCTTCCCCCCGCGACGAAGACCGATGACTGGGACGACGCTACGAAGGCGGCTTCCGTCGACCGCGATTCCGAGGATGCGCTGCTCGCCGAGGGAAAGCTCGACTGGTGCCCGCTGGAAATCCGGGTGCTGGACGCGGAGCCGGCGGCGGTGCTCTTCGAGAACTACGCCGGCGTCGGGTACGGCAACTCGGTCGCGCTGGTCGACCGGAAAGGGAAGACGCGCTGGGCCGTGCAGCTGGACGACCTCTTCTCTTCCGATGAAATCGAAAAATTCTCTCACACCGTTTCCTCCATCTGGTGGTCGCAGGGGTGGTGGGTGGACGAACGGTGCGGGAAAATCGTGGTCGTGTCGCACGGGGATTTGCTCCGGGAAGTCGACCTGAAGGACGGGACGGTCTCGACACCGCCGGCGAAGGTGCTGCTTTTGAGGGTGGAGGAAGGGCCTGTGGCGGATCGGTGCCTGGCGCTGGAAGTCATTTCGCGGCTGTTGCCGGACGGGATGACGCCGTGGGTGACGACGGTGGCGCAGGACGAGAAGCAGCCGGTGCCGGTGCGGCTGCGGGCGGCGATCGCGGCGAAGAAGGCGGGGGAGGACCCGAAGGCGGGGGATCTGTTCCTCGCGGCGATTCCGAAGGAGCGGCCGAAGGAGGAGCGCGAGTACGCGATCGCGCACCTGGGGGAGATTCTCGGCGACAAGGCGATCCCGCATCTGAAGGAAGCGATGCGCGACCCGGACGGGAACGTGTGGAATTCCGGGATGAAGGCGTTTGCGCGGCTGGGCGAGCGCGCGGTGCCGGTCCTGATCGAGATGCTGAAGGACACGAAGGAGTCCGCGAACTTCCGCGGCGGCGCGGCGCACGTGCTGGGCAATCTCGGGGCGGCTTCGGCGGTTCCGGCGCTGGTCGAGACCATCTCGGACACCGTCGACTACGTCGCGAATGCGGCGGCGAACGCAGCGATCGCGATCGGCGCTCCGGATCTCGAGGAGAAGCTCGCGGCGATCCTGCTCAAGGGGTCGACGCAGGACTCGCGGCTCGCCGGATATTTCGAGGACCATCCTTCGGACCGGGCGGTGGAAGCGCTGTTGGCGGCGCTGGGAAGGACGAAGGCGGACACGTACGAGAGGCGGCGGGTTCTGGAGTCGCTGCGGAAGTGCACGGGGAAGGATTTCGGGGAGGAGGTCGAGGCATGGAGGGTGGGGTTGGGAGAAAAGTAAGTGTTCAGGCCGCAGTCGGCAGGACCCTTTCCCTTTCCCGTTCCCTTTCCCGACCACGACAAATGCAAACTTGACGTTGGCTTTCACTGCGGCGTGAGCATTGCCGTCTTTGTTCGCGGGAAAGGGAAAGGGAAAGGGAAAGGGAAAGGACTGCCGCCTCCCTTGCCCCTACTTTACCGCCACCGTCTTTGCCCGCACGAGGTAGACCCAGATCTCCCGCCCCTTCACCCCCTCCCTCGCCACCGCCGACGCCACGAACGCTCTCCCGTCCTGCAGGTGCGCGTCGCAGCCTAAAGGCACCATCTCGCACGACGGCGTCTGCAACGCACCGCCGGCCTCCGCGCCGCTTTCAAGCGCTTCGCTCAGCGAGGCCTCGGCCAGCGCGGATTGCAGCGTCACCCGCAATCTCCCCTCGGTCGTCTGCAGCACGCCGGCGCTCAGGAGAAACCCGTCGTTCACGGACTCGACGACCGGGTCCCAGGCCTTTGCGCCCCAGGCGATTTCGACGTCGTCGTCGGCGACGAAATCCGCGTGGCGGCCGCGGAGGGCGTGGAAGGGATTACCTGTGCGGCCGAGCGCGGACGACGCCGCGACGAGCCGGGCTCGAGGACGTCGCGGCGCGCGAGCCACTCGGCTTCGGGGAACGCGAGGATCCACGACTCGACGGCGAGATTCGCGCCGAGGCGCGTCTCGAGATCGGCCAGCGTCCGCGCGATCTTCGCCTGTACGTCCGGCGGCGCGTGGACGACGAGGTGGTCGCCCACGATGACAAAGCGCCGGCCGGGCGCGTTCCACGTGTCTTCGCCCGTTTCAGCCGTGATCCGCTCCTGAATCCCCTCGACCGAGAGGCAGCGTTCGTCGAATCCGAACGTTCAGCCGCCTATCAGAGGCTCGTCGTCGGGATCCTGCAGCCCCAGCTTCGGCGGCGTCACGCCGAGCCAGGGGAGGCGCAGAAGCGCCCCGACGCTGTACGCGCGGAAGACGTCGGCCTCCCCGGCGCGCTCGGCGGCGGGCGCCGGAGCTCCTTCAATGCGCGCGCGCAGCAGGATCGCCGTGGTCCAGCCCGGCGAGGAAGCGCGGAAGTCCGTGCACACGAGCAGCGCGGTCCGCCCCGGCGGGACCCCGACCACCGTGCGGATTTCCTGGCAGTCCATGCGCGGCAGCTCGAGCCTTCCCCCCGACGCCGGCGGGAGCTTGAAGTCCGCCAGCTCCGCCAGCCGCGCCGTCTGGATCAGCAGTTCGATGTGGAGGACGTCGTCGCCCGAAGAAAAATGCGGCCGCGTTTCCAGCAGAATCCCCTCCCGCAGCTCGCCCATCACCGGGTCGGGGATCGACGCCTGCTGCGCGATCTCGATGTCGAAATCCCTCACGTAAGTGCGCGACTTCAGCGAGGAAGCGAGCGCAAAGCGACCTGCGCCTCCGCGCGCGACGAGCCTGTGCGCCACGCGGCCGCGGGCCTTGTCGGCGGCCGCGGCGCGCAGTGAAGCGGCGGCGGCGTCTTCGAGCAGACCGGGGGCGAGTCCGTCGGCGATCCCCGGGGCCAGCTCCAGAACTTCCGCTTCCACCACGATCGTCCGACCCGCGGCCGCCTGCAGCAACTCGATCGCTTCCGACAGCGTCTTCAGAACTTCAGGGCCCGCGGTCGCGCGGATCGTCCCTTCGTGAAACTCGAGCGCGTTCACGCCGCTGTCCCACGCGTCCGCGTTGACGGTCGACCGGAGGAGCAGCGCGATGTCGTCGCCGGAAATGTCCTCGGCCTGGCTCTCGCCCATCGCCTCCTCGCGCGGCGCGAATCCGATCCGCGGCCCGCGCTTCTCCGACCGCGGATCCGTCAGCGAACGCACGTCCCACTCGCGGCGCTCCTGGGCGGAAGCGGCGGCGGCGCAGGCGAGCAAGGCGAGCACGGCGGCAAGCGCGCGCATCAGCGGACCTCCGGGAAGCGGATTCGGAAGAGCAGGACGAGGGATTCGGACCGTCCGTCCGGCCGGTCGCGGGTCGATTCGGTGGCTACGGTCCACTCTCCGGCTTTCACTGTCGTGTCGGTTCGCGTCTCGAGCAGGTCGATCGACGCGCGCTGGATGTCGCCGCCGATGGAAGCGCCCGTCCCGAACGCCTCGATCGCCGCGCGCCACCCGAACTGCGCTTCCAGCGACACGCGGGCGCGTCCGCCGCCGTCCGCCGCGAAGGCCCTCACGTCCAGCATCAGCCCCTCACGCTGCAGGTCGCTCACCGGATCCGTCGCAGCCGCTTCCTGC
>WSZJ01000259.1 GCA_009773755.1 Planctomycetota bacterium | reverse complement strand
GCCACCCCGAAGCTCGCCGTCACCGCCAGCAGCTTCCCGCCGCTCTCCGCCTTCTCCCCCGCGATCCTCAACCGCAGCCGCTCCGCCATCCGGATCGCCTCCTCCTTGTTCGTCTCCGGCGCAATCAGCGCAAACTCCTCGCCGCCGTACCGCGACACCACGTCCGACTTCCTCACCGTCTGCCTCAGCGCCCGCGCCACCACCCGCAACACCGCGTCCCCCCCCAGGTGGCCGTGCGTGTCGTTCACCTTCTTGAAGTGGTCGATGTCCATCATCACCAGCGACACGAACCGCACCTCGTCGGAATGATGCTGCCCGCCGTACCTCTCCGCACGCGAAATCTCCGCTTCCATCGCCAGGTCGAAATGCCCCCGGCTGTACACCTGCGTCAGATTGTCCACGATCGCCTTCCGGTGCAGCTCCGCATTGTGCAGCGAAATCGCGATGATGCTCCCCAGAAGCCCGAACATCTGCAGGTCGTCGGCCGCAAATGGCGCCCTGACGAGGCGTTTTCCGATCGCGAGCACGCCTTTCAGTTCGGCCTTTCCTTCCGCGAACCGCAGAAGCGGCGCGACGGTCTCGAGGTCCAGCGCCTTGAGCTGCGCCGCTTCCGGCAGGTTCGCCACCGGGTCGCCCGCCAGCGGCACCGCCCCGCGCGCGTTCGAAAGCGCCTTCGCGAACTCCCCGTCCCGAGGACACTCGAACACCACCTTCCCCCGCTCCATCAGCACGAACCGCCGCACTTCCCCGTCCATCGCTTCCCGCACCACATGCGCCTTCGTCACCCCGAACTGCCCGCGCACCGCGTTGCAGATGTAGATCAGATAAGCCTCGATCCCCCGCGGATCAAGCGACCGCTCGTTGATCGCGTTCGCCATCTCGAGCAGGGTCTTGAAGTCCAGCTCCTGCTTGCGCACGAGGGTCTCGAGGCGCAGATTCTCCGCACGGAGTGAGTCCGCGTCGGCGGTTGCCCGATCGCGCGTCTGTTCGCCCATGGCAGGACCCCCCATGTTCGTCGGCTCACTGCAGGCTTCGAAGCGCGCCGGGTCCTGAGCGAGCGACCGGAGGGAGCGAGTCGAAGGGCCATTTGAGCCTCTGGATTCTACGGGAAGCGCGGGAGGCGAAGCAACGAGCGTGAACCCTCCAATCCTGGCCCGGGCGAACCTTCACCGAACCTGGGCGAGAGGATTTCGCAAATCGAAGTGAAATATCCGGGCGCGGGCAGGCATCTGTTTGTGTGAAGATGCCCGCCACACACCAGACCTCCCCCATGCAACCCCAATCCCTCGACGATGCGATGCGCGGCGCGATGAAAGACGCCGCGACGGTGCACATGCCGCCGACGCTTCTGGCGGCGACGCGGTTCGAGATGCGCGAAGAACTGGGGCGTGGCGGCACGGCCGTCGTTTACGCCGCGTTCGACAAGAAGCTGCAGCGCGAGGTGGCGGTGAAGGTGCTGCGGGAGGAGAGCCGCGGGGATGCGGAGATGGCGATCCGGTTCCGGCGTGAAGCGGAGATGGCGGCGAAGCTGACGCACGCGAACATCGTGACGGTGTACGACGTGGGGTGGGAAGCGGGGCGGATGATTCTTGTGATGGAGCTGGTGCGGGGGCGGACGCTGGCGGAAGCGCTGAACGCGAACGAGGTGGAGATTCAAAAGGGGGCGGAGATTCTCGAGACGATCGGCCGGGCGGTGCACTACGCGCACGGGTCGGGGATCATCCATCGCGACCTGAAGCCGGGGAACCTGCTGCTGACCGCGGCGGGAGTCGCGAAGGTCGCGGACTTCGGTCTGGCGCGGAAGATCGACTCGGAGACGGCGCTGACGCAGACCGGGACGACGCTGGGGACGCCGTGGTACATGGCGCCGGAGCAGGCGCTGGGGCAATCGGCTCTGATCTCGGTGCGCACGGACGTCTACGCGCTCGGCGCGATCCTGTATCACATCCTCACCGGCCGCGCGCCGCACCAGGGCGACAATGCGGCGGACGTGATCCGGCGCGTCGCGTTCGAGGACCCGCTGCCCCCCGGCGCCCTGAACCCCGGCGCGCCGCGCGACCTCGAGCTCGTCGCCCTCCGCGCCCTCGAGAAAAACCCCGCGCGCCGCTACCCCGACGCCGCTTCCTTCGCCGACGATCTCCGCCGCTTCCTCGATGGCGACCGCGTGCTTGCCCGCCCGCCGTCGCCGGCGAGAAAAGCGGAAAAGTGGGTGCGCAAGCACGTTGCCCTCTCTGCTGCCGGGACCGTGTTCCTGCTGGCGCTCGCAAGTTACGGCGTGATTCTCTCCGTCAAGGAAGTGCAGCACCTCCGCGAGGTCCAGGCCAGAACCGCGGAGGTCCTCTCGGAGCCCGACCCGGAGAAGGCGGCGCGGCTCTGCGCGGCGCTGGCGGGGTTCGCGCGGGGCGACAAGACCGTCGAAGGCCTGCTGAGGATCAAGCAGGCCGAAGCGCGCCATCACAATGCGGAGGTCAAGACCCGGGAGGGAAACGCGGCTAGTGCGCGCGTGAAGGTAATCGAAGCCGACCTCAAGATCCTTCTGCCCGAACGGGATGCGCTGTTCGCCTCGATGGACACCACGACGACGCCCGAGAGGCGCCACGAACTCTACGTGCTGAATGCGAAGATCGAAGCGCTCAAGACCGAACTCTCAGACAAGCAAACCCAGGTTCTCCACCTGTACGCGACGGCGGTCCAGGCCGACCCCAACTACCTCGAACCGCGGAGGTTTCTCTCCAACTACTGGTGGAGGAGATTCAAGCGCGCCGAGTGGGCAGGGGACGCGCTTCACATGGCGGAAGCGAGGGGCATGCTGAATGTCTTCGAGCCCGGCCGGTCAAGGGACTGCGACAACGTGCAAGGCTCGGTAGCGCTGGCGTCAGATCCCCCGGGGGCGGCGATCGAGTACTTCCGCTACGCGGAGGGAAAAGACCCGAGGCTGGTGCTGGGAAAGGTCGAGGATCCGCTGGAAAAGCTGCCGGGCGGCTCCTACCTCGCGATCCTGCGGCTGGACGGCCGGCGCGACACGCGCTTCCCGTTCGCGATCTCGCGCAAGTACAAGAATGTGGTCGCGACCGTGAAGCTGCTGACGGAAGCGGAGATCGGCGCGGACTTCGTGCATGTGCCTGCGGGAAGATTCATCCTGGGACCGGACGAGAAGCGGAAGTTGCGGGAGATGGGGGATCTGGTGGTCGGGAAGTACGAGGTAACCCGGGCGGAGTACGCGGAGTATCTCGCGGCGCTGAAGGCCGCCGGTGATCCCGTGGAGCTGAGGAAAAGAACCCCTCCGGACGGCTGGACGGAGCGGGAAGGGCGCCTGGTTCCAGGTGCGCCGGAGTACGCGGATGGCGGCCTGCGCCTGCCGATGGCCAGGGTGTCGTACTGGGACGCCCGCAAGTACTGCGCGTGGCGGGCGCAGCGCGACGGACTGCCTTGGCGGCTTCCGACGACCACGGAGCGCGAAGCGATCGCGCGCGGCGCGGACGGGCGGGCGTTCCCCTGGGGGCCGACCTTCGACTGGATCTGGACGAACGGCGGACGGTCGCGGCCGACGGCGGAGCTCGGGGCGCTTCCGGTGGGCTCGAATCCGGCGGACGAGTGCCCTTACGGGATCATGGATCTGGCGGGGAACGTGAAGGAGTGGTGCTCGAACTGGCAGGACAAGGGGGTCCGGTTGCGCGGAGTCCGTGGTGGCGGTTCGCGGGACATGGACTGGATTGAGTTCCGGACGACATTCGTGGATGGGGATCCGGAGAAGGAGACGGACAACGACATCGGGTTCAGGATGGTGAGGACCGTGGAAGCGGTGAAGTGAACGGGAGGCGGGCGGAGGCTGGCGGAGGCTGCGGAGGCGGGCGGAGGCTGCGGAGGCTAACTGCGAAATGCGCAGAGAGTCAGGTCGGCGCTTTCGTTTACGTATTCTGGTGAATCG
>WSZJ01000258.1 GCA_009773755.1 Planctomycetota bacterium | reverse complement strand
CCCCGAATAGGGCGCCCGCCCCGAGAGGATTTCATAAAGCACGCAGCCGAGCGCGTGCACGTCGCTTCGCTCGTCGATCTCGGCAAGCCGGCCACGCGCCTGCTCCGGCGGCATGTAGGCCGGCGTGCCCAGCACCTCGCCCTCGCGCGTCAGGTGAGTCGAATCCGCCGCGCTCACCGCCCCCGGCCGCGCGAGGCGCGCGACGGGCCGCTCGTCTTCGGGCTCGCCGAGCACTCGCGCCAGCCCCCAGTCCACGACGAGCGTCTCGCCGAAGTCCCCCAGCATGATGTTCGCCGGCTTCAGGTCGCGGTGCACCACCCCCATCGCGTGCGCGTACGCGACGGCGCGGCAGGCGTCGCGAAGCGCCTCGACCAGCCGGCGCAGCTTCCACTTCCCTTCCTTGATCACGCGGTGCATGTCCTGCCCGGCGATTTTTTTCATCGCGATGAAAATCTCGCCGGTCGCGGGCAGGCGGCCGATCTCGTGCACGGGCACGACGCTCGGGTGCTCGAGGCGTCCCGTCAGGCGTCCTTCCCAGCGGAAGCGCTCGACGGCGTCGAGCGGGGCGTCCGGGCTGAGGAGCTTGAGCGCGACCGGACGGCCGATGGCCGTGTCGGATGCTTCGATGACGCGGCTGAATCCTCCGCGCCCGAGTTCGGCGCCGGGCACGTAGCGAGCCGCCGGCGCGGGGACCGCAGAGGACCGGGCGATCAGGGCGGAAATCTCAGGATTGGACGCGGCGGAGTCCACGAGCCGGGACAGCGCCGTCGCGACATCGGCCGGAAGCAGCCCGAGGGAGACCAGGACACCGGTAACTTCCGGCTTCGATTGCTTCTCCCACGCAGACTGTGCGAGTTCCCAGTCCGCTGCGGCAAGAAAGCCAAGCTGAACGGCCAGCTGGCCCGTCAGGACGGCACGGTCACGCGGTTCCATCGCGATCGACTCCTCGAAATCCGGCTGAAGCGGACTCTATCGCGCGGCGGCCCGGGGATCGCCGAATTTGCGGAAGCGAGCGCCCCCGCTTCAAGGTTGCCGGCTTCCCGAAGCGCGTTGATCATGGGCCCGTGCCTCCTCTCCCCGCCCTGACTTCCTCTCCTCCCCTGCTCGCCGCATCGGGGGTTTCCGGCCTCCCCTTCGTCGGGTTCGTTCTCCTGATCCTCCTCTGCGTCGCCTGCGCCGTCGCCGTCATTCTCTTCTTCATCGCGCCCCTGATCGTCCTGGTCACTCACCGCCAGACTTCCTCTCCCGAGATCCTTCCGCATGATCCGGGCCCCTTCCCGACTCCCGCCGACGAGTTCTTCAACGACCTCGGTCCGCGCCTCGCCGACCTGGGATTCGCCGAGACCCAGCGCTGGTCGTTCCGCGGATTCGCGACGAACATCGCCGCGGAACTCTGCACGATGGCCGACCGCCGCCGTCGGGTGCTGGCGCTGGGAACGGTCATGCACGTGCGCCGGAAAGGGGTCTACCGGCTGCATTCCCGATTCCTTGAGTATTCCTCGCGCACGGAAGACGGCCGGACGCTGGTGACGACCAACGCCCCCACTCCGATGCTTTTCACCGACATGGGAGCGCGACGCATCATCCAGCTTCCTTCCCTTCTCGATCCGGCAGCACTCCTGCAGGCGCACGAGAGACTGGTCGCCCGCGAGACCTCGGCGAAGCCTTCGCAGGAACCGCCGACGCGGGATGAATTCCCAGGCCGGCTTCGAGACGCCCTCGCCGCTTCCCACAACTGGCAGGTAGCGCGCGGGCTCCTCGCTCCCGCTCAAGCCGGCAAACACCGGCTGACATTGAAGGGGGCCTTCCTGTACACCTGGACCGCGCTCCCCCCCGGAAAGCAGATGCTCCGGCGGAGGAGATCGGTGGCAGAAGCTCGCCTCATCAGGGACCTCGGGCTCCCCTCCAGCGCTTCTTCAGGCTGACGTGTAGCCATGCCGATATCATCTGAAGGGTCGCCTTGCTGAAACGCCACTCCCAGCTGATCGAAGCCTTCATGTTCCTCGCGGACATGGCCGTCACCGCGGGAGCATGGGCGCTCGCCTTCTGGGTGCGCTTCGATTCCGGCATCTTCGCGGCGCCGAAAGGGCGCCCCGATTTCATTCACTACGTGATGTTTCTGCCGGCCGTTCTCGTGATCGCCGCGATTTCCTACCGCGCGTTCCGCTTCTACACGGCACGTCGCAGCGACTCGCTTCTGACGGAGTGGTTCGACATCGCGCAGGCGCAGGTCATGCTGTTCCTCTTCATGGCCGGCGCTGTCTTCGTCTACAAGACGTACCAGTACTCGACCGCCATGTTCGGAATTTTCATCGCAGTCAACTTTGTAGCGTTGTGCTTCGAACGATCCGCCGTTCGCGTCGTGCTGCGCTGGGCGCGCCGCCACGGCTGGAATCTGCGGCGCGCGCTGATCGTCGGCGCGGGCCGCACCGGGCAGGAGCTGGCGCTGTCGCTCCGCCGGCACCGGTGGATGGGAATCCTCCCCGCCGGTTACGTCGACGGACGCGAGGATCGACTCGGGAAGAAATTCCACCGCGTGCTCGTCGTCGGCAAACCCGAAGACCTCCCGGCACTCATCAAGGAACACAGCGCCGACCAGATCTACGTCGCGCTCCCTGCGCGAGAACACCAGGTCTTCGAAAAGGTGATGGACCTTCTATCCGAGGAAACCGTCGATGTCCGCGTCATTCCCGACATCGGCTCCTTCGACGCCCTCAACCACTCGATCTCCGTCATCGACGGCCTCCCCGTTATCCTCCTCCGCGAATCGCCGCTCTACGGATGGAACCTCCTGCTGAAGCGCTTCCTCGACGTCGCCTTCAGCGGCCTGGCGCTTCTGCTGATTTCCCCGGTCCTCATCTTCGTGGCCGTCGGGGTCAAGTTGTCTTCCCCCGGCCCGATCTTCTACGGCCAGGAGCGCATGGGCCTCGACGGCCGCACCTTCAGGATGTGGAAATTCCGCTCGATGCGCGTCGACGCCGAAGCCCAGACGGGCGCAAAGTGGGCCACCGCGGACGACCCGCGGAAGACGAAGTTCGGCGCGTTCATCCGCAAGACCTCGCTCGACGAGCTCCCGCAGTTCTGGAACGTCCTCGTCGGCGACATGTCCGTCGTCGGCCCGCGCCCCGAGCGCCCCGTGTTCATCCAGGACTTCAAGAAGCAGATCCCTCGCTACATGCTCCGCCACAAGATGAAGGCGGGGATCACAGGCTGGGCCCAGGTAAACGGCTGGCGCGGGAATACGTCGCTCAAGAAGCGGATCCAGTACGACCTTTATTACATCGAGAACTGGTCGCTCCTGCTCGACGCGCGGATCATCCTGCTGACGGTCGTTCGCGGGTTCGTGAATCCGAATGCCTACTAGCACGCCCGGGAGTGCCCCTGCGCCTGACCCGCCCGCTTCCGCCGCCCCGGAGCCGCATCCACTTGCCACGCTCGCCGTGATCGTCGCGCTGGGCGCCGCGGTTCGTATCGGCTGCGCGCTCCTCAAGGCGACCGTGGCGACCGACGCGTACTACTACGTGAAAATCGCGAAATTGATGCTGGCCGGCGATTGGGATCGTGCGCTCACGCACGGCTACCACCCGCTCTACCCCGCGCTCACGGCCCTCTTTTCGTTCTTCTTCGGCGACGTCGCCATGGCCGGGCACGCCGTCTCGATCCTCCTCGGCGCACTCTCCGCAATCCCCGCCTGGTTCATCGGCAAACGCCTCGGCGGCCCGCGCACCGCAATCTTCGCGGCGCTCCTCGTCGCGGTTCACCCGGATAGCGTCGATGTCGGAAGCGACATCCTTGTGGAAGCGACGTTCTCGTTCTTTTTCCTCTACGGCATCGCCTGCACGCTGCGCGCCGTGTCGCTCCTCGACTTTCGAGCGGCCGCGCTCGCCGGCCTCGCCGGCGGCCTCGCGTACCTCACGCGCCCCGAGGGACTCG
>WSZJ01000257.1 GCA_009773755.1 Planctomycetota bacterium | reverse complement strand
GCGGAGGCGGGCGAAAGCTGCGGTTCTCGTGGGGTTTTCGTTCAGAACGAGGGACGCCCCACTTTTCAGAGAAGTCGATAGCCTCCGCCAGCCTCCGCAGCTTCCGCCAGCCTCCGCAGCCTCCGCCAGCCTCCGCAGCCTCCGCCAGCCTCCGCAGCCTCCGCCAGCCTCCGCTCTCGCTATTCCACCACCTTGACCGTCCACACAAGCACGCGCCTCCGCTCCACTCCCTCACCTCTGACATTCCCCAGCGAGAACATCCTCGTCTCGCCGCTCTTCACTGAGACGGTCGTCGTCAGCGAAGCGCGGCTCCAGGCGGGGAGCTGGATGACCGCCCGGCCCAGGTTTTTGGAGTCGAGCTGGTCGGGCAGGTCACGACAGGCCGCTCGAAGCTCGACCACGAGCCGGCCAGGATCGCTCGAGACGATGGTCGGCCGGATTTCGAAGAGGTGGCCGCCGACAAGGGAGCCGTACACCGGGTCCGGATAGGCCGCTTCCTTCTCGTAGTCGGCGACATAGGCGCGCGTCGAGAGCTGAAAGGCGTGGAAGCGCTGGGCGTTCATTCCCAGAAGGGACCAGGCCGCATCGACCCTGGCGTGGCCGTCCCCGATCGCGCGTTCGAGAGCGGCACGCGACTTGTCCGGCAGGGGTCCATCGGCTCCCGAGTCGAGCGCGTCGTGCACGGCGGCGTCGATCTCGATGACGCGCGCGTCGGCCTGGATCTGAAGCGGCGTCGACTCGCGCAGGTATTTCAGGAATGCCGCCATTGCCTTGTGAACTTCCGGCGTCTGCCGGACCAGGAGGGCGCCGGTGAAAGAACTCATCGTCCCGTTGTTGTCCCAGGTCTCGGGCGAAACCGTCGATCGGATCAGGTCGACCAGGGAGCTTTCTTCGAGCGGCGCCATCGCTTCGCCCCACGCCCCCTCCGTCGCCAGCGCCTCCCACTGCTTCTCCGTGTCCAGCGGATAACCCGTCCAGCTCGTGCGGCTCCACACCAGGTCGCGCACGTCGTAGATTTCGACGCGAAGGGCCTCTCCCTGCCCGCGGCGCGTGAAGACGATGGCGTCGTCCCGCAGCGTGAATTCGAGATCCCACATCCCGGCGAGGAAGGTCAGCGCCGTCTTGAGGTCGACTTCCTTCAGCTTCAGCGCGACCCTGAGTTCGCTGATGGTCTCCTCGCGCTCGAGCACAGGGTCGACGAGGATGTTCATCGCGCCGACTTCGCGGACGTAGTTGAGAACATCGGAGACGGGATTGTCGGCGAAGTCGAAATTCCATTTCGTGGCGAGCAGCTTCGCGTAATCCTTCGCGGCCGTTACGTCTTCCGCCGTCGCGGGACGGACGGCGGTTGGCACGAAGAGCGCCGCGCCGCCGTTGGCGACCTGAAAGCTCGTGCGCAGAGTGCGGGAGGAGGAACGCGCGCACTCGACGACTCCCTGCTTGAGCATGAGTCCCGCCGGTGCGATTGCGGGGTCGGCGAGCACCGCGTCGAGGTTGACGAGGAAGCGGTCGCGGCCGACGACGAGGATCGGGTTGACCTCAATTGTGGTGGGCCGGATGGCGCTGACCGTCTTCGACAGGCCTGCGGCCGCATCGTCCGCCGACAGGGCGCCCTGAACCGACGATTCCTCCCGGTCCAGCCGCACGTGCGTACGCTGGCCGTTCATGCAGGTGAAATGGGCCGATTGGAGCACGCGCGCGTCGACTCCCGCGCGGGCGAGCACCGCCGCCGCCTCCTCCGCGGTCAGGATCGCCTTGCCGGGCGCGATCGTCGCGAGACCGGGCACTCCGGGAATGGCGTTGGCGGGCAGGTCCAGGACGCGGGCGTCGAAAGACACGGTGAAATGCGCGAGGACGCGAATCGCGGCGAGGAGGTTCTCCACTTCAGTGAGGATCTCCGGCTCGGCCTGCGCCACGAGCGAGGTGCCGGCCGCTGAGAGCGTGCGGGGAGAGGACCCCCAGGTTCCAGGCGCGATCGTCTCTTGCACGAGATTCTGCAGGTCTTCAATGGTCACCTCGCGCTCTTCGGCGGCTCCAGCGAGCGGAAAATCACGCGGTTGCGACAGGATGTCGGCGACGTCGAACAGCCGGAGGGAGGTCCGGCCGGCGGCGATTTCCGGTGTCGTCACGAGGACCACCCCGTCGCGAATCGTGAAGGCGAGATTCCGCGTGCGCACGAGCCAGCGGAGGGCATTCACCGCCCGGATCTTCGAAAGGCGCAGGCCCAGCGGCGTATCGTCCGCCAGCGCGTCCTGCGCCTGGGAGTCGATCACGAAATTGAGTCCGGTCGCCGCGCGCAGCTTGTCGATCGCCTTCTGGAAATCGGCATCCTGCGCGTCGAGGTCGACCCGGACGTCCTCAAGCCGCTGCCGCACCGCGCGATCCGGGTCGGCCGGCGCCTGCGCGGCGGCGGGAATGACGGCGGCGAAGGCGAGAACAGCGATGGCGAAGCGGCTCATGGCAACCTCCTGGGATGAGTGACTAGTCTCGACGTCTCGTCGACCACCAACGGCTCCAAAGCTCCGAACTGTCTCCTGCATCGACGCCCGCCAGCGATACAAGGGCGTCGCGAACGCGCGCCCCGTCGCCGGTCGACGTCACGAACGGAATCATGTAAGGGATGACTCTCTCGGTCCCCGACCGCGCAAGCGCTTCCGCCGCGAGGGCCCGGACGGATTCCTCCCGAAGAAGCGGGACAATCTGCGGCCAGAGCGCTCCGTCATCCGGCTTCACCGCGAGCAGCGCGCCGCGACGTGATTTCGGCGAGCGAAGCGCCTTCTCCAGCTCGCGCCGGCGTGCCGGGTCCGGAAGCGCCCCGAACGCCTCGATATCTTCCGGCCCCGCGGCCTCCAGCAGCGCCTTCACCGGCCGCGTGTCGCCGTACTGCAGCACGGCCCGCGCCGCTTCCGGCCGGGCTTCCGGCCCATCCAGCGCCAGAATCAGCAGCTCGCGCGCTTCCCGCTCCGCCGCGCGCTCGACCAGGAACGCGACCAGTTCGGGCCGGCCCGACGGATCGCGCATCGCCGCTTCCAGAGCCGGCTTGAGCTTCCGGACCGGGATGTCGAGGACGGCGCGTCGCGCGTCGGCGGACAGGGTGGGGCTGGCGAGGCAGATCGCGAGGAAGCGCGCGCGGCGCGGGTCCGCGAGATCGCTGGCGGCGAGAGTGAGCGCGGCGGCGCGCAGTTGCGCGTCTGACATGCAGCGGAGCGCAAGCGAGCTGCGGACTTCTTCGCCGTCGGTCGTCAGGAGGAGTTCGGCGGCCAGATCCAGGCGGTCGGGGTCGTCGAGCGCCTCGGTGAGCGCCGCAAGGGCGACTCCGGCCGGGAAAGCCCTGCACGCCGCGCGCGCTGAGGTGTTGCCGTCCAGTGCCGCGCTGAAGAGGACTTCGTAGGCCTTTGCGTTCCGCATGCCGGAGAGAATCTCGGTCGCCTCGCGGCGCAGCGCGACTTCGCCCAGCGCAGGAGCAATGTCCGCCTCCAGGTCCAGCTCGCCCCGCTTCCGCATCGCCCGGAACGCCGCCGGCCGCGTGAGGCGCGTCGCGAGAGCGGTGCGCAGCGCGGCAGAAGCGCGGCGGGAGCCTGCGCTCCCAAGCCACTCGATCGCCTGGATTGCAAGAACCGGCTCCGGTCCCGTTGCCGCCGAGATCATGACGTCCTCGGCTTCGAGCGACAGCGGCAGGAGCGCGGCGAGCGCGGCATCGCCGCCCTGCGCCAGCGCCGCGCGTGCCCGGTCCGCGGCGGGAAGCGGCGGACCAATTTTCACGATCGGGCGCGGATGTTCTGAGGGTGGCGCCACGGGCGGGCGGGTGCTACGAAGCGCGACGGCGAGAGCGACGGATGCCGCCAACGCCACCGCGGCCGCAGCGATCCAGCGAACGCCGCTTCGACGCGCAACCGGTGCCGCCGAGAGAGTCCCCGGGACCGGCGGCGACTCGCGGCGGAGAAGTGCGACCGTGGTGGCCAGGGCGTCGCGTTCATCGTGACAGGTTTCGCACCCTGCGACGTGCTCCTCGAGCGCGCGCTCCTCGGCACCCGAGAGCTCGCCGTACAGCGACAGCGCGATCCTCTCCTGCCAGTCGCGACAGGTCATCGGAGATCCCTCAGGCGGTCGGCGAGCTTGGCGAGAGCATGATGAAGCGCCGCTTTCACGGTTCCCGGCGCGATCTCAAGAACCTCGGCGACCTCCGCGACGGCCAGTCCTTCATAGTGCCTCAGCACGAATACCGCCTTCTCCTCGGCGGAAGCGCGGCCACCGCTTCGCGAATCCGGTCGCCGGCGCCCGCCTCGGGCGCGATCCAGGCCGGTTCCGGAAGCGGCCCGTCGTGGCGGCTCTCGGTGACCGGCCTGCGCTTCGCGCGCCGCCGCTCGTCCAGGGCCGCGTTGACCGCGATGCGGTAGATCCATGTCGAGAGGCGCGCTTCCGGACGAAACCCGCGAAGGGCGCCGTGAATCTTGAGAAACGTCTCCTGGACGACGTCTTCGGCCACGTCCGCATCTCCCGTGATCCGGAAAGCAGCGCTGAATACGAGGGGGCGAAAGCGCGCGAAAAGTCGCGCGAACGCCTCCGGGTCCCCCCCCAGAACGTCGGCGACCATCGCCGCTTCGTCCAAGGTTCCCATCAGGCTGACCTCCGTACCTGCGTGCAACGAGCGTGGAGAACTTCGGGTTTAGTCGAAACCGGAATCGGGTGTTGGCGTCGCAGCGCGGCGGGCGAAGGCTAAAGGCAAGGGCGGCTGGCGGAGGCTGGCGGAGGCTGGCGGAGGCTACGGACTTCCTCAAGACGTCCGACCGCTGAACTTGTACTTAGCCTCCGCAGCTTCCGCCCGCCTCCTCAGCCTCCGCCAGCCGCCCTTGCCGTTAGCCTTCGCGAGCCTCTGCCTTTTGCTATCCTACGCCCTACAACCTCGGGAGGCTCACCAGTGCCCCGCTTCGTCCGGCGCCACGAAAACGGAAACATCGAGATTTTCTCCTTCACCGGCGTCGCCATGGTCGGCCGGTCGCGTCGCAACCAGGTCTCGCTTGAGGACGGAAGCGTCTCGTCGACGCATGCGAAGGTCGAGCTGGCGGACGGCGCCTGGACGATCTACGACCTCGAGAGTCGCAACGGGACGCGGATAAACGACGCGGAAACCAAGGTCGGGAAGCTCAAGCCCGGCGACAACGTCCGCTTCGGCAAGATCAACGTGACCTTTGAGCTGGACGACGCGGAAGCCGTGAAAGGAGCGGCGGAGGGGAAGGGCGGGACTGCGGCGCCGGCGGTGGCGGCCGCGGCGCCGGCGGTGGCGGCCGCGGGGCCC
>WSZJ01000256.1 GCA_009773755.1 Planctomycetota bacterium | reverse complement strand
CGCGGCGGCGGTGCTGGTCTCCGCCGAAGCCCGCCTCGCCAATGGCGACGCAGCCGGTGCGCTCAAGGCCGCCGCCGAGGTCGCGCCGGATTCGCGGTCGTACGCCAGGGCGCGCCTTGTCGCCGGCCGCGCGCTCGCCGCGCAGGATAATCCGGCGGGCGCGCTTTCGGAATACGCGAGGGCCTACGAGGCGGGCGTGGATCGGGACCCGGAATCGGCGGCCGATGCGCTGGCCGAGATCGGTCACGCGTTCGCGGCGCGCGGCAATGCTCCGAGAACCCGGAGCGCCTTCGCGCGGCTCTTTCGCGATTACCCCGCCCGCGCTTCCGACCCCCGCGCCGCGCTGGCGCTCGCCGAGGCGGAAGAGACAGAGGGATATCGCGAAGAGGCGCTTCGACGGTACGAACAGGTCGCCGCCGACGAATCGGCCGGGACTTCGCTGCGCGGGCGGGCCGCGGAGGCCGCGGCGGTGCTCGGCGGCCTGCTGCCGGTGCGCGAGTTGCTTCTTCCCGCCGGGGCGTCCGCGTTCGGGGACGTTGACGGCAATGGCCGCGCCGACCTTCTGCACGTCGAAGTCTCCGGCCGCTTCACGGTTTATCGGAACACCGGCGAGGATTTCGTCCTCGCGGCCGAGGGCGAAGTCGAGCCCCGTGCGAGAGCTCAGCACACGACGCTCCTGGTCCGCGACCTCGACGGAGACGGCCGCGCGGAAATGGTGCTGACCTGGGGAATTCCGGACGACGCCGTCGGCGGCCTGTCCGTCTGGGATTTCGAGGGCGGCGCCCTCCGCCGGCGCTCGTCCATCCCGCTCAAGGCAGGCGTCTCCTCGCTTCGCGCCGGTGACATCGATGGCGACGGACTCCCGGAGCTCCTGGTCGGCGTCTGGTACTTCGACCGCCGCCTGCTGGCCCTTCGCTATCGCGCCGGCGCGCTGCAGCCGCTCTACGACGGCACTCTCGGCACTTCTGCCGTCGATTCCAGCGACATCCTCGACATCGCCGTGGGCGATTTTCACCCGGAGCCCGGCCCTGAAGTTCTCCTTTCGCGCGGGCCGTGGCGGATGTGGGACCTCTGGCTCGGCAAGTGGGACGAGGCGGCCCGCGACTGGCGCCCGCTCGGCGTGACCGGGCACAGCCACGCGGCGACGCTGCGACCGTTTCCCGACGGACGCCTGTTCTTCGCCAACACGTGGGCGCCTGAAGAACTGAAGCCGCTTCAGAAGAGCCGCAAAGAAAAGATCCTGCCGGAAGGCCTGTTCGAGCTGAAGTTCGCGCAGGGCGGCGGGCTCGCCGCGCCGGTGGCGGTGGCCATAGGCGCCTTCGAGTCGGCGATCCCCGCGCGGATCGGGGGACGCGTCCGGATGCTCACGCTGGAGCGCGTCGCGGGGCGCGAGGCCCCCGTGCGAACGGTCCGGCTGCATCCGCTGCCCGGAGATTCCGGCGGTATCCGCTCCATCGAATCGATCGCGGGCGCGCTCGTCGACGCCCTCGACCTCGACGGCGACGGCGACGATGAGCCGGTCGTCGCCCTCGGCGCGTATGAGAAAACCCTGCTTCGCTTCCACGGATTCGGACCGAGACGCCCTGTTCCTGCCCGCTCCGGACAGACCGAAACCGCTCTCGTCGATCCCTCCCCCGGCCGCGTCCTTCTCGAGCTGGGGCTCTTCGACGAGGCCGCCCGCTACTACCGCGAGCGGGGCGACCATCACGGACTCGGGCTCGCCCTCATGGGAAAGGAGCAGTGGGGAGAAGCGGCGGAAGCGTTCGCGCGCACGTCCGGCGCCGCTCGCGCCGTGGCGCTTCGACCTCTCGCCGCCTGCTATCGCGAGCGAGGCGACTGGGCGGGGCTGGCCCGCGCGACCGAAGAATTGCTCGCGGGCGGGCTGCACACGCTGGAGCGGCCGGAGCTGAACGCGCAGCTGCTGTGGTCGCGGGAAGCGGCGGCGATGGCGGAACGACTGCGGTTCGACCGCCCGCTCGCGGCCGCGGGGTTCGTCTCGGAAAGCCCGCTGGTTGCCGATGAAGAGGCGCCGGACCTGGTGCTGCGCGCCCACTATGCCGACCGGATCGTCGCGGGGGTTCCGATCCGTTACGGCGGCGGGCCGCTTCGCATCGACTGGGAAATGCGCCTCGACTCAGGGCGCCTGGAGGCGCACGTGATGGTCGGCCTCGAGTCGCGCTCGGGCGATCTCGGCCTCGGTTTCATGTTCAACGGCTCCCTCGGTTTCGTCACGGAGACCCAGTTGTTCTGGCACTCGCGCTGGTACGGAGACCGGCGTACCAGCCTCCCGACGGACGTGATCAAGCCCGACGCGGCGGTCTGGATCCAGGCGAGGATCGAGTACGTCCCGGCAGACGGGCGCGCGCGACTTCACCTGGTTGCGGGCGACGTCGACGCCGATCTTTCGATGGACCTTCGCGAGCCGCTCGCCCCCGGCCCCTGCGTTTTCGGAAAGCTCTTCGCCATCAAGACCCAGGGGCGCGTCGGCGGCCATTCCGGCTTCCGGATCCGCAACATCCGCGTCTGGACCGCCGACCCCGGCACGCGCGCCGAGGCGCCGTCGCTCGAAACTCCGCGCGATCTTTTCCGGGCCGCGGGCGGCTGTGCGCTGATGGGCCAGCCGGAAGCCGCCATCGACCTCTACCGCCGATCCCTCGAACTCTGCGCCGCCGCCGATGCGCCGCTTCGCCGGCACGTCCTCTGGTACCGCGGCCTCCTGCGCGTCCGCCAGGGCGATCCGGCCGGCTGGACCGACATCGACGCCGCCGCCACGGAGGATCGCGAACTCGCCTCCTACCTCGCGGTCATCGCGTGGCCCGCGCTCCGGCCCGCCGAACGCAAGATCCTGAGGGAGAAGTTCCGGGAAGAGCTCTCGGACCCCTATTTCGAGGAGCCCAGATAGCTTTCAACGGTCCTGAGCAGCATCTCCGCGCCGATCGGAAGCGCTTCCTCGTCGAAATCAAACCGGTCCGAGTGATGCGGCGCGCAGAGCCCCTTCTTTTCGTTACGGCAGCCGAGGAAAAAGAAACACCCGGGGACTTCGTTCAGAAAGTACGACATGTCCTCGCCGCCGAGCGTCTGCACGTTCCGGTCCACGCGCCCCGCGCCCACGAGCCCCTCGGCCACGCCGTCCACGACCTTCGTCATCTCCACGTCATTGATCGTCGCGGGGTAGTACATCGTGTAGTTCATCTCGAAATCCGCGCCGAGCCCGTGCACCGCGTTGCCGACGAGGTCGCGCACCATCTTCGGCAGCTTCGGCCGGAGCTTCGGGTCGAACGAGCGGATCGTCCCGGCGAACTCGACCTTGTTCGGGATCACGTTGAACGCGTCGCCGCCCTTGATGCGCCCGACGGAACAGACGACGGGCTGAAGCGGATCGACGAGCCGGCTCGAGAGCGCCTGCAGCGCCTGGATCGCGTGCACCGCCGCGAGAATCGGATCGGCCGTCTGGTGCGGCGCGGCGCCGTGGCCGCCCTTCGCCGTGATCGTGACCTCGAACTTGTCCGCCGCCGCGAGGAGCGGTCCCGGCCGGACGCCGAGCCGGCCGACGCCGAAGTCGTTCCACATGTGCAGCCCGAAAATCGCGTCGACGTCTGGATTCTTGAGCGCGCCCGCCTTGATCATCGGCAACGCGCCGCCCGGCGATTCTTCCGCAGGCTGGAAGATCAGCTTCACCGACCCGCGCATGTTCTTCTTCCGCTTCGCCAGCACTTCGGCAACGCCAAGCAGAATCGCCACATGCCCGTCGTGCCCGCAGGCGTGCATCACGCCGCTCGTTCCGCTTCGATAGGATTTCTTGTCCCGCTCGACAATCGGAAGCGCATCCATGTCGGCGCGAAGCGCCACAACCGGCCCCGGGAGCGCGCCCGAGATCAGCCCAACGACGCCCGTTTTCGCCACTCCCGTCCTGGCCTGTACCCCAAGCGAGCGGAGTCGCGAAGCGACAACGCGAGC
>WSZJ01000006.1 GCA_009773755.1 Planctomycetota bacterium | reverse complement strand
GCCTCGTGCCGCATCGCGGCCATGGTGCCGGGCGGACCGACCGGGACCGCCAGGACGACGCGCCTCGCGCCGCCGCGCTTCGCCATCCGGCACGCGACGATCGCCGTGGCGCCGGTCGCGATCCCGTCGTCGACGATGAGAACGACCCGGCCGTTGACGGGGGTGCGGTGGCCGTCGAAGCGTTCCTCGCGGCTCCGTGCTTCCTTCGATTGCTGGAGGATCTCCTGCCGAATCCAGGCTTCGTCGGCGCCTGTCATTTCAGCGACACGGTCGTTGATCCACGGCGTTCCGTCCGAGGCGACGGCGCCGATCGCGAGTTCCGGCTGGCCCGGCGCGCGGAGCTTGCGCGCCACCACGACGCCCAGGTCGCCTCCGAGCTCGCGCGCGACCTCGAGCGCCACCGGCACGCCGCCGCGCGGGATCCCGAGGACGAGCGGGCGGTCGAACGCCCGCTTCTTGAGCGCCGCCGCCAGCCGCCGCCCCGCGTCCTGCCTGTCGCGAAACCTCATTGCCGCCTCCCGTTACTTCGTGCGAACTCTCCCGAGGCCCTTCCGTCCGGATCCCACCGCGCGTTTCACGTCTCCCCGCAGGCGCCGCGCGTAATCCTCAAGCTGCCGGTCCGCCTTGCCGAACGCCTCGCGCACCGCGATCTCGAGTGAGATGTCGCCGCCGTGATTCACCACGATCCGGCTCTTCGGTACCGAAATCGCGATGTGGACGGACTTCCGCGACTTCCTGTGGTGAGCCCCGGGGCCCACCACGGTCACCACGCAGTGGCCGATCCGGTCGAAGAACTCGTCGAGCTTTTCGATCCGCTGCTCGATTTTCCGGCGAACGGAGTCCGGGATCTCAAACCGTCGCTCGACAATCCTGGTAATCGGCGGCATCTAAGGCTCCCATTCGTTGTTCCCCTGCTCAGGATTGCAAACCGAAGGCCATGTCCGCAGCCGCGCAGCGCGTCCGGGGTTCATGGGAATTTCCCCGGATCCGAGCCGAATTCCTCGTCGTCTCGCCGGCCCGGGGGACAACGTGCGGAAAACGGTACTCCGGCAAATCTGCGCTGAATGCCGGCCGAAATCCGCCCGTGCAGGAACTTCCGCGAATTGCAAGGCTTGCCCGCAGTCGCCTGCTGAGGCAGCATGAACAAGTTCCATGTGATTGATCGCGAAGGAGATCGGAAACCGTCCCCGGAATCGTGTGTCCCCCTGCTTCACCTGACCCCCGACGACATCGCCCGGCGCAAGGCCTACCTCGGTATCACCGCCGAGGACGAACGGCTTCTCCGTGAAGCCCACCCGCTCCTCGCGGGAAGCGCCGAAGCCGTCATCGAACGCTTCTATGCCTACCTGCTCTCGCAGGAGCACATCCGCCGGATGCTTGAAGCGCCCGGGTTGATCGACCGCCTGAAGGCGCTTCAGCGCGCCTATTTTCAGCGCCTCACGGCCGGCGACTACGGGATGGAGTACTTCCAGGATCGCCTTCGCGTCGGCGACACGCACGAACGCGTCGGCCTGGCGCCCGAGTGGTACATCGGCGCGTATCAAACGTACCTCCAGATCGTGCGCGACGTTCTCCGCCAGGCCTTGCCGCCGGGCGACGATCGCCTTTTCCCGACGATCTCCGCGCTCTCCAAGATCGTCACGCTCGACGTGGGTCTCGCCATCGACGCCTACATCGAGCGGGCCCGCGGCCGGCTCGAACAGCGCAATGCCGAGCTCATACGCCTCCAGTCCGCCAAGCAGACGCTCACCGACATGATCGTCCACGACCTCCAGAATCCGCTGGCCGGCATCCGCGCCTTCCTGGAACATTTTGCTTCCCGGAAGGACGCCGTGACCGCGGCAGAGCGCGAAGCGCTCGAGGAGGCGCTTCGGCGCTGCGACGACCTCGGGGAAATGGTCATGAACGTCCTGCAGGTCAGTCGCGCGGAGTCCGGCAAGCTGGAGGTTTACCTGGAGGAGCTGGATCTCGCCGAACTGGCGAAGCGGAGCGTTGCGGCGTTCGACTTGCACGCGAAGCAGGAGGGGAGGCCGATCCGCATCGAAGCGGCGTCCCCCGTAAACGTACGCTCCGACCAGTCGTTGCTGAAGCGCATCTTCTACAACCTGATCCGCAACGCGCTCCGGCACACGCCGCGCGGCACGAAAATCTCAATCTGCGTGACGTCCTCGGGCGAGGGCCGCGGCGAGTTCGTTATCTCCGACGACGGGCCCGGCATCCCTCCGGACGTCCAGCCGCTGCTCTTCGAGCGATTCGGCGCCTCCTCGCTTCGCGCCGCCGGCCTGCGCGTGGACACGGGGCTGGGGCTTGCCTTCTGCCGTTCCGCGGTCGATGCGCTGGGGGGGCGGATCGTCGTTGAGAGCGACGGGACGAAGGGGACCGCGTTCCGGATTTCGATTGGCCGGCCGGAACCGTAATTCCTACTTCGATCGCACGACCAGCATCGGCACCGTCGCCGCCCGCAACACCTTCTCCGTCACGCTTCCCATGACCCATCGCGACGGCCCGCTGCGTCCGTGCGTGCTCATCGCCAGCAGGTCGACGCCGTGCCGTTTGGTGGCATCGAGGATCTCGGAGGCCGGGTCGCCGAGGCGCACGATCGGGTCCACCGGGATGTCCGCGGCGGCCAGGTCTTTCACCGCGATGCGCACCAGCGGGTCGCCTTCGCCCGCCCTGCCTTCGAACGTGGGCTCCACGACGCCGAGCACGATCACGCTCGCCTTCATCGCCCGCGCCAGCTCCCGGACGTGCGGGATGACCGCGAGCGACTTCTCGCTTCCGTCCACCGGAACGAGGATTTTCCTGAAGGGAATCTCCTGGACCGGCGAGCGGTCGGCGCCGACTTCAGCGTCCTTGAACGAGCGGACCAGCAGAACCGGCGTTTCGCTCGCCCGCGTGACCTTCTCCGCGACGCTTCCCAGCACGAACCTCGAGAGGCCCGTGCGCCCGTGGGTCGCCATAGCGATGAGCGTCGCCTTCTGGTCCTTCGCCGCTTCCAGAATCGTCGTCGCCTCTCCGCCGACCTTGACAAGGCCGTGGGCCTTGACACCTTCGCGTTCCAGCTGCTTCTTCAGGGCGGCGATGTACTTCTCCGCTTCGGACTTCAGGTCCGCCACCAGCGGCGCGTACTCCACTCCCGGCTGGACCGGGACCGGGACGGCCTCGACCAGCGTCACGGTCGAGTCCTTGAGGCGAAGGATGCGGCAGACCTGGCCGAGGATGGCTTCGGAGACTTCGGAGCCGTCGAGCGGAACAAGGATGTGATCCAGAAGCATGGGGTCCCTCGCGTTTCGAGTTTTCGAAGATCTTCCTTTCGCACGCCGCGTGCCGCAAGGATTCCGGGGAACGTGCCGGAAGAACCGACCGGCGGTCCCGGAAAATGCGTACTTCTGCGGAAATTCGCGCTCACGAGCGGCCTTCTGCGCGAACCGACGTTGCTTTGCGTCGGCCTTTCATTTGCGGACGTGGTGCAATTCATGCCGACGGCGAGAGAGCACTTCGAGGACCATTCGCCCCGGACGCTCACCGGAATTGCCCGGCACTACCTCCGGGACCTCGTCTACGGGGCAAACGACGGGATCATCACGACTTTTGCCGTGGTGGCCGGCGTGGCGGGCGCGCGACTGCCCGGCGGAATCGTCATCATCCTGGGCCTCGCGAATCTGATCGCCGATGGATTCTCCATGGGGGCCAGCAGCTACCTGGCCAGCCGATCCGAAGACGCGGCGCGATCCGCGGAGGGACGCGATCCCTTCGAGCCTTTCCCCGTGCGCCATGCGCTGGCGACGTTTTTCGCCTTCGTGGTCGCGGGCGCCGTCCCGCTCGTCGCCTACGTCGCAAATCTGCCCAACCCGTTCGTCATCGCGACGCTTTGCGCCGCTGCTACGCTCTTCACCGTCGGCGCGGCCCGCACGCTCGTCACGTCGAGACCCTGGTGGCGCTCCGGGGCGGAGATGCTCCTCATCGGAACCGCCGCCGGAGCTCTCGCCTGGGGCATCGGAAGAGCAGCCGAGCGGCTGGTCGCGTAGACGGAGAGGATCGGTCAGTGTTTCGCAAACGCCTCGAACACCGGCGGAAACGTGCCCGCGAAACCCAGGAACGTGAGGATCGCCGAAGCGGTGGTGACTTTCACGGCCGAGACCTGGCGCCGACGCCACGCCAGGTGAAGCGCCGCCCAGGACGCGAGCCAGACAATCGTGGCGACGCTCGACTTGCCTGACAGCGGCCCCGCGGGCGTCCACCAGTCCATCGCCTGCTTGAAGGAGGGAAACGCTTCGCAGCCGATGACGGCGCTCCCCAGCACGGCACAGCCGATCCCCGTGGCCAGCAGGCACGCCATCGCGGCGCCGGTCGGCCTGTCCGCGTCTGCAATGACGGCCATGATTCACCTCACGCGATGGGGGCGACCTTGTTGATAAAGGCTCCCAGGAGTCCGCCGATGGCGGCTGAGAAGAACGCGAGACCGTAGAGCGCCAGCACCGTCCGGCGGAGCGTGTCCTGGCGCGCCAGCTCGCGCCCATAGGCTGAGACGAGGAAGGCCGCAGCGGTGATGAGGAAGGGCGACAGCCAGCTCACGTGCTCTTTCCATTCCATCCCGAACGTGTGCCACGCCGCCTTTTCGCTGTCTGCGAGCAGTTGCGACCGCGGGCTGTCGGGCGACTTCGCCCGGTACCACGGATAGACGATCCATGTGCCGCTGATCACGGTTGCCCAGCACATGAACGCCATGATGCACGTTCCCCAGCGGAGGTGACGGAGGCGCCGGTCGATCTCCTCGCCAGTCAGCGATTTCGCGCGCAGGCCCCAGAGCGTCGCCAGCCCTCCCGCGAACGCGAGGAGGAAGACCGCCCCCACGAGCATCCCGTGGAACACCGTCCAGAACTCCCTTGAGTTCAGGCTCATAGGATCTCCCAATCGCACGCGGCGTGCCGTGGCGGCGGCTCCGAAGAGCGCCGGAAACATCCCGGACCTGGCCGCGTAAATCGACCCACTTCCTCGACAATTTCCACACTCCAGCAAGTCCTGTCAGCGGATTCCCCCTCACACGACGCGGCCCCGGTTTTGCGAACCGCTTCCCTCGATCCCCTTCACTCCCTTCCGGAGGCCCCCATGTATCGCAACATCCTCGTCCCTGTCGACGGCTCCAGCCTCTCCGAGTACGCGATCCCCTTCGCCCTCGAAATAGCCCGTCGCGCCAAGGGCCGCGTACGGCTCCTCCGGGCCATGCCCGAGTCCCTCATCGTGACAGACATCCCGGTGTCCATTCAGGCCTCGGCCCGGAAGCTCGCCCAGGGGGAGGTCGACCGGTTGATCAAGGCCTACGGAGGCGCGGAAGTGCCTCTCGATGCCGAAGTCCGAATCGGATTCCCCGTTGAGGAAATCAAGCGCGCCGCGACCAAGGCTGACCTGATCGTCATGACGACTCACGGCCGCGGCGGCGTCCAGCGCTGGGTCATGGGAAGCGTCGCCGACAAGATCATCCGGCTCGCAGCCAAGCCTGTGCTGGCCATTCATCCGCCGATGAAGCGGACCCGGGCGACGGCCGAAGCCGCCGCGCTCCGGATGTTCCGCGACGCCATGGTCTCCCTCGACGGCTCTCCCGTCGCCGGGCAGGCCCTTCGGGAGCTCAAGCAGTTTGCCGACGGCGGGACGCGCATCCACATCGTTCGCGTCGTCGCTAGGAACGCGACCGTCGCGATGCGAGACCTTGCAGAAAGCGACCTCAAGGACGCCGCTTCCGGCCTCGTCGCCCGAGGCGTCAACGTGGTGCAGTCCGTCGAGAAGAACGACAGCCCCGCGGAAGCGATCGTGGATTACGCGCTCCGGAAAGGGTGCGGGGTGATCGTCATGTCGACGCGGGGCGCCGGCGGCGTCGAGCGCTGGATCCTGGGCGGCGTCACCGACAAGGTCGTGCGCCACGGACCCACGCCGGTGCTGGTCATACGCGCTTCACGCGCGCTCTGGAAGAACGGGAAGCGGCCGCTGGGGGCGCGAAACGTCGTGGTGGTGTAGGCCATGCTGAAACACATCCTCATCCCGCTCGACGCGTCCCCGTCCGCGGAGTCGGTCCTGGATCGCTTCATGCCGTTGCTCGTCCGGCCCGACACCGACGTCGTTCTGCTGCACGTCTCCGAGCCGCCGCTGGCCGCGTCGATGGACCCGCGCCGCGGTGATGACGCGCGTGCGGAGTCGCAGGATTACGTCCGTGCCGTGGCCAGGAGGCTGTCTGAGAAGGGAGTGAGGTGCAAGGGGGTGGTGAAGCCAGGGCCGGCGGCCGAAGCGATCGTCGCGGCGGCGGCGGAGAAGTCGAACGGGATGATCGCGATGGCGACGCACGGGCGGACCGGTCTCGCGCGGCTGGCTTTCGGAAGCGTCGCCGAAAGCGTTCTGAGGCACAGCCCGGTGCCGGTGCTGCTGGTTCGCACGGCGGAGGGGAAGGGTGCGGGGACCGCCTTTTCCGTGAAGCGGATTCTCGTGCCGGTGGACGGAAGCCCACTCGCGCTCGCAATCGCGCCGCGCGTGGCGGAGCTTGCGAAGGCGTTCCGGGCAGAGGTGACGCTCATTCACGTGCTTCCGCCGAAGCCCGCGCAAGGCGAAACGGTCGCCCACGCCGAGCGGGTCGTCGCCGCGGCAAAAGAGCGCCTGGAGGAGGAGGACGTCGCCTGCGAGACGCTGATCCGGACCGGCGATGCGGCGGAGGAGATCGTGGACGCCGTGGGGCAGCGCAAGGCCGACCTCATCGCCTGCTCTACGCATGGCCGCACGGGGATCGCGCGGGCGGTGCTGGGAAGCGTCGCGGAAAAGCTGCTGCGCACCGCGGGCGTCCCGGTGCTCGTTTGCCGCGGAGCGAGGTGACTTCTACCGGCCAATGACGCGGAATTCCCCCCGGGAGCGGGGGATCCCACGTCCCAGGGGCCTCCTCCCCCGCGCGGCTCGCCATTTCGGTCCGGCATTCGATTCGCATTCCCCCTGAGGCCGATTCAGGAGAAAGCCCCATGAAACTGATCGCGTTCTACGGCCCTTCCGATTCGGGCAAAACCTGGATGATCGAGCGCCTCGTGCGGCTCTGGACGTCGCGTGGGCTTCGCGTCGGGGTGGTCAAGCACTGCTCCAAGGGATACCAGCTTGACCGCGATGGGAAGGACTCTTCCCGGTTCTGGGAAGGCGGTGCCGCCGCCGTCGCGGTCGTCGGCCCGGGGGAATGGGCAGTACGACGCCGGGTGGCTGAAGCGGATCCGGTGCGCATTGCGCAGGAAGCGTTTCCGTCCGGCATCGACGTGGCGATCGTGGAGGGATTCCGGGAGGCTCCAATTCCGCGGGTCCGTGTCTTCGGCGCCTCGGAACTTCCGTCCGTCACGGACGGGGACCCGGCCCCTATCGCCGCCGTCGCCCGTACGCCGGCCGCTTCGACCGGCCTGCCCATGTTTGCGCTGACCGACGCGCAGGGCCTGTCTGATTTCCTTGCGCGTCACCTCGGGCTCGAGCTCCAGGCCCCAACCGCCCACGAGACGACGCTCCTCCGTCACGAGCGAGCGAGCGTTCGATCGACAAGGCGCTCAGGATAGCTGCGGCGCCTGCACTTGAGGCCCGCCCAGTCGTTGTCCGTTCGTCGGCAGCGCGGCGGTTTCCCTCGGGAGCGTGATCTTCACTTCAGTCCCTTTCCCCAGCTCGCTCTCGATTTCCAGTCGCCCGCCGTGTGCCTCGATCATGCGTTTGGCGATCGCAAGCCCGAGCCCGGTGCCGCGCGTCTTGGTGGTGAAGAACGGAGAGAAAAGCCGCGCCTGGTGCTCGGGTGCGATCCCGGTCCCGGTGTCCCGGACGCGCACGACGGCGGAATCCACGGGGCCGTCGACATCCACGCGGATCAGGCCGCCGCGCGGCATGGCGTCGACGGCATTCTGGAGAATGTTGAACAGCACTTCCTGCAGGAGCCGCGGGTCGGCCGAGAGGACGAGCGATGGCGGCCCGTCACAGCGCAGCGAAATCGACGCCATGCGGTCCTGCTGTTTCACGATGCTCGTGACGCGGCCGATGATCTCGACGAGGTCGACCGGCTGGGGCTCCGGCGTCCACGGCCGCGCGAAGACGAGGAGATCGCGCACCGTCTCGTCGAGACGGCGTACCTGCGCCAGGATCTCCGCGACAATCTCGCGCCTCGGGTCCCGCGCGGGGATCGCGTCCGCGATCACCTGGATCGCCCCGCTGATCCCGGCGAGGGGATTCTTGATCTCGTGCGCCACGGTCGCCGCCAGCTCGCCCACCACCGCCAGGCTCTGAGTCCGCACCAGGTCCGACTGGAGCCGCTTCACTTTCGTCATGTCCCGCACGATCGAGCACCGGCCGGTGGTCTTTCCCGATTTGTCCCGGATCACCGAGCTCGTGATGTTCACGGCGAGGCGGCGGCCGTCCCGGGAGAAGCGCGTCGTCTCCAGGCCCTGCAGGTAACCGTCGCGTTCCACGACCTCGCGGATTCTCTTCAGCTCGCCGGCCGCGCGCAATTCCTCCGGGACCAGGATGTCGACAGACTGGCCGATGATCTCGGAGGCAGGCCAGCCGAACACCCTCTCGGCGCCGCGGTTCCAGCTCCGGATCAGCCCGGCCTGGTCCACGGTCAGGATCGCGTCTGCCGAGTTCTCAAGAATGCCCTCGAGGTGTTCTTTGCTGGAGCGAAGCTCCTCGATGAGGAGGGACCGCTCCAGGGCGACGGAGAGGTGGCCGGCAAGCGTGCGCGTGAAGGTCGCGTGCTCCGGCGTGTATGCACTCCGCGCCCTGGAGGAGAAAAACAGGACGCCAATCGGGTTACCTCGCGCAATGAGCGGGAGTGAGAGGGACGAGAGCATCCCCTCGCGTACGATGAGCCGTGTCGCCTCGGATCCCGTCTTCAACAGCAGGTACTCTTCCAGGTCCGGAATGATTCGAGGCTCGCCGGTGCGGAGGAGCGGTTCCAGGCTGGATCCACCCAGGCGGGCGCTGTACCCGACATTGAGGAGCGTCGGGCCGTCGCTCCGGCAGGCGTGAAGCGTGAGCAGGTCGCGCGCGGGGTCGTAGATCGAAACTGCCATCCGGCTGCAGGGCAGCACACCGCGCATGCGCGCGTAAATCGAGTCGAAGATGTCCTGGAACCCGCGGCCGGCGTTCAGATCCTGGACGATCTCGTTGAGGATTTGGCTGCTCAAGGCTCTATTTCCTCGTCGGATGTGCGTGAGAGGGACGCAAGACGCGGGCCGAACGAAAGGCGCTCCACTGCGAGGTCTACGTGCCGAGGCCGTGTCAATTTCCGCGGATGCTGGTCCTTTCCCCCCTGCTGCGCCGCCGGGCCGCTTCGCCCCGCCCGCCTCCGCAACTCCCGACGCTAGCCAAAGCGAAAGCGGAGCCGGCGCCCGCCACAGACGCCGGCCCCTGAAGCGGCCGAGGTTTACGCTCCGCAGCCGCTGCTTTCGTGTTCTTCGGTTTCTTCCTCGTCGCTGGCCTCAGGTTCCGGCGGAATCGGGATCGGCTCCGCACTGACCTGCCCGGGCGTCACGCCGAGGCGCTTCACATCGGCTTTCAGGACGGCGGCCAGAAGCGCGCCGTACGCCTGATGCAGGGACGACGGCGCTTTCTTGGCGAGGATCTCGCCGAAGACAGGTCCCCACCGCCCGATGTGGTCCTTCAGGAATCCGCGCGCAGCCTCCAGCGTCCGCTCGGCCCCTTCCGTCTCTCCGCGCTCAAGCGCCAGAAGCTGTTTGACCGCCAGGAAATGCACGAACTCAAGCTCCAGCCACGCATGGTCGACGCGCTCCCCGGCCCCCGGCTTCACACGCAGGCCGAACGCGCCGTAGAAGGCCGAGACGTCCGCGAGGTCCTGCGTCTCCTGGAACGGATGAGAGCTGCCGTATCTCGTTTCGTGAGGCGGAAACGTCTCGGAAATGGTGTGCCCGAACGTCTGCACATGGCAGGTCTCCAGCTCCTCGTCCGTCGCGTCGCGCAGTTCGCGTCCGACCGCCTCCACGGCGCTTTGTACCTCGTCCGCCGCCGCACCTTCCCACAACTGCGAGAGCGCCGCGGTCGGAAGCTCTTCCCGCAGGATCTCCGCCAGGCCGGCGCGCGGGTATGAGAAAACCCGTGAGAGGAAGCGGTAATACGCCGCCCGGACGAAGGCGAGGTCGGATTCCAAGGCCAGACTGGAGAGCGTGGCGGTCATGTCCTTCTCCTGAATGAAATGACTCTTCCTTGTCCCGGCCCGCGCGCTCAGATCGAGTTTGCGTGCTTGTCCGGTCTCACGTGGAACGGCTCCTCGACGGTCGTCCGGAACAGCTCCTGCCGGTCCTTCCCGAACGCGATCACCGTGTCGTTGAAGAGCTCGAACTTCTTGCCGCGGATCGTGGTCTCGAAGCGCTTCTCGCCCGGCTCGATCTCGTAGCTGAAGATGATCCGCTGGTCCTTGCGGAAGAGCTGCAGGACGGCGAGCAGCTCGCGATCCGGGACCGTGTAAGTGTCGATCGCCTGGTCGACGCCGGGCCCGAACATCTGCTTGAGGTAATCGCGGGGGACCCAGCGGGGCGGGATGTAGTAACCGTTCGGCTCGGTCCCGAATTGCGGGTAGAGGGGAAGGGCGACCTTGGCGACCTTGATGAGGTAGTAGAGCGGGCTCTTGCGGTCCTCGGCCCACGACCCGTCCTTGTTGGTTTTCACGAGTCCCTGCATCCGGATCTGGCCGACGCAGCTCGTCATACAGCGCGTTTCCATCGGCGCGCCGCCGCACTGCGGATCCTTGCCCTCGATGCGCGGGTAGCACCCGACGCATTTTTCAGAGAGGCGAGTCGACGGCCGGTACATCGCCTTCTTGTAGGGGCACGCTTCGACGCACCGGCGGTATCCGCGGCAGCGCTCCTGGTCGATGAGCACGATCCCGTCTTCGGGACGCTTGTAAATCGCCTTGCGCGGGCAGGCCGCGAGGCAACCCGGGTACGTGCAGTGATTACAGATGCGCTGCAGGTAGAAGAACCAGGTCTTGTGCTCGGGGAGCGAAGCGCCGTCCTTGGAGAGGCCGAAGGGGCCGCCTTCGTACGGCGTCGCGTTGTCCTCGAAGATGTTGGGCGCGGTCCACTCGGATTCCGTCGGGAGGTATCCGAGCACTCTCTGCTGCGTCACCGGGTTCAGGGAACGCTTCGCCGCTTCGAAGATCGTCATCCCCTTGTACTGCCCGTAGGGCGCCTTCTCGCCCTTCTTCCCGCCCCACGCCATGTCCTCGCCCGCCCGGCTGTGAGCTTCGTCCAGCAGCTTCAGGATCTTCGAATCCCAGTTCTGCGGGTAGCCGCCGTAGGGTTTGGTCTCGACGTTGTTCCACCACATGAGTTCCTGGCCCTTGGAGAAAGTCCACGTGGATTTGCACGCCATCGTGCATGTCTGGCACGCGATGCAGCGGTTCGTGTTGAAGACGAACGCGAACTGGTGGTCGGGGTGGTGTTCCTCGTACGGGTAGTCCATCTCGCGGCCGAGCTGCCAGTTGTAGACCTGCGCCATGGGTGGAGCCTCCTTAGTTGCCCGCCTGCGGTGACGGGCTCCATTCGCGGAGCACGTCGTCGATCACCCGTTCTACGAACTCCTGACCGCGCACGGCCCACACCCTGTGGGTACCGGCGTAAAACGGATCCTGGAAGAGCCGGACCAGCCGCTCGCGGTCGAACCCGGTCAGCAGGAATTCCTCGACCACGGCCTTCGTCATTTCCTCGTCGGCCTTCGGGCCGGCGGGAATCGACATCCCGACGAACTCCAGCGGGTCGTCCCCTTCGAGTTCCTTTTCCGGCATCGTCGAATCCCTCAGGAGTGCGCCCTATTCCGCGTTGCCCCCGCGTTTCGGGGGCCTCACGGCTTCTTCTTCAAAACCGGTGCCCTTATGCCTTCGTGACCTTCCCCTGCAGGTATTTCTTCATGAAGTCCCCCTCGCCTCCCGGCGCAAACCCGCTCGCCGCAGGCGCCCAGACGCCCTGGCCGTTCATGCCGCCGTTTTCCGCTTTCGTGACCTTGACAAGCGTCTCCTTCGGCACCGTGTTCACGGCGTGATTGTCCGCCTCGCCGCCGAACATGAAGCCCATCCGGGCCTTGGACTTGTGGAAGAGCGAATCGGTCTGGTGCATCGGCATGAGCCAGCCGCGCGTGACGGACTGCTGCGAGCCGTACCGGAAGCTCGACTGGTAGCCGGTCCCGTCGGACTGCGCACGGCCGTCCGCGCGGGTCTCGTGGGCCTTGACCGACCTTTCCGTCGCAATGAAGGGCGCGTGCTTCATCATCACGGCGCTGTACGGATAGGCCGCGTTGTACTTGGCGCGCAGCATCAGGCGGCCGACCTTGTACTGCGGGTCGTCCGGCTTCCAACCGATGAAGGGCCGGTCCGCGGGGTTGGCGTCGACGTAAACGTAGTCGCCGTCGGCGATCCCCATCGCCTTCGCCGCCTCAGGGTTGATGTGCAGCTGGTGCTCGCCGACGCCCGGCTGACGCTTGTCGCGCCGGTACGGGTCGCCGAACTGGTTGTTCCAGATGAACTGCCAGTCAGTGACCTGCCACTGCGAGTGCGTCGAATGCCGGGACTTCGGCGTGATGCAGTAGAATTTGAACCCCGCTTCCCAGAGCGGATTCTTCGTGTTCTTCACCTCGCTCCACGGCTTCTTGATGTTGCGCACCTGCCGCTCGTCCGGGCCCATCGCGTCCTCCGGAATCCCGTACGACTCCGGCCGCACCCAGGGATTCGAGCTCACGATCACGTTCGGCAGGTACGGCGTCGCTTCCGGCCCCTCGCGATGCACGATGAAGTTCTCGCCGTACTCGATGACCTCGTCCTCGTCGTTGTAGGACTGAAGCCGGCCGGTGGGCGTGTAGAACGGCAGCGAATCCGCGATCTGCTCGTAGAACGGAACGCGCGGGTAGGTGCGGAAGAGGAACAGCGCGGCGCCCGGCTCGCCGTACTTGCCGGCCATGATGTCCGGGACCTTGTACCCGCGCGCCGTCGAGCTCCCGTCCAGCAGCCGCTGGATGTAGACCTCGTTGCGGCCCTCCAGCGTGTACTTCCACATGTCCCCGATCCGCTGGTCGCCGACCTCGTCGCCCACCGCCTTCGCCGCGAGAGCAAGGATCATCGGGTCGTCCTTCGTGTCGTACACGGGCTTCGTCCCGCCCTTCCAGATTTGGAGGAACGGATTCGAGCAGCAGCCCGTCACCTCGAGGTCCTGGAATTCCAGCCAGGTGTTCGCCGCAAAGACGAGGTCCGAGTACTCGACCGTCGAGTTCATCTCGATGTCCGTGCCGACGATCATCTCGATCTTCGTGTTCGTCCGCATGAGCATCTGGTAGGCCCACTTTGCGTTGTTGAAGATGTTCACGTTCGTGTACCAGAGGAACTTGGTCGGCGTCGGCATGTGCGTCTTGCCCGTGAACGACTTGCGCCCCTTGCCCGGCGTGTCGACCACGAGCGGCTTGTCGTCGTAGTTCCAGTACGCGGGCTCTTCGTCCTGCGTGTAGCCGTGCGCGTGGATGTCCTTCCCGTCGATCTTGTCGTCCATGTCCGGGTGGAACGGGTCCTCCGCGATCCAGCCTTTGAACCCCGGGCCCGACCAGGAGGAGCCCTGGAAGAGAGCAGCCTTGTAGTTCCCGGCCCAGGTGTGCGACCCCGCGCCCGGCAGGCCGATGTTCCCGGTGAGCATGAGCGGGAGATAGCTCGCCCGGTTTACCTCGGTCGCGTGGAACCAGTGGTTGATCCCTTCGCCCGTGTGGATCGCCACAGGTTTCGTCGTCGCGATGTCGTCCGTCAGCCGGCGGATCAGTTCTTTCGGCGCCCGCGTAATCTCGTGCACCGTGTCCAGGTCGTAGTCCTTCAAGTGCGTGTTCTTGTAGAGGTCGAACAACGGCCGGACTTCCACTTCCTTCCCGTCTACCGTCTTCACCTTGAACGTCCCTTCGAGCGCCGGCTCGACGCCCAGCTTGTCCCAGAGCGCCCCGACGTCGTCGCGCGTCACCACCCTCGGCGCGTTCGCCTTCGTGTCCCACACGACATAGTCACCGATCTTCGCGTACTGCTCCTTCGTCAACCCGTGCTTCGCAAAGCTCGCGCCCGCGCTGATGTCCGGCTGCACGTAGTCCTTCACGATGTCCTTCGCCTGCAGCCGCTTCAGGGTGTCCTGCCGGACCAGAAGCGGGAAGTCCGTGAAGCGCTTGACGAACGCCTCGTCGTACTTCTTCTCGTCCATCATGAGCTTCGTGATTCCCAGGAGCAGCGCGGTGTCGCTGTTGGGGCGGATCGGGAGCCAGTAGTCGGCCTTGGTCGCCGGGGGCGAGTACTCCGGGGCGATGACCACGATCTTCGCGCCGCGCTCCATGCATTCGATGAAGAAGTGATTGTCGGCGCGCTTGTTCTCGATGAGGTTCTTGCCGAGCTGGATGTGGAGCTTGGTGAAGCGGAAGTCGTTCATGTCGCAATCGGAGGCCTGCAGGCCGTGGACGAACGGCTGGCCGGGGGCCTGGTCGCCGTGCCACGTGTAGTTCGACCAGGTGCGGCAGGCCAGGGCGTCCTTCTCGCCGGTCCCGCGGATCTTTGCGTCGACCAGGGCGAGGGAGTTGCCGAAGCGGTACATGCCGTACTTGCCGATGACGCCGAGCAGGCCCATGCCGCCGCGGACCTTGCAGACCCGCGTGCCGGCGCCGCCGTGATGCATCAGCATTTCCTCGGCGTAGCCCTGCGCGCGGAGCTTGCTCTTTCCTTCTTCGCCGCTGTATCGCTTGCAGATGCTGACCAGGCCCTTGGCGAAGTACTTGAACGCGTCGTCCCAGCCGATCTTCACGAGCTCGTCGGTGCCTCGCGAATCGAACTTGTATTTCTTGTGATTGTCCGGAGTGAGCTCGGGGAAGCCGTCGTCCGCCCACTGTTTCCACATCTTGCGGATAAGCGGGTAGCGCAGCCGGTAAGGGCCGTACACGCGGCGCTGCATCGTGAAACCGTTCGAGCAGCCGCGCGGGTTCCAGTTGACGGTCGCCTTGTTGCCGTAGAGGTCGGAGATGCGCCCGCTGTCGTAGTTCTGCTCGCTGCGCAGCACGACGCCGTTGCGGACATACGACCTCAGGCGGCAGGCGTGAGTGCAGTTCGGCGAGCAGACCCACGCGAAACTCGAGTCGTACCGGAACTGCTCGCGGTAGACCTTCTCCCAGTCGCGCGCCGGGTACCCGGCCAGCGGGTCGATGTCCGGGAACGCCTCGAAAGCCGAAAGGTTGAGGCCTCCCGAAGCGAGCCATGCGGCGCTTCCCGCAAAGCCCGCGGACTTCAGGAAGTCGCGACGGTTAATGGACATGTGAACCCTCCTGAACCTGGGTGGTGGGGCGGGCCGCCACGGTGGGCGCGAACCGCGCGCGGAAGACGTAGGAGTCAAGGCACTGCCGGCACGCGCCGTCTGCCGGATCCCAGCGCGGGAAGTCCGCACGGACCTGGGCCAGCGCGCTTACGGGAAGAGTGGCGGCGTCTTCGTGCCATTCGAACGTGGGGAAGCTGCAGAGCGGGCAGAGGGAACCCGGGCCGCGCGGCGACTCGGCCTCGTGGATGCCGCAGTAGCGAAGGAGTTTCTTCGGATGAAGCGAGAGCTCGATGAGCAGCGGCCAGGTGATTTCCGGCGAGTCCCAGAGCCTGGCGAGGATCCGCCCGCGCGTTTCGGCGGGGAAGCCGGGATAGTTCCTTGTCACCATCGTCGCCCATTCTTCGCGCGTCGCCGCGCCTCGCACTCCGGCTCGGGCGATCTCGCCGGCGGCGACCAGGTTCCAGAGGAGGCGAAGACGGGCGCGAACGAGGTTCTCCTCGGCGGGCCGCTCGGCGATCCGGCCGAGAGCGCGGTATTCGAATGCGGGACGCAGCATGTCTTCGACGTGCTTCAGCTCGTGGCGGAAGAAACCCTCGAGAGCCGCCGGGTCGTCGAGACGGTGCACCCGGAAAAGAATGCGCACGTGGGGCTTGCTTCCCTGGGTGACGCACAGGTCGGCTCCTTCGTCGGTCGCCGTCGCGCAGCGGTCGAGGACCAGTTCTTCGACGGCCGGGCCCAGCGCCGGAAGTCCGGCGACCGCCGCTTCAAGCGACTGCGCCAGGCCGAGCTGGCGAAAGAAGACCGCGTTGGCGTCGCGGAAGCGCGCGTTGCGCTCCGTTTCCTGCATCGCGTAGAACGGGTCGGTCACGACGTGAAAATCGCGGCTCCACGCGGCGTCCCCGGCGGTTTCGCGGCGCAGGATCTCGCGCGCAACCGCTTCTTCCAGCATCTCGGGGGCGTATCGCAGTTCCACGGTTCTCTCCTCTACTTCAGGACCAGCCGGTACCAGAACGCGACGGACTTCTGGCCCGCACGATCACCGGCAGCGCCGTCCCACACGGCGAAGGCGACCGGAACCTCCGTGCCCGGCTTGAATTCGACGCAACACCCGTCCGGCGCGGCGAGTGGCCGACTCTGGAAGACCGTCCAGCGCCCGTCCTTCCAGACGCCCTTGCCGGCGATGGATGGCTCAGCAGCGGGAAGGGACGTCAGGGTTCCGAATCCAGCGGCAACCGCGATTTCGCACGGCGACTTGCGCGCCGGATCCGTCATCGGATTTCCGGCTGCCCAGCCGGACTGCCAGGCCTTGTCCTGTCCCGGCATTGCGGACGGTCTGTTGCCCCTGTTCACGTTCGTCGTGTCGTTCTTCTCGAAGGGGTACATCTCCACCGCCATCCCCGGATGGATCGTCTCGACGTCCTGCCACTTCTCCAGGTCGATTTGCCAGTCCGCCTTCCAGTGCCAAACCTCGACAGGCTTGTCCTTCGAGCCCATCGCCACCGGCGTGTCCATGCCCTTGAGAGCGAACATCACCGCAACGGCGTCGCGGAAATCCTCGGCGCGAAGCGGCGCGTGGTTGTCGGCGCTGTCCTGCCACGACGTCTGGAAGGCGACCCTCTTTCCATCGTGCGCGGCACGGACTCGCAGCAGGCGCGGCGCCGCGGTCCGATTGAACAGCAACGAGAGAGGCACGTCGACGGCAGGGACCGCGTCCCAGGAAGCGTCATCGGGATCCTTTGGAATGGCGGCGACCTTCGTCGCCACCAGCTCGCTCCCGTAAGGAAGGGCCGCAGCCAGGGCCTTGGGCGCTTCGCCCGCGAGTGACTGAACGTAGTGCACGAGCGCCCAGCGCTGTTCGTCGTTCATCTGATCGGCGCCGTAGGCAGGCATGGGTGTGCCGGACATGCCTGTGGCGAAGCGGAGGTAGATGTCTTTGGCCGTCGATCCGCCGCGGTAGATGCCCTGCGTGAAATCGTTCGGGCGGATCGGCTGTTCCCAGTCGTCCTTGAGGTCGGCCGCGGACGGACCGTCGGAGCGTCCGGTCTCGCCGTGGCACTTGACGCACCCTGCCTTCACATAAATCTCCTTGCCGAGGTTGCGGGACTTCGCGTCGTCGGCAGGTTCCGCGGGCACGGCCACCGGCGCGCCGGCGGCGCGCTCCTTGAAAAAGTTGTACGGCGCGTCCATGTCGGCGTCCTTGTACTCCGACAGCTCTTTGACGCGCTGCACCAGCGCCTTGCGGTCTGCTTCCGAGAAGTGGCGCCACGCGGGCATCGCGCTTCCGGGCATTCCGTTCGTGACGACGGCGAGGAGGTCTTCATCGGTCGGGAGGGAGCCGCTGGGCGTCGAGCGGATCTTGTACTTGCCCTTCGAGAAATCGCGCGGGCGGGGCCAGAGCAGGTAAGCCGCGGTGCCGTCGCCCTTGCCGAGCGTGCCGTGGCACACGGCGCAGTTCGCTTCAAAGAGAGTCTTTCCGTCTGCGGCCGCGTTGCCGCCGGGGCCGCCGCCGGCGCCGTCGCCGCCGAGTGCGGAAGTTGCGGGCGCGGGGCCGGCCAGCGGGGCGGATCGTTCCTGACAGGCGACGATCCCGACGACGGACGAAGCGAAAGCGGCGAGGGCCGCCTTTTTCCAGAGACCGGTTCTGCTCGTCATGCTGCGCCTCCTCCAGGATGGTGAGCCGCGCCTACGGCGCGCGGAATGCCCGTCTGAGGGCGGAAGCAAATGGTGCGCCGGAGGAGTTCTGCGGGGGGAGGGGTGCAGGGAGGTGGGGAAGGTGAGCGCGGGACTCCGCGAAGGGCGCGCAAAATTACTTAAGTCAGTTAACTAATCGTGTCCTGTGTTCGGCGCGGGGTTGCGCCGCAAAAAAAAGCCCGGCGCCCCGATCGGCGGGATCGGAGGCGCAGGGCCGGGCGGGAGGTCCCGCCCAAAGGCGTTCCCGGCTGCGAACCGGGAGGGGTCTTGGCGAGGCGTGAGGTTCACGGACTCACCCCGTCGGCCCTTGCGCAAATCGGGGACCGGAGAGCGCTTCCCGGCTGCCGCGCCCTCCGCCCCGGCTCACAGAGGAAATTCCCGCGCCGCTCGCGGATTCGCGCCCACCTCGCCTCGATCCCCCCTGTCCTCGACCCCGGCCTGCCCCGGTCCCGGATTTGCGATACGGCGCCTGTAAAGAACCTCTCATCCGCGTGGGCCGGCCCGCCGCGCGCAAACCACCTTCTGAAGGAGTTCACCATCATGATTCGCGTGTCGGCCCTGAGCACAGCCCCGCTCCTCCTGGTCCTGGCACTTCTCGGTTCAGGTTGCGGCGGCTCGGACGGCGCTTCGGGCGGCGGCAACAAGCCCGCCGGCGGCCCCGGCGGCGACGCCGGCCAGCCCACAGGTCCCGACATGAAGATCGACGCGGGGACCGCTGGTTCCATCTCCGGCGCCGTGAAATTCGAAGGCACCCCGCCGACTGAGCGTGTCAATTCCGCGGAAGCGGACGCCTACTGCCATGGCAAGCACCCGGACGGCATCAAGAGCGAGTCCTCCGTAATCGGCGCCGGCGGCGAACTCGCCAACGTCTTCGTCTGGATCAAGAAAGGAATCACCGGCAAGTTCCCGCTTCCCTCGGAGCCCGTCACGCTCCGGCAGACGGGTTGCCGTTACGAGCCCCACGTGCTCGGGCTCCGGAACGGGCAGGAGCTCCTGATCCGCAACGAGGACGAAACGATGCACAACGTGCACTCCCTGCCGAAGGCCAACGAGGAATTCAATTTCGCGCAGACGAAGAAGGGCGACGAGGCGAAGAAAAAACTGTCGGCCCAGGAAGTGATGGTCAAGTTCAAGTGCGACGCGCACGGATGGATGAGCGCCTGGGTCGGCGTCGTGAACCACCCGTACTTCGCGGTTACCGGCGCGGACGGCAAGTTCGAGCTGAAGAACGTGCCGCCGGGCGAATACGAAGTCGAGGCGTGGCACGAGAAGTTCGGGAAGCAGCAGCAGGCGCTGAAAGTTGAGACCAAGGGCGACGCGAAGCTCAGCTTCACCTTCAAGGAGAACTAGAACGATGCGGAGCCAACGAGGCGCCGTCTCGGCCTGGCTGCTGTCCTCCCTCCTGATACTCGCGACGATCCTCACCGTGGGCGCCTTCTTCGTCCTGAAGTGGCGCCCCGAGGTGGCCAGCGAGCACGGGAGGGGTGTGGACAGGATGATCACCTACATTATTTTCGCGGCCGGGTTCATCTTCGTCGTGGGGCACCTCGTGCTTTCGACGTTCCTGGTGAAATTCGGCGGCAAGGGAACCGCCGCGTACAAGCCAATGACGCACAAGACCGAGATGCTCTTCACGATCGGCCCGGTCGTCTTCATGGTCGCCGTTTCCGAACTTGGCGTCCTCGCCATCGGCGGGCCGGTCTGGAACCAGGTCTATACGCACAAGCCGGACGACCTGGTCGTGGATATCACGGCCAAGCAGTACGAGTGGATCTCGCGATACCCGGGGAAGGACGGAAAGTTCGGCCGCAAGCGGCCGGACCTCTTCGACGACCAGGAAAACCCGCTCGGCCTGGACCGCAAGGACCCGGATGCAAAGGACGACATCGTGGTCCGCGGGGCGGTTTACCTGCCGGTGGGGAAGGGCGCCTGGTTCAACATCCAGTCGTGGGACGTGCTGCACAGCTTCAACGTGCCCGTCTTGCGCGCGAAGCAGGACGCGGTTCCGGGCCTGACGACGCACACGCGGATCGTGCCGACTGCCGTCGGGCGCTACGAAATCTCCTGCGCCGAAATCTGCGGGCCGGGTCACTACCGGATGCGCGGCTTCGTGAACGTGAAATCCGAGGCGGATTTCGCGAAGTGGCTGAAGTCGCAGGTGGGCTGGTTCGAATAACCACTCGAGGGGAGAAGCAACTTGGCGATCGCGCAGGCTGTTGAGACGGGCAAGGCCGGACACCAAGCCCACGGGCGCGACCATGGCCACCCGGCGGGTTTCATCCGCAAGTACATCTTCAGCACGGACCACAAGGTCATCGGCGTGCAGTACCTGCTGATGGCGATGCTGATGAGCGTCGTGGGGCTCGGGCTGTCGCTCTGGTTCAGGGTCCAGCTCGCGTGGCCGGGCAAGGCGGCCATGACGCCGGAACAGTACGTCGCCATCGTCACGATGCACGGCACGATCATGATTTTCTTCGTCGTGTCGCTCGCGCTTTCGAGCGGCCTCGGGAATTTCAGCATCCCGCTTCAGGTCGGGGCGCGCGACATGGCGTACCCGTTCCTGAACATGCTGTCGTTCTGGATCATCGTCCCGGCCTCCGCGATCATGATCCTCTCGTTCTTCGTCGAGGGAGGCGCCGCGGCGGGCGGCTGGACCGCGTACCCGCCGCTCAGCGCGCTCTCGGGATTCGGGAAGGTCCCGCGCGGTTCCCCGGGCTCGGGAATGGGCCAGACTCTCTGGCTCCTCGCGATGGCGCTCTTCATCGTGTCGTTCACGATGGGCGGCCTGAATTACGTCGCGACCATCCTGAACCTCCGCGCGCGCGGCATGAGCCTGATGCGCATGCCGCTCACCGTGTGGACGTACTTCGTCGCGGCGCTGCTCGGCCTGCTCAGCTTCCCCGCGCTCACCGCCGCGGCCATCATGCTTCTCCTCGATCGCCACCTCGGCACCAGCTTCTTCCTGCCGTCCGGGCTCGTCGTCTCCGGCCAGCAGGCTGCCAACGTCGGCGGCACCCCGCTCCTCTTCCAGCACCTCTTCTGGTTCCTCGGCCATCCCGAGGTCTACGTTCTCGTCCTCCCCGCCATCGGGATTGCATTCGACGTCATCGCGGCTTTCTCCCGCCGACCGCCGCATGGATACAAGACCAGCGTCTGGGCTCTCCTCATCATCGCCTTCCTCGGCATGATCGTCTGGGGCCACCACATGTTCACCAGCGGCATGAACCCCTTCCTCGGGAAGTACTTCTCAATCGCCACCCTCCTCATCACCGCGCCGTTCGCCGTCCTCGGCGTCAACCTCCTCGCCTCCCTCTGGCGCGCCCGCATTCGCTTCACCACATCGATGCTCTTCGCCCTCGGCCTCATCTCCGCCGTCGGCACCGGCGGCATCGGCGGCCTCTTCCTCGCCACCGCCACAGCCGACCTCCATTTCCACGACACCTACTTCGTCGTCGGCCACTTCCACCTCATGATCGGGGTCGTCACCATGACCGGCACGTTCGCCGGGATCTACTACTGGTTCCCCAAGATGTTCGGCCGCCACATGAACGAAACCCTCGGCAAACTCCATTTCTGGGGGACCTTCATCGGCGCTTTCGCCCTCTTCGTCATCCAGCACTTCCAGGGCTTCGGCGGCATGACGCGCCGCTACTTCGAATACTCCGCCGATTATGTCCAGCCCGCCCTCGCCCTCAACCCCGCCGTCACCTGGTTTGCATTCCTCGCCGTCGGCGCCCAGATCCCGTTTTTCTTCAACTTCTTCTGGAGCATGTTCAAGGGGAAGAAGGCGGAAGCGAATCCGTGGGAAGCGACGACGCTGGAGTGGACGACGGCGACGCCGGTGCCGCACGGGAACTGGGAGAGGCTGCCCGTCGTGTCCGGGAAACCGTACGGGTACGCGGAGGGGGCGAACGGCGACGCGCACCGCATGCAGAACGCGGAGGCGTAACCATGCTGATGAGAATCGAAGCGTGGGGCAGGGAAGAGCGTGAGCCCGTCGAATTGCCGGAATCCGTGAGAGCGGAAACGTGGCAGACGCTCACGTACCTGATGATCGCCGGCGGGATCATGCTGTTCACGACGTTTTCGGCCTCGTACCTGGTCCGGCGGCAGAGCGCCGATTGGGCTCCGGCGAGGTTGCCGGACCTCGTCTGGGTCAATCTCGCGGTGGTCGGGGCGGCGAGCGTGACGATGGAGCTCGCCCGCCGCGGCGGCGCGTCCGCGCGCCGTTGGCTCGGCTCGACGATCGCGCTGGGCGTGCTGTTCGTCGCAGGACAGGCCATCGCGTGGCGGCAACTCGCCGCACAGGGCGTGTTCCTGACCTCGTCGCCGCACGCGTCGTTCTTCTACATGCTCACGGCCGTCCATGCGGCGCACGTCGCGGCAGGTCTCGCGGTGCTTCTCGCCGCTCTGCGCCGTGCCGGAAACGGGCAGCTCGGACTCTGCGCGGCCTGGTGGCATTTCGTCGGCGCCGCGTGGGCCTGGGTCGTAATGCTCCTGACCTTTTTCTAGGGGATGGCGATGAACTCCACGGCCGTGACCGGACATGAAGCGGCGACGCACGAATCCGAGCCCGGTTTCTACGGGACTTCGTGGCAGAAGCTGATGATGTGGTGGTTCATCATCGGAGACGCGATTCTCTTCGGCTCCTTCCTGGCCGCTTACGGCTTCAGCCGTATCTCCGCAGTCAACTGGCCCGACCGGACGCAGATGTTCAGCCTGAACTTCATCACCGTGATGACCTTCACCCTCATCACGTCCAGCGCCACGATGGCCACCGCCGTCGCCGCTTCCCGCCGAGGCGATCGCAAGGCCGCCTTTAACTTCACCATGGCCACCGCCGTCGGCGGCCTCGCCTTCCTGGGAATGCAGGCGTACGAGTGGTACCACCTCATCCACAACGGCGCCCGCATGGACACCAACCCCTGGGGCGCTCCCGCATTCGGCGCGTACTTCTTCGCCATCACCGGCTTCCACGGCTCCCACGTCGCTTCCGGCGTCCTCATCCTCCTCATCACCGCGTGGAATGCGAAGCGCGGGAAGAGCGGTCCAGAGGGGGTGGAGCTGACCGGTCTGTACTGGCATTTCGTCGACCTCGTCTGGGTCTTCGTCTTCGGCTGCTTCTACCTCATCTAGGACCGGAACATGAGCGACACGCACGCGGCGCACGTCGAAGCCAGCTACAGGTCGTACTGGATCGCCTGGGCGATTCTGCTGGTCCTGACCCTGGTCATGATCTCGATCTCCACCAAAGCCTTCCTGATCGGCGGGATCCTCCTGAAGTCCGTCATCATCGGCGCGTGGTTCATGCACCTGAAGCACGAGCGCGCGATTCTGATCTGGAGCGTCGTCGCGGGAATCCTCTTCGCGGGATTCCTTTTCCTCGTGATCCATTTCGACGCGGGAACGTCTCTTCTATGAAGCGGCTGCTGCCGATCGCCGTATGGCTGTCGCTGGCGCCGGCGGCGTGGGCGGGGAGTTGATGAAAAGGGGACAGTCCGGGTCCGGAGGACCTGGAGCCGGCCGCGGATTCCCGGGCGGGGGCCGCGCTTCTCATGACGGTTCCCTACCCGATCATTGCCGGGTTTATCGCGCTTGCGTGGTGGCAGCAGCGGAAGCGCCGGCCGGCTTCGGCGGAAGACAATTCCGTGGACGGTTCGTCGCCCAACAAGTAAAGTGCATTAACTAATCAGGAACCACTTCATGCGCGTCGCCATCCCCGTCACGACCGGCAACATCCCCAATCATCTCGGACACTGCGCGTCATTTCTCTTCGCCGACGTCGAGAACGGCCGCATCCTCCGCGAAGAGCTGTTCCCCAATCCCGGGCACGGTCCCGGGGGCCCTCCGCCCGCTTACCTGGCGCGCCGCGGGGTGACTCATCTTCTGGCCTGGGGATGCCCGCCACCTGCCCGCGAGATGTTCGACGTGGTCGGGATCAAGGTCGCGCTCGGCGCGACGGGGGACGCGAAGGCAGCCCTGCGCGCCTGGCTCGACGGGACTCTCAAGCCCGTCACGGAAGGCCTGGACGCGGGCGGAGGGTGCGGCCCGAGCTCATTGGATGACGGAAGCGCGCGTGGAGGTTGCGCCGGCGGTCATTGAGCTGTCGCGCGCCCTTCCCGCACCCAAGGAGATCGAAGCCCTGTCACCGAAGCGCCGGAAAAAAGTCCTCCTGACGAGCGTGTGCCGTCCTCTCGGCGAATCCGTCGGCGATTCCCCGAGTGTCGGGTACGAGCTCCTCCACTGCCAGGTCACCCGCGCCCAGGGAATCTTCAGCCCCCGTTCCCATCACATCCACTTCTCCCTTGAGTACGTCGCCCAGAACCTGGAAGCGCCCACGGTCGTGCTCCAGTACCCCTCGAAACGCGAGCTGATCCGTGAATTGAGGAAGGGGTACGACGTCATCGGCGTGTCCTTCGTGCTGCCTACCTTTCACCGGATGAAGGAGGTCGTCGCGCTCATTCGAACGCATGCCCCCGATGCGGCGATCGTCCTGGGGGGCTACGGGACGGTCATCGGCGACGAAACTCTGCGGCCGTTATGCGACCACATCTGCCGCGAGGAGGGCGTTGGATTCATGAGGAGACTCCTCGGCGAGCCCGTCCTGCCGCTTCCGCACAGCCACCCACTGATCGTGAATCCGCTGCGGGTTTTCGGGATGAAGGTCTCTCAGACCGGGATCGTGTTCGGCGGGCTGGGCTGCCCGAACGCCTGCGACTTCTGCTGCACTTCTCATTTCTTCAAGCGCAAGCACATCCAGCTGCTTCCCACCGGGGCGGACATCTACGGGGTGATCCAGCGGTATCTGGCTGTGGACCCGAACATGGCGATTCTGGTGATCGACGAGGATTTCCTGCTGAACCGCCGCCGGGCGATGGAATTCCGCGACTGCGTGCAGGCGGGGGGCGTACCCCTGAGCATTTTCGTGTTCGCGAGCATCCGTGCGCTGAGCCAGTACACGGTCACGGAGATCCTGGAAATGGGGATCGACGGGATGTGGATCGGCTATGAAGGGACGCGCTCCGGGTACGCCAAGCAGAAGGGGCGGCCTGCGGGTGAGATTTTCCGCGAGTTCCGCGAGCACGGGATCAGCATCCTGGCGTCGATGATCGTCGGGTTTCCGTACCAGACGCCCGGGATCATCGAGGAGGAACTGACGGGGCTGCTCGACCTGCATCCCGACCTGACGCAGTTCCTGATCTACGGCCCGTCCCCCGGGACGCCGTTCTACGACTCGGTGAAGAAGCAGGGGCTGCTCCACACGGAGTACGTCGACGACCCGGAGCTGTTCTACCGGAAAGCCTGCGGCTTTTTCGCCCTCGTCAAACATCAGTCGATGAGCCCCGCCAGGATCGAGGCCGAGCAGCGGCGCTGTTTTGACGAGGATTTCCGCAGGCTCGGACCCTCGATCTTCCGCGCGCTCGAGACCTGGCTGCTGGGCTATCAGAAGCTGAAGGGATCTGCGAGCGCGTTCCTGCGCGCCAAGGCCGGCAGTTTCGCGAAGGATCTGCGCAAGGCGTACCCGGTCTTCCTCGCCGGCCGGCTGCTGGGTCCGAACCGAAACGTCCGCCGCTGGATCGGAGACCTGGAATTGCGGGTCCACGCGGCGCTTGGCAAGCCGACCTTCCTGGAGCGCGTTCAGTCGGTCGCGGCAATCGGTGCGGCGGGATGGACAGGCCTGAAGTTGAAACTGGGTCTGTTCCAGCACGTGCCGCTGAAGCGCGGCGAGTGGAGGATGGACGAGACCACCCGCACGCTGCCGACGCCCTCGCCGAAGGTCCGCGTGGCGGCCCAAGCGCCCTGAGCGGCTCCGGAATTTCGCGCATTCCTGTGCGGATTCCCGCGCTTTAGGACGACTTCACCATGTGACTCCGATCGGGCACGCATTTGCAGAGTTCAGGAGCGACTTCTACGGAGAAACACGTGCGAGACTTCGCGCCTCTGCCGGACGGCACCCATTTCGAAGAAATCCTCTATGCCAAGTCGGACGGCGTCGCGACGGTCACTATCAACCGGCCCGCGGCCCACAATTCCTACACAACGCACTGCCTCGTCGAGCTCGCACAGGCGTTTACCGACGCCTCGCGCGACGACCGCGTTGCCGTCGTCGTCTTCACGGGGGCGGGGCACCGAGCCTTCTGCACGGGCGGAGACGTGAAGGAGTACGCGACCGAATACGTGAAGCGGCCGCGGGACTACTGGAAGTACATGGGGCTCTTCCGCGCGTACCTCGAGTCGATCATGCACTGCGGCAAGCCCGTGATCGCGCGCATCAACGGCATGGCGGCGGGTGGCGGGAACGAATCGCAGCTGGCCTGTGACCTCGCCGTGATCGGGGAGCACGCCTGGGTGGGGCAGGTCGGGACTTCCGTCGGCTCCGTCGCGTGCGGCGGCGCGACGCAGTGGTTGCCGCTCGTGGTGGGTGACCGGCGCGCGCGCGAGATGCTGCTGCTCAATCCGCGAATCGGCGCCCGGAAGGCGGAGGAGTGGGGACTCGTCAACGCCGTCGCGCCGAGCGTCACGCACGGCGGAAAGTTCGTGGAAAACGCTACCGAAGAACAGGTCCGCCTGGCCCAGGACGGCAAGGAAGGCTGGGCGATCGACCTGTCGCGGCTCGACCTGAAGGTGGCGGAGTACGTGAAGAGCCTGAAGGAGAAGTTTCCGGAGTGCCTGCGCTACACGAAGGCGCAGACGAACCAGAACAAGGAGGCGATCTGGCACGCGACCGTCGCCCATGCGCAGGAGTGGCTCGCCCTGCATTTCACGAGCCCCGAGCCGCAGGAAGGAATGAGGGCGTTCGCGGAGAAGCGGCCCGTGGACTGGGTCGGGCTGCGGTCGAAATGGTCGGAAGACCGGTCGCCCGAGTACAGCTGGGGCGCCCCGGGGGCGAAGTGCGGCAAGTGCGGGACGAATTCCATGCCGGACGGATTCTCCTTCTGCGGGAAATGCGGCCATGAGCTCAAAGCCCGCTGATCGCGGCGCGATCGTCACCGGAGGCGCCTCGGGAATCGGCGCGGCGGTCGTCACGGCGCTGGAGCGCGACGGGTACCTCGTGTGCCGCGTCGATCTTGCAGAGCCCGCGGACGTCCTCGGCGATGTGCGCGCCGAGGGGACCGCGCAGCAGGCGCTCGACTGGCTGCGGGAACGCGGCGCCGGGCCGGAGACGCTCGTGAACTGCGCCGGGATCACGCGGGGCGCGGCGATGCCGAAACTGTCCCAGGAAGACTGGGATCTCGTGATCGGCGTGGACCTGACCGGGGCGTTCGTGTTCACGAAGACGGTTTCGTCCGCGATGGCGGACCGCGGCGGCGGCAGGATCGTGAACGTCGCCTCGACGCTCGCGCTGCGCGCCCGCAGGGGAACCGCGGCGTACGCGGCCGCGAAGGCCGGACTGCTCGGGTTTACGCGGGCCTGCGCCCGCGACCTCGGGCCGAAGAACATCAACGTCAACGCGGTGGCGCCCGGGCTCGTCCTGACGAAGCTCGCCGAAGAGATCCCGCAGGAAAGCCGGGACCGGCTTCTCGCGGAGACCGCCCTCGGCCGCTTCGCCACGCCCGGGGACGTCGCCGGCGTCATTGCATTTCTCTGCTCGCCTGCCGCAAGGCATATCACCGGCGAGACCATTCGAGTCGATGGAGGCCAGCTCGCATGACCCATGTGACCGTCGAACGACACGACAACATCGCCACGATCGTGCTTCGCAATCCGCCGCTCAACATCCTCACCTGCGCCGCCATGACGGAACTCACCGCCGCGCTGCGGGAGTCGCGGACGGACGATCGCGTCGTCGTCCTGCGGGGCGCAGGGAAACACTTCTGCGCCGGTGCCGACATCGCGGAACATCTTCCCGAGAAGGGCCCCGCCATGCTCGAGACGCTCGGGCTGCTCTTCAGCACGCTTCGGGACGTCCCCGCCCCCACTGTCGCCGTCGTGCGCGGCGCCTGCATGGGCGCTGGGCTGGAGCTTGCGGCCGCCTGCGACTTCATCATCGCGGCGGAGGACGCCCGCCTCGGCGTGCCGGAAATTACGCTGGGCGTCGTCGCCCCCATCGCATCCGTGGACCTGCCGCGGAAGATCGGAGAAGCGCGCGCGGCAGAGATGCTCTTCCTCGGCAAACCCATTTCCGGCCGGCAGGCCGCGGAGTGGGGCCTGGCCGTCGAGGTCGCGATGGACGCGGACCTGGACGCCCGCGCCGACATCCTGGCCGCGAAACTCGCCGCCCATTCCGGCGCGGCGCTTCGCTCCACAAAACGCTGCATCCGCGCGGCGGCCGCCAGGCCGATTCATGCGGACGCCCTCTGCGCGGCGCTGGGCGTCTACAAGGATGAAGTCCTGCCGAGCGCGGACGGGCTGGAGGGACTGAAGGCGTTCATGGAGAAGAGGCAGGCGGTATGGAGGGACCGGTGATGAAAGCCGCCGTCTACTACGCGGGGGCGAAGGGTCTTGAGGTCAAGGACGTCCCCATTCCGGAGCCTGCCGCGGGGGAAGCGCGCGTCAAGGTCGCGGCGTGCGGGCTGTGCCACACGGACCTGCACTATCTGGACCATGGGGTGCCGACATTCAAGAAGCCGCCGATCATCCTGGGGCATGAGCCTGCGGGGCACGTCGACGCGGTCGGCGCCGGAGTGACCAATGTCAAGCCCGGTCAGGCCGTGCTCGTCCCGGCCGTGCTGACCTGCGGCGAATGCACGCTCTGCCGCACCGGCCGCTCCAACATCTGCGAGCGCATGCAGATGCTCGGCAACCACATCGACGGCGCGTTCGCGGAGTTCGTCTGCGTCCGCGCGCGCGACCTTGTGCCTCTTCCCGCCGGCCTCGACCCCGTCGAAGCTTCGATCGTCGCCGACGCAGTGACGACGGCATTCCACGCCGTGGTGCACCGGGCGCAGGTCCGGCCCGGCGAAACGGTGGCGATCTTCGGCTGCGGCGGCGTGGGGCTGTCGGCGGTGCAGTTCGCGGCGCTGGCGGGCGCCCACGTGATCGCGGTCGACCTCGACCCGGCGAAGCTCGCGCTCGCGCGCCAGCTCGGCGCGGCCGACACGGTGGATGCGAAGGCGGACCCCGAGCCCGCGAAGACGATCAAGAAGAAGACCGGAGGCGGCGTCGACAAAGCGATGGAGTGCATCGGCAGCCCGAAGGTCATTCCGGTCGCGCACAACTCCATTCGCGCCGGCGGCCGGCTCGTCATCGTCGGATTCGCCGACAAGCCCGTCGAAATGCTGGCGGGGAAGATCATGTTCCTCGAGCAGGAAGTCATAGGCTCCCTTGGCTGCCGCCCCGTCGATTTCCCGCGCGTCCTGGAGCTCTGCGCGAGCGGAAAATACAAACTCGGCCCGCTCGTTTCCTCGCGCCGCCCGCTGGCGCAGATCAACGAGTCGTTCGACGAGCTGCGGGCGGGGAAGAGCGTGAGGGCGGTTGTCATACCGTAGAGCGGCAAGGGATTGCGGATGGTGAAGCCTCGTTCTGGGAGCGGCGGAGGCTGCGGAGGCTGGCATTGGCGGTCGAGTTGTTAGCGTTCGCCAGCCTCCGCAGCCTCCGCAGCCTCCGCAGCCTCCGCAGCCTCCGCCCGCCCCCTACTACTTAATCCCATTAAATAATGGGCAACTTCCGGACGCGGCACGGGTTCATCTTCCAGTCCTTTCGGGAGAACCCCCATGCCCGACCCGCTCGCCCCGATCGCTCCGGATGCGTGGAATCCCGCACTCGCCCGCCACCTCCTCAACCGCGCCGGCTTCGGCATCCCCCTCCACCAGGTCGAACTCCTCGCCGCTCTGACCCCCGAGGTCGCCGTGGCGCGCTTCGTCGACTTCGACGCCCGCCAGGACTGGTTCCAGCTCCCCGACTTCCTCCCGGAGCCGTTTGATTTCGCCGCAAAACGCCGCGAAGTCGCCGGCCTCACCGAAGAAGAACGCAAGGAACTCTTCAAGGATCGCATGCGCGAAGAGCACCAGGCGATCGCCCAACTCCAGGACTGGTGGCTCGACCAGATGCTCACTACCCTGCGCCCCCTCCAGGCCAAGCTCACGCTGTTCTGGCACGGCCACTTCGCAACGTCCGCCCAGAAAGTCAAGTCCTGCCGCAACAACTGGCAGCTCTTCCAGGTCTTCCGCAACGGCGCCGCGGGGAATTTCCGCGAGCTCGTCCGAAGCGTCGGGAAGTCGCCTGCGATGCTTGAGTACCTCGACAACGAGAAGAACCGGAAGGGCCACCCGAACGAGAACTGGGGCCGCGAGCTGATGGAGCTGTTCACGATGGGCCGCGGGAACTACACGGAGGACGACATCAAGGAAGCGGCGCGGGCGTTCACGGGGTGGACGCGCGTCGGCGAGAAGTTCTGGTTCAACGGGCGCGCGCACGACGAGGGCGTGAAGACGGTGCTCGGGCGGAAAGGGGCGTTCGACGGGGACGAGGCCGTCGACATCGTCGTGGAGAATCCGGCGACGGCGCGGTTCGTCGCAAAAAAACTTTGGGAATTCTTTGCGTACGAGGAGCCGGAGACCGAAATCGTCGACGGACTCGCGCGCGTCTTCACGGAAGCGAAGTTCGAGCTGAAGCCGGTCCTCCGCACGATGTTCCTGTCCGAGGCTTTCCACTCGCCGCGCTGCGTGGGGAACCAGATCAAGAGCCCGGTGCAGCTCGTGCTCGGGCTGCTCGACGCGCTCGACGTGCCGCTGGGGCAGGAGTCGGGGAAGTTCGCGCGGCTCATCCTGACGGGGCTGGGGCAGGACCTGTTTCACCCGCCGAACGTGAAGGGCTGGCCGGGGAACCGCGCCTGGATCGACACGAACACGCTGCTGCTGCGCTGCAACGCGGCGGGGATTCTGGTCAACGGGCTCGATCCCGAGGACACGGCGGGGGGCGAAGGCGAAGGGGCGCGGCGGAAAGGACTGCCTCGGCGGATCCGGTCGCCGTTCGAGGCGATGAAGTGGGCGGGGCGCAAGCTCGCGGGCGCGAAGTCGGCGGAGGTGGCGGCGGATCGGGTGGTCGACATTCTGCTGGGCCGCCGTCCGACGGCGGAGCAACGCACGGTGCTGGCGCGGTCGCTGGGGGCGGGCTCCGGCCAGGGCTGGAAAGCGAACGAGGAAGGGGTGCGCGCGGTCGTGCACCTCGTGACGTCGATGGCGGAGTATCAGCTTTGCTGAATAACCGTTCGGTTTGACTCCTGTTGTTGGCACGAAGGGGGAGTGGGTAGGAGGTAGTAGGTAGCAGGTAGGGACGGCCACTCGACCGACGGCCGTTTCTACCCACTACCCACTACCCCCTACCCACTCCCCCCTTTCGCCAGCAACCGGAGCCAACCCCGACCCTTCCAAGCACGTTTCCGCATGACCCAGGAGACCAGTATGTCCACGAACAACGTCGTCTTCACCCGCCGCGAATTCCTGAGAACCTCGGCCGTCGTCAGCACGGGGCTGACGCTTCCCGCGTTCCTCACTGGATGGCGCGGGCTCGCGCAGGCCGAAGAACCCGGCGCCGGGGGCCGCATCCTCGTCGTGCTGCAGCTCGGCGGCGGCAACGACGGGCTGAACACGCTCGTGCCGTACACGGACGACGCCTACCGCCGCGCGCGGCCGGCGCTCGCCCTGCCGAAGGATCGCGTGCTCGACATCGACGGGCGCTTCGGATTCAACGACTCGCTCGCCGCGCTCAAGGGCCTCTTCGACGACGGCAAGGTCGCCGTCGTCCACGGCGTCGGCTACCCCAATCCCGACCGGTCGCACTTCCGATCGATGGACATCTGGCACACCGCTTCAGATTCGGACCGCTACGAGACGACCGGCTGGCTCGGGCGGTACTTCCACAACTGCTGCGGCGGGAAACCGGATCCGGTCACGGGCGTGAACGTCGGGGCGAAGATGCCGATGGCGTTTGCGGGAAGCGACGTCGGCGTGTCGTTCACGAACCCGGCGTGGTTCCGGTGGCTGCCGGGGGACGGGGCGGACACGGAGAAGGCGTTCCGTGAGCTGAATACGGGGAAAGCGGAAGGGACGCTCGACTACCTGCGGGCGGTCTCGTCGAGCGTCGTGGCGACGTCGGACAAAGTGCAGGCGGTGGCGCGGAAGCGTCGCGCGGCGGGGGATTATCCGCAGAGCCGGTTTGCGGACGACCTGCACACGGTGGCGAACATGATTCTCGGCGGGCTGCCGGCGCGGATCTACTACGTTTCGATGACGGGGTTCGACACGCATGCGGGGCAGGCGGGGACGCAGGAGCGGCTGCTGAAGGAGTTCGCGGAAGGCGTGAAGGCGTTCCACGGCGATCTGGCGAAGGCCGGCGCCGCGGACCGCGTGCTGATGATGTCGTTCAGCGAATTCGGCCGGCGCGTGGAGGAAAACGCGAGCGGCGGGACGGACCACGGGACGGCGGGGCCGATGTTCGTGATCGGAGACGGTGCGGCGCCGGGGCTGAAAGGGGCGTCGCCGAAGCTCACGGATCTCGACCAGGGGGACCTCAAGCACACCGTGGATTTCCGGGCGGTGTACGGAGAAGTAGTTTCCCGGTGGCTCGGGGGGGACGCGAAGCAGGTGCTCGGGCGCGACCTGCAGCCCCTGGGGGTCGTGAGGGAGGGGTAGGGGGCCCGGAATTTCGAAACGCGGAGAAGTCCGCCGCTATATAGTTAATCACATTAACTAGAGGGCGCCCGCCGGCGCTCCGTCCGCACTTCAGACAGGAGACCTTACGTGAACATCGCCCGCTGGCTCGACCGCCGGGAGTCCTGGTGGAAAATCTTCGTCGTCATCTTCGCCGTCAGCGTCACCGTCGTCGGCTACATCGGCTACAAGACCTACCAGTACGCCCCGCCGGTCTGCGACTTCGTCGACGAGTCCGGCAAGACCGTCTTCACCGGCGCCGACATCACCGCGGGCCAGAAGGTCTTCCTCCGCTACGGCCTCATGGAATACGGGAGCTTCCTCGGCGACGGCGCCATGCGCGGACCGGATTTCACGGCCGAGGCCCTTCACCAGACCGCCCTTTCCATGAACGCGCAGTACGACGCCCAGTGGGCCGCCCGCGTCCCGGACCCGGCGGCGCGCAAGGCGATCGTCGAAGCGCTGGTCCAGAAGGACATCAAGGAGAACCGCTTCAAGGACGGCAAGGTCACGATGAACGCGGCGCAGGCGGCGGCCTTCGAACGGCTGCGGCTGTATTACTCGCAGAAATTCGGCGCCGGCGGCGAGCTGGCGGGGAAGGAAGTCTTCAAGCCGGAGAACTACATCACCGACAAGGAGAAGATCCGGCACCTCACGGCGTTTTTCTACTGGGGCGGCTGGCTTTGCTCGGCGAAGCGCCCCGGTTACGAGTACAGCTACACGCACAACTGGCCGTACGACCCGCTGGCCGGGAACGTGCCGCACGGCGGGCTGGTGCTCTGGAGCGTGATCGGGACGCTCGTCGTGATTCTCACGATCGGAGTGATCTTCTACTACTACGGGCGGATGGATCGTGAAGCGGTGCTGGAGCAGCAGAAGGCGCACCTGCCGCCGCTGGCGACGACGGACGTGGTCGACCGGTTCAAGCCGACGCCGACGCAGCGCGCGACATACAAGTTCTTCGCGGTGGCGGCGGTGTTGTTCCTTTTCCAGGTTACCGCCGGCCTTCTGGCCATTTCCGACTTCGTCAACCTCGTGAGCTGGTTCGGGTTCGACCTGCGCCAGGCGATTCCCGTCACGATCTCGCGCATGTGGCACTCCCAGTTCTCGGTTCTGTGGATCGCGGTCTGCTGGTTCGCCGCGACGATCTGGGTCATGCCGCTCATCTGCCGCCCTGAGCCTCGCGGGCAGCTTGGCTCCATCAACCTGCTCTTCGCCATGCTCGCCACCGTCGCGGCCGGCGCAATCTTCGGCATCCCGCTCGGCATTCACGGCAAGCTCGACCAGGGGGACACCTGGCGCTGGTTGGGCCTCCAGGGCTGGGAATTCATGCAGATCGGTCGCGCGTTCCAGGCCGTCCTCTACTCGTCCTTCGTTCTCTGGCTCGTGATCATCACCCGCGGCGTCTGGCCCGCGCTCAAGCAGAAGCAGACCTGGTCGCTCCCCAACTGGATGGTCTACTCGATCGCCGGGATCATCTTCATGTTCAGCGCGTCGTGGGTCGCCAGCCCCGACACGAACTTCGTCATCGCCGATTTCTGGCGCTGGTGCACGATCCACATGTGGGTCGAGGCGTTCTTCGAATTGTTTACGACGATCATCGTCGCGTACTTCCTGTACCTCATGGGGTTCGTGTCGCATCTCGTCGCCGCGCGCGTCGTTTACCTCTCGGCCGTGCTCTTCCTCGGAAGCGGCATGATCGGGATCTCCCACAACTTCTACTGGAACGCGAAGTCGATCGAGACGATTGCGCTGGGCGGCGTCCTCTCGTCGCTGCAGGTCGCGCCGCTGGTGCTGCTCACGATCGAAGCGTGGCGCTTCCGCCATCTTCCGGAGCACTCCCTGCGCGGCTCGGCGTCCCCGGCGAAGACGTTCGGGCTCGGAGAAGCCTTCCTCTTCCTCGTCGGCGTCAATTTCTGGAACTTCCTCGGCGCTGGCGTGATGGGGTTCATGATCAACCTGCCGATCGTGAACTACTACCAGCACGGCACGTACCTCACGGTCAATCACGGCCACGCCGCCCTCATGGGCGTTTACGGCAACCTCGCCATCGCCGCCATGCTCTTCTGCTCCCGCTGGAATGTCGGCCCTTCGCGCTGGAACGCGAAGCTCCTGCGCACGTCGTTCTGGTCGCTCAACGCCGGTCTCATGTTCATGGTCGTCTTCGATCTGTTCCCGGTCGGCATTCACCAGCTCGCTGCGGCGATGAACCACGGCTACGCTTACGCCCGCTCCCAGGCCTACCTCTCCGGGACCGTATTCCAGACCCTGACCTGGCTTCGCGGCATCGGCGTCGCCGTCTTCGTCACCGGCGGCGTTCTTCCGCTGACGTGGTTCATGGTGTCGAGATGGCTCAACCTCAAGCCGCCCCAGACGCGCGAAGAGCAATTCGTCGTCCCGCCGTCCGTCCTCGCCGTCTCCAGCCCGAGCGTCATCACCGCCCGCGGCGTGCCGGACCGGGAGCCTGAAGGCGCCGGCCTGCTGCGCGATCCGGGGAAGGAGAACCTGTGAAGTGGCTTCCGTTCGGGACGTCGCCGCCTGAGCCGCTGAAGAAACTCCCGGTCATCGACCGCGGGCTCTGCACCGGCTGCGGCCTGTGCCTCGCCGCGTGCACGCACGGCTGCCTCGCGTTTTCGTGGAACCTCGCGAATCTCGTGGTCCCCGAGTGCTGCACGAGCGAAGGGCATTGCGCGGCGTCCTGTCCCGACGGCTTCATTGAAATGAAATGGGTCGCCGCGAAAGGGGAGCGCGGCGTCGGCGAGTGGCGCGAAGGAGGAGCCGCGTGACCCCCGCGCGCATCCTCCTGGAAGAAGCGCTCGCGCTTCTCCGCCTCACGGAGGACGCGCCTCTGTCCGAGCGCATCGACGCGGGCGGCATGGCCGCCGCGGCACAACACCGCGCCTCGATCCGTCTCGGCGCCGACGGCGGGCTTCTCGATTGGCCGGAGCTCCGGGCCGATCTCGACAGGTTGCTCGGCGTTCCCTCTTCATCCGCACCGGACTTCGCTTCCTGGCTCTCCGCCTTTCACGCCCGCCTTCGCCCCTCCCACCCCCAGGCTTTCGCCATCGCCCTTCTGCGCCTCAACGGCCTCGACGATGCCGCCATTGCCGCGCGCCTCGGCCTCGGCGCCCGCCTCGTCCGCCGCATCCGCCAGGACGTCCCATGCTAGTCACCCTCGCCACCGCCGCCTGCGCCCGCGCGCCGCGCGCAGCCGGGCGGTACGACGCGTGGGCCGAAGCGCTGCGCGCCCTTCGCGCCGAAAAAGAGACGCCCACGCCAGCCCGTGTGAGCGAACTCCTGGCCACAATCCCCGAGAGCCAACGCGCCGACGCCCTGGTCGACCTCTTAGGGGAGTCCCTGCAAATCGCCTGGCGCCTCGCCCCCGCGCCGCCGCTCGCCGTCTGGCTCAACGCCATCGCTCCCGGACTGGCGCCGCCGCCAGATCTTGTGGAAGCGGAATTTGTCGCCCGCCACCAGCCCCCGCACGGCGATGCCCCCGCTCCCGCGGATTCCGCCCGCCTCCTCGCCGGTGGCCGCTTCATCCTCCTGCGCCGCTTCGGCCGGGGAGCGATGGGAGAAGTCTGGGAAGCGCGGGACACCACGGCCGGCAGACTTGTCGCCGTCAAGCGTCCCTCCGGCGAGGAGACCGGGGATCGCCTCGAGCGGGAACGCGAGGCCACCGCTTCCTTGGATCATCCCGGCGTCATCGCCATCCGCGAAATCGCGAGCGACGCGGAAGGCCGTCCGTTCGCCGTCATGCCTCTCGCGACCGGCCCGACGCTCGACGTACGCGTCGCAGAACTGCATCGAAATGCCGGCGACCCGCGCGCCCTCCTCGCTCCCTTCCTCGCCGCCTGCGACACCGTCGCACACGCCCACGCGCGCGGCGTATTACACCGCGACCTGAAGCCCGCCCACATCGTACCGGGCGCCGGCGTCCTCGACTGGGGAGTCTCACGCCGGACGTCCACGCCCGACGGACTCGTCGCCGGCACTCCCGAATACATGGCTCCCGAACAGGCCGATGGCCGCGACGACGAAAGGAGCGACGTCTTCGCCCTCGGCGGCATCCTCTTCCACATTCTCACCGGCCATCCTCCGCGTTCCTGGCCCGACGGAGTCCGCCCTGTCGCCTGGCGCGACCTCGTGCGCTCCATGCCGGTCATCGTGCCGCGAGGGGTCGGACTTGCGTGCCGACGCGCACTCGCACCGAATCCACTGGCCCGTCATCCTTCCGTTGAAGCCTTGATCGCGGACATCCGATTTCGAACATCGACCGGCACGCTCTTCGCCCGGCTTTGGAATCGCACGACCAGCCTGCTCACGCGGGCATGATGCCGGTGCCGTAACTGCGGAGCTGAGGCAACCGGCGGGCCAGCGATTTGCTTCCAGCAAACCGCATGGGGAAGGGACTGTGGTCGATTGCGACGCTGGCGCTGTTCTTCTGCGTCATGCTGCGAAATTCCGCGCAGGCCCACGAAAAATGGCTCATTCCGGGGCCGGAAGTCAAACGGCTTGCGGCCGAGGAGAGGCCGGGGCCGTTTCGGGATTTCTGGCCGGAGATCGCGATCGCACTTGGCGCCGCGGCGACCCTGTTCGCCATCGCCGTCGCGGCCGACCGGTTTCTCCGGCGGCGAAGGATCGGAGAAGCGGCCTGCAGGCGGCTTCTCGAATTCAGAAAGGCCGCGCCGCCGATGGTGGGCATTGGGACGGGCATCTTGCTGATTGCCTGCGGCGCGACGCGGTCGTTCCTCGCCCCGGACCTGCGACTCGCGGACGTTTCCCCGGACGCATTCGCGACCGGGTTGGCGGCGGCCCAGATCGTCATCGGCGCGTGCTTCGTCGTGGGCCTCTACACGCGCCTCGCCGCGGTCGCCCTTCTGGTCCTCTGGGCGCCGGGCGCCGCGCTCTTCGGGTTCCGCGCCTGGATCGACTACCTCGATGTCGCCGGCTTCGCCGTGTTTCTCGCCCTCTGCGGACGCGGCGCGTTCTCTCTCGATTCCCTTCGCGGCGTCGCGGCGCCCTCACCGTCCTCGGAGCGCACGGCCGTCGCCGCGCTGCGCCTGGCCCTCGGCGCCAACCTCGCAATCCTCGCGATCAACGACAAGCTCGCGAATCCGCTGGTCAGCATGAAAATCGTCGCCGACTACCACCTCAACTTCACGCGCTCCTTCGGCCCGCTCGCATTCCCCGACGACCGCTTCGTCCTCGCCGCCTTCGCCGTCGAGCTCGCGGTCGGCTTCGTCGTCGCTGCCGGCGTCATGACCCGCCTCGTTTCCGTCGTCGTGTTCGTCCTCCTGACCACGACGTACTTCATCTTCGGTCTGCAGGAGCTTCTCGGCCACCTCCCCATCATCGCCGGCGGCGTGGCGCTCCTCCTGATGGGGACGGGCGGGAAGTGGCGCATCGCCACGTCTTGAGTTTCGCCTACCCTGCCGCCGCTTCCGCCATTCGCTTTTTAGCCCTCTGCATCCCCAGCACCGCCGCGCCGAGCGCTGCGGCGAACTGCGGATGCTCCGGCACGAGGAGCGGGACGCCGAATTTGCGTTTGCAGGCTTCGACGAAACCGCTTTGAAGCGCGACGCCGCCGACGAGGGTGACAGGGCCGTTCAGGCCGACCTTCCTCAACTGTCCGACCGCGCGGTCGGCCATCGACTCGTGCATGCCGCGGGCGATGTCGCCGATCGGGATGTTCTCGGAGACGTGGTTGATGATCTCGGACTCGGCGAGCACGGCGCAGACGCTGGAGATCGGCTGCATCCCCTTCGCCTCGACCGAGAGCTTGCCGAGCGAGTCGAGCGGGACCTCGAGGTACTTCGCGGCGCGCACGAGGAACGCCCCGCCGCCTGCCGCGCACTTTTCGTTCGTGTGGAACTCCTTCACCTTGCCGTTGTCGCGCAGGTGGATCGCCCGCGTGCTCTGCGCGCCGACGTCGAGGACGAACGCGGCCTTCGGGAAAAGGGTCCAGGCGCCGCGGGCGGCGGCGGTGATTTCGGTGACCTGGATGTCGCGGAAGGAGACGGCGTAGCGGCCGAGGCCGGTCGTGCAGGTGTAGGCGAGGTCGGAAGGCGACAGCCTCGCCAGGGCGAGCGCCTCGTCGAGCACGTCCCGCGCCCCCTTGTCGAAGTCGGCGCGCGTCTTTGCCAGCGCGCGCGCGAGAACCTCGCCGTCGTCGCGGTAGAGCACCGCCTTCGAAAAGCCGCTTCCCAGGTCGATTCCGGCGCTGATCATCGCTTGTTCTCCTGCAGGCCGTCTTCCCACCCGCCGAGCACCGCTTCCTCGCACTTGCCCTTGGAAGCGGCCTCCGCGCGTTCAAGGGCGAACAGCGCGGCGCCGATGGCGCCCATGTAGTGCGAGTCCGCGCTGATGTTCAGCGGCGCCTTCAGTTTTTCCTCCAGGGCGGCGACCATTCCGACGTTGCGCGTGACGCCGCCGGTCATGGAGTATTCCGGCCCGAGGCCGATGCGCTGAAGCAGGGACATGGTGCGCGCGGCGATCGCCCGGTGGACGCCGGCAAGGATGTCGGGAACTTTCTTCCCCTGCGCGAGGTAGGACATGATGTCGGACTCGACGAACACGGTGCAGACGGTGGAGAGGCGGACGGGGTCTTTCCCTTCGAGGGCTAGAGGGCCGATCTTCTCGATCGGGAGATCGAGGACCTCGGCGGAGGCGGAAAGGAAGCGGCCCGTGCCGGCGGCGCACTTGTCGTTCATGGCGAAATCGACGACCTCTCCATTGGCGCCTACCCGGATCGCCTTGGTGTCCTGGCCGCCGATGTCGATGACGGTGCGGGTGCCGGGGAACATGAAATGGGCGCCGCGGGCGTGGCAGGAGATTTCGGTGACCTGTGAGTCGCCGAACGTGACCTTGTAGCGGCCGTAGCCGGTGCCGACAACGTAACCGATCTGCTCGCGCTTCAGCCCGGACGAAGCGAGCGCTTCGTTGAACATCTTCTCCGCGGCTTTCGACACGTTCGCGCCGGTCATCGCGAGCGAGCGGGCGACGATTTCGCGCCCGGAGCCGATGATGACCGCCTTGGTCTGGGTGGACCCGACATCGACGCCGGCGCCGTAGATCATTGCGCCCTCCTCAGCAGCTTCCGGTGTTCGAGCGATTCGAAGAACGCGTCGATCCTGTTCTTCATCATCGCCTGCGCGTAGTAGCGCGGGTCCTCGAGGTCCGACTCCACGAGCAGGGTGGGGACGCCCAGCTCGTTGGCGAAATAGTCGCGCATGTCTCCCTGGCCGGCGGAGAAGAGCCGGCAGCTCTTCACCGAATGGATGACGAGCGCGTCCGCCTTCCATTCCTCCACGTACCGCCGGATCTGCTTGTAGCGGTCGAGAAGCGACCGGTTGCAGAGATTCTCCATGAGCATCTGCTGCGCGATCGATTCGAGGGGGTTCTTCGGGTCGTGCCGGAAACCGAATTCCCAGATCCCTCCGACCGTCGAGTAAGTCGACTGAACCGCGACCGCGTTCCACGCGGCGAACAGGTCGCGAAACTGGCGGTAGAACGGGTAGGGCGGCGGCCCTTCCACGACGATCCGGAACTTCTCGACCGGGATCGGTCCGCGCTTCGCCGCGACCAGCGCTTCGTACTCCCTCACCGCGACGTCGAAGAAGTCCACAGCGTCCTGCGTGCCGCGCAGGACGTTGATCGGGCCCATGAGGTTGATCGCGTCGAAGTAGGCGTCCATCGGCGCGGGCGTGTTCTTGCAAAGATCCTTGCAGCGTTGCCAGCCGTCCTCCGCCTTTGCCGACAGCGCGCAGATCTCGCGCAGCCGGTCGATGTCGAATTTCTTCCCCGTTGCCTTCTCGCAGTCGGCGATCAGCTTCTTCAGCTGCGCCACGACGTACCGCACGTCGCCGTCGCTGGGTCGCTCGGCGCGCACGAACGGGACGTCGATCATCGTCAGCGGCACGCCCAGGAACTCGGAGCAGTGCTCAAACCACTTGATGTACACGTTGCATCCGACGAAGTTGCACACGATGAACGTCGGCTTCGGGATCTTCCCGCCCCCCGGTGCCGCTTCGCCGAAGGTGAACCCCGCGTCCGCCTTCACGTACGCGCAGTTGTCGCTCGAGTAACCCATTTCCTCGGCCTTGAGGATCAGCGGGAGCGACTGCTTGCGGATCGCGAGCTGAAGCGCGTTGACTTCCGGGAACACGGGCTCGATGTCGAAGGCGCGCAGGATTTCGACGCAATTGCCGGAGATCATGAGGTACGCCGTCGGCGCGCCGGTCTTCGCAGCCGCCGCGAGCCGGTCGTACCAAGCCGTCATCGCCTTTCGCGACGCTTCGTGCACCGCCGTCCCGTATTCCGCCATGATCCGACCTCCGCGTCGCCGTTTTCACCCCATCCCGATCCCTATCCCAATCCCGATCCCGGCCGTTCCTCAATCGAACAACAACGACTCCACAAACGTCTCCACCTCTCCCCGCGTCCGCTCAAACGTCCACATCTTTTCCTCGAACTCCACCATGAGGTGGGGGATGTTCTCCTTCTCCAGCTCACGGCGGAAAACGACGTAGTCGAACAGCGCCGGCTCGCAGAACTTCGCGGGCATGAAGAGCACGGCCTGCGCGCCCGATTCGCGGACTCTCCTGACAAGGTCCTTGTGACGAGGCTTGTCGGGGTTGAAGCGCGTCGAAGTCGCGCGCCCGCGCTCGAGCCATGCGCGCGCGAGCTGTCGCACAGGGTCAGGTCCCTCCGGCACATCCGTCGAAAACCATCGCCACCCCGCGCAGAAGTCGTCGTCCACGACGTAGCACCCGGCGCCCTCAAGCGTCTCGATCAGCCCGATCGGCGGCTGCTCGCAGAACGCTCCTTCCACGACGACCTTCACGCGGTCCATGCGCCTCGGTTTTCGCGCCGTGAATTCCTCCTTCGCCACCTGCAGGATCCGCGCGTGCTCGTCGGGCGGGAGCATCGTCCCGGCACGCACCAGCGGGAACATCTCGGCGGCGCCGATCCGCTCCGGCTCCTTCGCACGCATCGCATACAGCTCGCGCATCAGCCGCCGCGGCCGGTTGTACTCGCGGATCGCCGCCGCCACCGCCGCGTCGTCGATGCGCCGCCCCATTCGTGCCTCGAGCCCGGCCATCACGCGCCGGTACTCGCTTACAAGGTAGTCCTCCGCTTCCGGCCCCGCCGCGTTCTGCGGCAGATGGATGTACTCGATATGCATCCCCGGGAAATTCCGCTTGAACACGCTCGCAAGATTCCGGGCGACGTCGCAGATCGAGTGGAACACCGCTCCTTCCATCCCCACGAGCCGTTTCTGCAGCCCCAGCTCCAGAGACGTCTTCGCGATGGAACAAACGAAGCTCTGGAAGCGGGCGTCCGCGTGGACGATGTCGATGGAGGCGCCGGCACCCATGAGTCCGACCGGAAGCAGTCCGGCGGCGCGAATGATCTCGTAGGGCGAGTAGACCGGGAAGCAGCCGAACGAAGGGGCGTCGCTGCGCTTCAGGGCCGGAGCAAGCCCGGCGGCGACGACGGCCTTGGCCTGCTCAACGGCGGGAGCGGAGATTTCCACACAGGATTTCAACGCAAGTGGAATGCCGCAACTGTGCGAACTGGCCTACTCCGCCGGCTTGCCACTCGGACAGGTCTCGGTAGGGCAGGCGAACCCATGCTGGCGCATCACGCAATTCGGCGAGTCATACGCTCCGCAGTGCAGGCACATTTCCGAACCGACGGGCTTCTCCGTCAGCAGCAGGTCGATCGCCGCTTCCAGCCCCTGCGCCACGAGCCGGCGCTTCGCCTCCGGCAACCCCCCCCAGAGCTTCTCGAGGCGGCGCATCTTGAGCACCTCGTGCCGCCGGACGAGGGCGCGCGCGTGCGGCGTGACGAAGAGGTCCTCGGCGCGACCGTCCGTCGGGCAGGGACGGCTCTTCACCAGTCCCTTGCGGCGAAGTCGGCCGAGGAGCTGGGTGGCGGCGGGAGCGGAAGAAGAGAGGTATTTCGCGACGTCCTGCGCGCGGCGAGGGCCGGCGGAGTCGAGCCATTTGAGGATAACGATCTGCGTGAACGAGGCGCCTTCGCCGTCCTGAGGGGTGACGTCGGGCTCCAGGATGCGTCGGGTGAGGTCGGCGAGCATGTGGAGGTCCCTGGCGATGCGTCGGGCGTGGGGTTCGCGGGTCATGGGGTTCCTAAGAGTGGACGAACGGTGATTTTACTTAACGACGTTAGTCAAGGACAGGGTGAAGTTGCGCAGGCTGTGCGGAAATCCGCGCGAAAAGCGACCCGCCGGATCGAGTCCCAGCCCCGGATCCGGCACCGAGGGCGGTCTTGCGTTCCCTCCATTTGTGGCTCGGAATTTCCATGCAGGTCCCGCGTTCGCAGAGATTGCGCAGGTCAGGGTGAAAGGCCTCTGACGCGCCCGCCGCCGAACCGGGAGGCCCGTCGAACGATGACGAACTTGGCAGGGCCCTCGATCCTGGCCGTCGCGGCCCGGATACCGCCGTACGAATTGCGGGCCGCCGACGTGGCGCGCGCCTGCGGCCGCCCCCCTGCGCCGGGGGGGGCCC
>WSZJ01000255.1:1985-6001 GCA_009773755.1 Planctomycetota bacterium | reverse complement strand
TGGCAGGACCCGCGCACGAGCGACATCGTGTGGGAGCAGCTCTGGGAGCAGTCGCGACGCGTCAACATCGACTTCGACCGGCTCTACTGCACCGGCGTCGGCCGGTCGGGATCGTATTTCGGAGGGATCTGGAGATTGCCGACAATCGCCTCCTCCGGCTTCGTGTACCGCCGTCCGCGCCGGACGACCGCTTCGACCACGCGAAAGGGAGATTTCGTCTCCTCCACGGCCTTGAGATGCTCGCGGCGCTTCTCGGTGAGCTCCGCGTCGAAGAACGCGTTAACGTGGTGTTCCAGCGCCGCGATCTGCTCTGCGTCCGCGAGATCCTCCTCGTCCAGCTCCGGGTAGCGGCGCTCGAGCGCGCTTTCGGCCGAGGCAAGGGAAGCGAGGACCAGGAAGAGAATTGCGAGCGGCATCGAACCATTGTAAGGCTTCAGCGAGCCGCGGCCTCGACGACGATCTTCGATTCCGCTTTGCCCCTCGCATAGTAGGCTTCCGCGTCGATGCGCTTCACGCCGCCGAAGCCCGCTTCCTCGAGAAGCTGGTTCAGTCTCGCGAACCACAACCCGTTCTTGTGCGTGTCGGCGCGGCGAGAGTCGCCGTAGTCCTCCTGGTTGCCGAAGACGCTTTTCAGCCAGCGAGACGGCGAGATGCGGGCCTTGCCGCCGCACGACTTGCATTTCGGATCGGCCTGCCAGGCCTCGACGCAGTCGCACTGGAGGGAGAACCAGGAAGCGAGGACTTCCATGTCGGGGCAGCCGGAGATCCAGGCGCCGCCCTTGCGGAGGACGCGGCGGCACTCGCGCAGCAGGCGCGGGAGGTCGGGGTGCGGGACGTGCTCGATGAATTCGAGGCTGAAAATCTCGTCGAAGGCGGCGTCGCGGAAGGGAAGCGGTAGCTCGAGGTTCGCGAGGATCGTGACGCCGGGGCCGCGGCGGATGTCGGCGACGACGACGAACTTTCTTGAAGCGCGAACGATCTCGGCGTCTTCGCCGGCGCCGCCGAGGAGCAGCGTGCGTGCCGCGCCTGAATCCTGGTACCGCTGCGGGTCCTGCGGCTTGCGACCGGTCAGCTTCTTCCAGAGGCTCACTTTTCGGCCTCCGGCTCGGCCGCCGCGATCGCTTCCATCGCGAATGTCTCGCGCACGCGCGCCGGCAGCGCGCTCATCGCGACGCGCGCCCAGCCGGCGGGCCAGCCCCAGCGGGAGTAGCGGACCCACTCCTTGACGATGCGGAAGCCGCCGTCGGCGAGCGCCTTGCGAAAGGTCTTCACGGAAAACGTCGCTTTGTGCGTCGGGTCACCCGTGTAGTCCATCCCCTCGATCCCCTGGTCCACCGACCGCCGCGACCGGCGCCGCTTCCCGCTCCACGACTCCGCGATCGGGACATGGAGGACCAGCCGGCCTCCGGAGACGAGCCACCGGCGGGCCGTCTTGAGGAACTTCTGCTGCTCGCGGCGGCCAAAGTGCTCGAAGACGGCGAGGGCGAGGGCGAGGTCGAACTTGCCGGCGGGGCGAAAGGCGAGGGCGTCCGCGCACTCGAACGAGACGTTCTTCGCGTCGGTCGCGGAGCGCGCTTGCTCGATCGCGTGCTCGGACATGTCGATCGCGGTGACGTGCGCAACTTCGGCGGCAATCGCCCGGCTGAGACCGCCGAGACCGCACCCGACCTCGAGCACGCGCATCCCCGGCGACAGTTTCGCGACGCGCTTCACCTTCGCCATCGTCCGCGGTACGTGCTCCTCGTTCCCCGCGGACATTCGCCGTGCCGCGAAATACTCGGGACCGTATTTCGAAGCGCCCACCGCTACTTCATCTCGCCCATCAACGCCTTCTCGAGCATCGCGTAGTCGCGGGCCTGCTTGATGAACTTTCCCTCGGGGTCGAAGAGGAACACGATGGGCTCGCCGACGATCCCCCACGTCTTCACCGTGCCGCCCTCTTCCGCGTCGAGCAGCAGGGGGAACGGGATGTCGTGCGGGTTCCAGTGAAGTTCGCCGTGCGTTGCGAGCTTTTCCTCCATCTCCTGAAACGTCTTCGCCGTGGCGTCGTGGTAGGCCAGGATCTGGTAATTCGTGTAGCGCGGTTTCAGGCGCTCGTCGAACTCGATCAGGTTCGGGATCCACTGGGTCGAGCTCGTGTTGCACCAGGAGCCCCAGAAAAGCACGAGGACCCACTTGCCTTTGTAGTCGGCGATCTGCAGATCGGGCTTCCCGCCGCGGACGAAGCCGGCCCTGAATGGAGGCATGGTCTTGCCGAGTCCGAGTGCCACGGGGGTGGGCTCGAGCTTGAGCACGCCGAGGTCGAGCTCCGCCTTCGGCCCCGCCTCGATGTCCATTTCGACGGCGCGAAAGAGATCGTTCGCCCACTTGAGCCTGTACTTCCCCGGCGGAATCCGGAACGAGAGGCCTTTTTCGCCCGCCTTGACGCGCATAATGTCGACGTTTCCCTCGATCGTCGCGACGGTCATCGTCACTTCGGGCGGAAGCGGAACGAGCGGGTCCCCCGTCGCGATCTTTCCCTTCACTTTCACGAGCGGCCCGAGGCGCACGGTAAGGGGCTTCTTCGATGCTTCTTCATCCACGGCCAGCAGGCAGCCCCTCTCGCGTTTCTGGTCATAGGCCACCACGAGCAGTCCGCCGGGCCATTTCTTGAACATGTGCTCGAAATGCCCCTTCGCGTCCGCCTTGATCCCGGCCACGGCGGTCGCGCTCCCGGCCTCCCAGCTCCACTGGAGGGCCAGCTCCGAGCCCGGCTGGAGCACGTTGGAGGTGTCGGCGACGACTCCTTCGATCTTTCGCGAGGGCGGCGGCTTGTCCTCGGCGAGCGCGACGACGGCGGCCATCAGGACGGCGACGGTCGCGAATCTCTTCATTTGGCCACCGCCTTCCCGGGAATTGTGAGGGGGGAGTGTACCGAAAAGGGAGCATGGGAGTAGTGTCCCTGAGCGCACGGAACGGCCTTGCCACAGAGGTCACAGAGGTCACAGAGAAAAGCGCCTCGATCCAGATCGCAAGTGCGACTGAAGTTGCATTCCAACTTCGAGTTTTGAAAAAAGTCCTTTTTCTCTGTGCCCTCTGTGCTCTCTGTGGCAACGCCGTTTTTCCTTTCGACCGCCATCAACCTCACCCCCGGGTGTCTTGCGCCCCACCCACCCCCTCATCACAATGCCCGCCCCATGCGCGACCTATTCCCCGATCCCAACGCCGCCCCGGACACTCTCGAGGGGATTCTCGAGCGCTTCACCTTCGTAAACGAAGAAAACGGCTGGTCGGTCGTTCGCATCCTCGTCGAGGGAAAAACCGACCTCGCGACCGCTGTCGGCAACCTCGTCGGCGTGCGCATCGGCGAATCCGTTCGCATGACGGGCGCGTGGGTCGAGGACCGGCGCTACGGCCGGCAGTTCAAGGTCGCGACGTACACGCCGGTGCTGCCGTCGACGGAAGCGGGGATCGAGAAGTACCTGGGAAGCGGCGTGATCCCGGGGGTCGGGCCGAAGACCGCGGAGAAAATCGTCGCGGCATTCGGGAATCGGACGCTCGACGTCTTGACGGACGCGCCTGAGAAACTGCGCGCGATCCCGGGGATGGGGAGGAAGGCGAAGGCGATCGCCGAGAGCTGGGCGGAGCAGCGCACAATCCACGAGACGATGACGTTCCTGCATTCGCTCGGTCTGGGGACGGCGCTGGCGGTGCGAGTCTGGAAGCGGTATCTCGGGCGGACGACGGACGTCGTGAAGAGCGACCCGTACCGGCTCGCCGCGGAGGTCACCGGGATCGGATTCCTCACCGCGGACCGGATCGCTTCCGGCCTCGGCATCCCGCCGTCGGCGCCGGAGCGCGCCGAAGCCGGCGCGATGCACGTGCTGCGTGAATCGCAGTCGGAGGGGCACTGCTATCTGCCACGCGAAGAACTCGCCGACAGGACGGGAGAGCTGCTCGGCCCGGAAGGCGCACCCGCCGCGGAGGCGATCGACCGGCTCGCGGAGAGACACTTCGTCGTCATCGAGAACGGCGGC
>WSZJ01000255.1:0-1980 GCA_009773755.1 Planctomycetota bacterium | reverse complement strand
GCCGCCGCCGAGCGCCTGCGCGCCCTTCTCGACGCGCCACCGGTTGACGTCCCGATCGACGCGGATCGCGCGCTCGCGTGGTTCGAGTCGCAGGCGCAGATCACGCTGGCAGAAGGCCAGCGGCAGGCGATTCTCTCCGGGATCAGGAACAAGGCGACGGTGATCACCGGCGGCCCCGGGACCGGCAAGACCACCCTGATCCGCGGCCTCGCCGAGATCTTCAAGAAGAAATCCCTGCGCCTCGCCCTCTGCACACCGACGGGCCGCGCCTCGCGCCGGCTCGAATCCGCTTCCGGCGAGAAAGCAAAGACGATCCACCGCACCCTGGAGTGGAACCCGAAGACCGGCGTTCCGCAGCGCAGCCTGGCCCGCCCGCTCGAAGCGGACGTCGTGATCGTGGACGAGACCTCGATGCTCGACATTGCGCTTTTCGGCATGCTGCTCGACGCCGTCCCGCCCGCCGCCCGCCTCATCCTCGTCGGCGACGCGGATCAGCTTCCAAGCGTCGGCCCGGGGAGCGTGCTGCGCGACGTCATCGCGTCCCGCTCGGTCGAAGTCGTGCGGCTGACTGAGATTTTCCGCCAGGACGCGCGCTCGCTCATCGTCACGAACGCCTACGCCGTGCTGCAGGGCGAAATGCCCGAGCCGCTCGGCGATGATTTTGCGTTCGTGGAAAAGGAAGTTCCCGAGGAAGCGCTGACCTCCGTCATCGAGCTGGCGTCGCGAGAGCTTCCGCGCCGCCTCGGCCTGACCCCTGCCGACGTGCAGGTCCTCGTCCCGATGCACAAGGGGACGCTCGGCGCGATCTCGCTCAACAACGCGCTTCAGGAACGCCTGAACCCCAGGGGCGCCAGGGCCGTCCCGCTGCGCAATCTCAGGATCGGCGACAAGGTCATGCAGGTGAAGAACGACTACGAGCTCGACGTCTTCAACGGCGACCTCGGGCTCGTCACCGAGGTCGATGAGGCGGACGGCACGGTCACGGTGGTCTTCGACGGGAAGAAATGCGCGTACAACGCCGACAATCTCGACGTGCTCGAGCTCGCGTACGCCTGCACGATCCACAAGTCTCAGGGAAGCGAGTACCCGGCCGTCGTCATCGCCCTTCACACGCAGCATTTCCCGATGCTGCAACGCAACCTGCTCTACACCGCGATCACGCGAGGGAAGAGGTACGTCGCGATCGTCGGGTCGAAGCGCGCGCTTCGCACGGCGGTCGCGAACGACAAGGAGCGGCTGCGTTGGACGCGGCTGGCGGACCGCCTCAAGTAGTTGATCCGCCCTACCTCACGTCCGCCCCGTCCCTGGGCCGTCCCGCCGGCTTGTCGATGGGCAGGAAATCGGAGTGTCCGCCGCCGATCTTCGCGAGTTTCTGCAGGATCACTTTTTTCGTCGCGGCGTGCGTGTGGTAGAGGCAGTTGATGACGATGTTCTCGTCGTCGTGAATGAAATGACCGCGGTAGTAGAGGTCCGCTTCGTCGTTCGGGTAGGTATCGGTGATCAGGAGCAGCCGTTTCCGCGGCACGCGCGACCAGTCCAGCATCAGGGCGACCTGGAGCCCCTTTTCCGCGGCCGAACCGGCGCCCGCGTTCGCGCCCGAGAAGCCGAGGTGCATCATGTGGTCGCGGACTTTTTCGAAGTCGCGCGTGAAAAACAAAACATCGGTGAGGTACTGGTTGTTGTAGTCCCGAAAACCGATGAATCCGAAGCGGAAATCGCTGGCGAGGTCGCGGCACATCAGGCGCTCTTCGACGAGCTTCTTGACGCAGTCTTTCGCGTCCGACATGGTGAGCGTGGTGTCGCAGACGTAGAGGAGATCCTCGCCGGCCTCGTCCCGCTCGATCTCCGGCGGCGCCTTGCGGACCTCCTCGACGGGCTGCTGCGTCTCTGCCGGGCGCTCCGGCTCCTGCGCGGTCGTGTCGCTCCCTCCCGCGCCCGCGGGCCCGACCTTCCCGCCCGGCTGCGGTTTCGGCGGGACCG
>WSZJ01000254.1 GCA_009773755.1 Planctomycetota bacterium | reverse complement strand
CCGCCCGCCCGCCCGCCGTAATTTGCCACCAATGCCCTTCCGCGCGACCCTCACCTGCCGCGAAATCCACCACCGGAGACCCCTCAAATGCCGAGAGTCCTGATCGCCGACGCCGTGAGCGACGCAGCCGTGGCCGTGTTGAAAAAGGGCGGCGTGGACGTCGAAAAAAAAACCGGGCTGACCGAGGAGCAGGTGTGCGCGGAGATCGTCGGGTATGAAGGCCTGATCGTGCGGAGCGCGACGAAGGTGACCGCGAAGGTGCTCGCGTCCGGAAAGAAACTGAAAATCGTCGGCCGTGCAGGCGCGGGGGTGGACAACATCGATGTCGCCGCGGCGGTGAAGGCCGGCGTCATCGTCGAAAACACGCCGGGCGGCAACACGACCAGCGCCGGTGAACACGCCGTGGCGCTGATGTTCGCGCTTTCGCGTCACATCGCTCCCGCGGACCGCGAAATGCGCGCGGGGCAATGGCCGAAGAAAGGTCTCACCGGCGTCGAGCTCACCGGCAAGACCCTGGGCCTCCTCGGCCTCGGCCGCGTCGCCAGCGTCGTCGCGAAAGTCGGCCGCGCGCTCGACATGACCGTGCTTGTCTTCGACCCCTATATCACCGACGCGCGCGCCGCTGAATTCGGAGCGAAGAAAGTGGCGCTCGACGCCCTCCTCCCCGCCTCCGATTTCATTTCCGTTCACTCCCCCCTGACCCCCGAGACAAAACACCTCATCGGCCCCGCCCAATTCGCGAAAATGAAGAAAACCGTAAGGCTCGTGAACGCGGCCCGCGGCGGAATCGTCGACGAGGCAGCGCTGCTCGAAGCGCTCAAGTCCGGGAAAATTGCGGGCGCGGCCATGGACGTATTCGAGACCGAGCCGCTTCCCGCCGACTCGCCCTTCCGCTCCCTTCCCAACGTCGTCCTGACGCCGCACCTTGGCGCTTCCACCGAGGAGGCCCAGGAGCGGGTCGCCGTCGAGATCGCGGAACAATTCGTGGCGTACTTCTCGAAGGGCGAAGTGCGGAACGCAGTGAAAACGAACTGACACAATGCAGGTGGGCAGGCAAACGACTCATCGGCGGCCGGATCCGGGAGGCCGGCTGTTCCACTCGCAACCCGCAACTCGCAACTCGCAACTCGCCTTCGCTATAATGCGGCCCGCATGATCACCCTTCACTGTTCCTGCGGCGAAACGATCCGGACCGGACTGGGGCCGGCTTCGGTCAGCTGCAAGTGCGGGAAAATACACGGGCTGCCCAGTCCCGGGCCTTCCGCAGCCGTACCGCTACCCGCCGCCGCGGCGGCCCCGGCTGCAATCGGTCACACCATGGCGCCCTTCCCCGCGCCGGCGGACGCCGCGGCGCCTGCGCCCGGAGGCTCCGCTTCCGATTCAGGCGTCCGGGGCGAAGTCCGCGAGAATCCTTTCGGCGCGCGCCACCGCGTTGCCATCCACGACGGACTCGCGGCGCCTCAGAAGGAATCGCGCTTCTACGCCGCGCTGCAGAATCCCGCCGTCGCGGGTGCGCTGTCCGTCGGCGTACTGCTTGTCGCGATGGTGGCCACGCTCGTGCTTCGCGGACGCGCAAACAGGCTGAGAGAAGAGGCGTCCTCCGATGCACACGGGACTCCATGCTCGTTCGTGAACGCCGGGATCGAATTCACGGCCCCGCCTGCCTGGAAGATCACGGAGAAAGAGGGCATGCGCTTCTCATTCGAGACGTCGCATGGCGTGGTCTCCGTCAGCGTGCTGCAGGTCACCGGGGAAACCCACGCCGAACGGGCCAAATCGTTCCAGCCGACGGGCGATTGGACTGCAGGGGTCTCCGCGTTGACCGGGGGCGAAGCGCTTTTTGCCTCGTGGCCGTCGGACGCGGGGCGCGAAGCGGGCTCCTGGTGGGCGGACCGCACGAACCACCGCCTCTGGGTGAGCGCGGAAGGAAAGAAGGGAATCTGCGCCGACGCCTCGGCGCTGTTCAAGACGATGAAACTCTCGGACCCGCAGCCGGTGGAAAAGCCGACTGATGGCCATTAACCTCCGTTCCGGCGACGCACCGGAGTGATTCGCGCCTGCTCCCGCTGCCGCCAGACGTTCGACCCGGCCCGCTCGGGCGGCGTGTGTCCACACTGCGGTTACTCGGGTGGGATCTCGCGATTGGGGATCGTTCTCCTGGGAATCGCGGCGATGGGCGCCATCGCAGTCGGCGCCGCGCTCCTGCTGGGCCCCCTGCGCCCCCGCAATAACGACCCGGAAAAGAAAATCGCTCCGCCTGAAATCCCCGATACTCAGTTCCCCGAAGCCGGGGCCTCCATCCGCCCGCCCAGCGACTGGCGCTACCTCCAGCGCGACGCGACTTCAGTCGCCTTCACCCAGGTGTTCGGCGCCGCCGCGCTCAGGTTCCGGGTTACGGAACCGGCCCCGGGGCGTGAAGCGCACCTCGCGAGGATCCATGAGATCGTTCCCGGGGCGGAGGTTGTCGAGCACGCTCTTCCCGACTGGCCGGGGGCGGAAGCGCTGGCGGTCAAGCTCCCGGGTGACGCCAGGATCGGGGCGTCGTGGGTCCTGCCGCGCGGAAACCGGTCGCTGCACGTCATTTACTGGGGGGACGAAGCGCACCTCGCGGACGTGAAGGAATTCCGCGAACGACTTCGCTTCAGTGAGGCTCCGCCCGGGAAGTAGCGGACGGACTACGAATTCACATCGAACTGCGCGAGGAACGCCGAATTGCTCGGCCACTTCTGGACACGCGGGATCAGCGCTTCCATCGCTTCGATCGGTTTGAACTGCGCGAGGGCGCGACGCATGCGATAGACGCGCTCGAGCTCCATCGGGCTTCGGAGTTTTTCTTCCTTGCGGGTGCCCGAGGCGTTGATGTCGATGGCCGGGAAGATGCGTCGCTCGGCGAGGGGACGGTGAAGCACGAGTTCCGCGTTTCCGGTGCCTTTGAAGTCCTCGAAGATGACCTGGTCCATGCGGCTGCCGGTGTCGATGAGGCAGGTCGCGATGATGGTGAGGGAGCCGCCTTCTTCGAGCGCCCTGGCGCTTCCGAAGAACTCGCGAGGCTTTTCCATCGCGTGGGTGTCGAGGCCGCCGCTCATCGTGCGGCCGCGGTCGCCGGATTCGCGGTTGTAGGCGCGGGCGAGGCGGGTGAGGGAGTCGAGGAGGATGACGACGTCCTTGCCGCATTCGACGAGCCGGCGGGCGCGGTCGAGCACGAGTTCGGAAAGACGCGCGTGCGCCGTCGCGACCTTGTCCAGCGAGCTCGACACGACTTCGCCGGGCACGTTCCGCTGCATGTCCGTGACTTCCTCAGGCCGCTCGTCCACGAGCAGCATGATGATGTGGCATTCCGGATGGTTCATGCCGATGACCTGCGCCAGCCTCTGCAGCAGGATCGTCTTCCCCGTGCGCGGCGGCGCCACGATCAGGCACCGCTGGCCCTTCCCGATCGGGCAGATGAGATCCATCACGCGAAGCGAGATGTCGTTCATCTTCCCCTCGAGATCGAGCCGCTTGAGGGGGTCTATGCTCGTGAGCTGCTTGAAAACCGGCAGCTCGCGGTGTTTCTCGGGCTCCATCCCGTTGATCCGGTCCACGGCCATCAGCGCAGGCCCCTTGCTACGGTCCTTGGACGGCGCGAGAGGCCCTTCCAGCCACGATCCTTCGCGGATGGCGAAGCGGACGATCTGGGACTTGGCGACGTAGATGTCCTGAGGGGTGGAGAGGTAGTTGTTTTTCGGGTCGCGCAGAAAACCGAATCCTTCGGGATGGACTTCGAGGACGCCTTCGCCGCGGCCGACCGGCTGAAGGGGCTGGCCGGGAATCGCGCCTCCGGCGGGAGCGCCCTGCCCTGCCACGCCTTCCGCGCCTGCGACCGGCGGCGGTCCGATATCCCCCGGGATCGGCTGCCCGGCGTAGGGATCGGCCGAAGGCGCGTTCATCACCGCCGCGCCCGGCCCCTGCCCCGGCAGCGGCCTGTTCCGGCGATTCCTCCAGCGTCGGCCGCCGCGTCTCCCGCGATGCCGGCCGGCGCCGCCGCC
>WSZJ01000253.1 GCA_009773755.1 Planctomycetota bacterium | reverse complement strand
GCTGCGCGTGTTCCCGATCCTGCCGAACGAGGAGAAGCGCGTGAAGCTGGCGTACTCGGAGACGATCAAGGCGGACAGCGGGCTGTGCGTTTACCGGTACCCGCTCAACACAGAGAAATTCAGCTCGCGGCCGCTGAACGAGTGCCGCGTGGCGGTGCATGTGAAGTCGGGCGTGGCGCTGAAGTCGCTGATGAGCCCGACGCACTCGGTTGACGTCGCCCGCAAGAGCGACTTCGAAGGCACGGTGGTGTACGAAGCCGCGAACGTGCTGCCCGACAAGGACTTCCTCCTTTACTTCACGCAGCAGGACGGCGACTTCGGGATGAACATGGTCGCCCAGCGCGAAGACGGCGAGGACGGGTACTTCATGCTGATGCTGTCGCCCAAGGCCGTAGCGACGGATGCCGAGCTTGTGAAGCGCGACGTCTGCTTCGTGATCGACAACTCGATGTCGATGGCCGAGGAAGACCGGATGCCGCAGGCGAAGAAGGCGCTCAAGGCGGGGCTGGAGACGCTGAACCCCGGCGACCGCTTCAATATCGTCCGGTTCTCGACGGAGGCCGTGAAGTGGAAGGACGCGCTGGTCGAGGTGAGCGGCGAGAACCTGGCCGAGGCGGGGAAGTTCATCGACGCGATCAAGGCACGCGGCGGCACGAACATCTCCGAGGCGATGACGATGGCGCTCGCGATGAACACGGGCGACGCTTCGAGACCGTACATGGTGATCTTCATGACGGACGGCGAGCCTACGCTGGGCGAAACCGATCCGGAAAAGATCGTCAAGATCACGCGGGACGCGAACGGGAAGCTGGCGCGGATCTTCACGCTGGGCGTCGGGTTCGAGCTGAACGTGGGGCTGCTCGACCGGATCGCGGAGGAAAACCGCGGGTTGCGCGAGTACATCACGCCGACGGAGTCGCTCGAGACGAAGATGGCGGGGTACTACGAGAAGATCGGCGCGCCCGTGCTGTCAGACATCAAGATCGAGTTCGGAGGCGAGTCGGCCGAGGTTTACGACATCTATCCGAAGCAGCTTTCAGACGTGTTCAAAGGCCAGCAGATTTCGGTCTTCGGGCGCTTCAAGGGGACCGGCTCGCGCTCGATCAAGCTCAAGGGCTCGGTGAACGGCAAGGCGCGCGAGTTCGTGTACGAGGCGGGCTTTCCGAAAGAGAACGGGACGCACGACTCGGTCCCGCGCCTCTGGGCGATCAGCAAGATCGGCCATCTGATGGACGCGATCCGGCTGAACGGCGAGAAGGAAGAACTGAAGAAAGAGATCGTCGCGCTAGCGAAGGAATTCGGCGTGATGACGAAGTACACGTCCTTCCTCGTGCTCGAGGACAACGCGCGGGTTCAGCGCCAGCTTGGCGCGGCCGGCGGTCGCCTGAGGGGCGCGGACGAGGCGCTTCGCAGGATCGAAGCGGAAGACAAGGCATCGGAAGCCCCGGCCGCGGATGCAGGCGGGATGGAGCTGGGCGCGAAGGGCGAGTCGGCGGTTGAGGCGAGCAAGGAAGCGGAGAAGGCGAAGAAGGGGCAGGCCCTGGAGCCGGCTCCTGCCGGCGGCGGGTTTGCGCGGAAGGATGCGCGGACGGGCCAGACGAAGAGTGCGGTCCAGGTGATTGCCGGAAAGACGTTTTACGGGACGAATGAAGGCTGGTACGACCAGAAGTGGGACGGGAAGGCGGAGACGCTGAAGGTCGAGTACCTGTCGGACGAGTACTTCAAGCTGCTGGCGGCGAAGCCGGAGGTGGCGAAGTGGCTGGCGCTGGGCGACCACGTCGTCGTGGTCGTCGGCGGGAAGGCGTACGAGATCATGCCGAAGAAGGAAGAGGCGAAGTAGGGAGTCGGGAGTAGGGAGTCGGGAGTAGGGAGTCGGGAGTAGTTGGTAGTGGGTAGAAACAGAAATTCAGCGCGGGCGTGGGGCTCAGCCTCCCGCCCGCTTTTTTTGCACGGTGTCGGGGCCTCTTCTCCTCTCGACTCGCACACCATTTCCCTGCCCGTATCGTGTATCCTTACCCGGATGCGCCAAGCCCCCCTCCTTGCCCTTTTCGCTCTATTGCTGACCCCGTTGTTCGCTCTCGCCGACAAGGTCTACCTCAAGGACGGCCGGGTCATCGAAGGCCGGATTGTGTCGCAGACCGAGTCCGAGATTAAGATCGACATCGGCAAACATGGGGCCGCCCTGACGTTCCGGATGGACCTGGTCGACAAGATCGACCGCACGGCGGCTTCGCCGGAGCAGCTCTACGAAGGCCGGCTGATGCTGGCCGACCGCAAGAACCCGGACTCTCTCGTTCAGCTGGCCGACTGGTGCGTGAAGAACGCGCTGGAGGAAAAAGCAGGCGAGCACTACATCGAGGCGCTGGCGCTCCAGACCGACCATGCCCGGGCGCGCGGACGCCTGATCGAACTCGGTTATCGAGAGGTCGACGGGAAGTGGCTCTCGAAGAAGGAGCAGGAGAAGCTCGCGGAACCGCCGGCCAACCCGGTCAGGCCGCCGGAGCCGAAGGCGCCGACGTCGGAGGACATCGCGCGCGACCAGGGGCCGAGCGTGGCCGCGGTCTGGTCGAATTCGGCGGCGGGCGTGGGTGTCTGGGCCTCGGCGGAGGGGCAGATCTGGGTCTGCGGCAAAGCCGCGCTCGGTTCCGTCGGACTCGAGGTGGACTTCCAGGGGAAAAAGTGGACCGCGCGGGTGGTCGCGCGCGACCGGCTGCGCGGCGTAGCCCTGTGGAAAGTGGACGGCGTGCAGGCGAAAGCGGCTCGGCCGACATTCGGGCCGCTTCCGGAAAAGGATCCCCTGGTTGCGCTCTCCCCTGCCGGCGTCGTCGGAAACGTGTTCGCGCGCGGATGGGAAAAGGTCGGGCCTGAAGTCTGGACGGCGAAAATCGAGGGCGTTCAGTCCGGCGCGGCGATTTTCGACCTGAAGGGACAGCTGATCGGTCTCAGCGCCGACGGAAGGAGCGCGGTCGGGACCCTGGATCTGTCCCGGTTGATGCGCGTGTCGGCGCCGTCGCCCGAGGGCGAGCAGAACGCCGCGGGGAGTTACTGGCGGGCGTGCGACCTCGCCAACGGACCGGCGCTGGAAATGATCCGCGCCGGGTCGAAACTGGACAACTTCGAGCCTGGGCTGGGCGCCGACGACATGAATCGCGCTGCGCCGCTGGCTCGCGACCTCGCGCGGCTCGGCAAGTCGCTCGAGGGCGACATCGAGGATCATGTCGCGGCTGTGAAACTCGCGCGGCACCTCGCGAGAGCGGGACGCATCGACTTCAGCCTGGCGGCGGCGGAGATCATCGAAGCGCAGGCGAAGGCGATCCTGGAGACCTTTCCGAAGCTCTCGCCGACGCAGCTCCAGCGGCTTCGCGCCGCGATCGAGGGGCTCGGCCCGGACCCGGTTGGAATCGAAGCGGCGGCGACCGGAGAAGCGGCTCGGCTGGAAGCGATCACCATCGGGGCGAAGGAAGCGCGCGCGCTGCTGGATCTCCAGCTCGCGGGCTTTCCCATTCTCGGCCCGGAACCGGCGGAATCGCTCGAGGGCGGAGTAGAGCAGATGTACGCCGGCGTGCACGCCGCGAAAGACTTCGCGCTCAAGGTACGCGGCGCCTGCAGCCGGCCTGACGCCGCGCGACGCGAGGACCTGATCGCGCTTCAGGGCGGCCCTGGACCTTTCGTGAACTTCGCCGACTTGCGCGCCCGGTCGTTCGCAGCGATGACCGCGCGAACGGCGCTTCGGATCGCCCTGAAGGCGCGCGAAGTGCGGTCGACGTCGGGCTCGTATCCGGAGGAGATTCCGTCGGGCTTCGAAGACCCGGCGACAGGCCGATCGTTCGATTACAAGCGGGAGGCGCGCGGGTTCAAGCTCGTCTCGCCTTCGGGCGTCGAGTTTCGCGTGCGGGATTAGGCCTTGGACCCGCTGCTCGGCATCGACCGGGCGGTAAAGGTGCTGCACCCGCACGTGCTGGAGCAGAAGGGTTTTCGCGAGCGGTTCCTGTCCGAGTTGCGGATCACGGCATCGCTGGATCATCCGAACATCGTGCGCGTGCTGTCCGCCTTCGACGAGCCACCGCTCTGCGGCTACGCGATGGAATACGTCCCCGGGCCCACGCTTCGGCGCCGCCTGCGCGAAGGCGGCCGGCTCGACCCGGCGCAGGCGTTGGACGTCGTTTCCCAGGTTGCCCGCGCGGTTCAGTACTCGCAGTCGCGGCGGCCGCCGATCATTCACAGGGACCTGACGCCCGAGAACATCCTGCTGCGGCCCGACGGCGTCATGAAAGTGATGGACTACGGGATCGCGGCGGCGATCGAAGACCCCGCGCTCGCGGTCAGCAAGTCGATCGTCGGCAAGCCGAAATACATGCCTCCCGAACAGTTCGAAGGCGAAGTCACCGTCGGAGTGGACATCTACGCGCTGGGCGTGATCCTCTACGAGGCGCTGACCGGCAAGCCCCCGTTCGACGGCGACTCGGCGATGGAAATCTACCGCGCGCACTTGACGCAGCCGGCGAGGCCTCCCGGCCAGCTCGCACCGGGCATCCCCGCGGAACTCGACGCCTTCGTTCTGCGCGCCCTCGCCAAGGACCCGGCGGAGCGCTTCCCCGACGCCGACCGGTTTCTCCGCGCCCTCGAATACGTCGCTTCGGATTTCACCGGCCGCCCCCGATCCGCCGGCGCCGATGTGCTCGCGCTGCTCCGCCCCCCCGCCGCCCTCGCCACCGCACGCGTCCCCTCGCCCGATGAGGCCGCGCAGGTCGAAGTGCTCTACACGGCCGGCTTCTCGCTTCTCTCCAACCAGCGCTACGCCGACGCCGTCGAGAAATTCGACGCCGCTCTCCGCCTCGACCCCGCGCATCTCGAAGCCCGCCGCCACCGGCGCATCGCGCGCGTCCGCCAGCTCGAAGTCAGCGAAGTCGCGCGCGACCGGACGAAACAGACCCAGTTCGAAGAGGACACGCTCCGCCTCGGCCTGTCGCTCCTCAATGACAAGCGCTGGGAAGAAGCCGCCGCGATGTTTGAGCGCGTATTGCGGATGAATCCCGACCGTCTGGAGGCGAAGCGTTACCGCTACGAGGCCCAGGAGCGCGGCGCTTCGGAAGCCGACGCGGTGAAAGCGTCGCGCGGAAAAGCCGCCGCAGCGCGGGCGCGAGGCGTCGCCTCTTTCGAAGCCGGGCGCCTCGACGAGGCCGCGGCGGCCTTCGTGGAATCGCTCGCCGCCGACCCGACGGATGTGGAAGCGCGGCAATACGCCGAGCGCTGCGCCGAAGCGAGGGCCCGGGCGGAGGTCGTCGGGATGGCCGAGGCGTCAAAACGCGGT
>WSZJ01000252.1 GCA_009773755.1 Planctomycetota bacterium | reverse complement strand
GTCGAGTGGATGAACCTCGCCGGGTACGACTTCGCCACGATCGGCAACCATGAGTTCGACAAGGGCCACGGGACGATCGCCGACCTGGCCGATGTCGCCCACTTTCCGTTCCTCGGCGCGAACATCCGCTGGAAGAGCGGGAAGCGGCCGTCCTGGTGCCGGGGGACTCGCACGTTTTCGATGTCGGGAAACAAGCTCATGTTCGTCGGGCTCATCACGAGCCAGATGCACTCGCTGGTCATGCCGGAAGCGATCAAGGGGATGCGCTTCGACGACGAAATCACGACGCTGAAGAAATACCTGAAGGACGACGGGCGGATCGTCGTCCCGGTGACGCACTGCGGCGTGGACCGCGACCTCGAGATTGCGGCGGCGACGAAAGTCCCGATGATCATCGGCGGCCATTCCCACAGCGGACTTCCCAACGGCAAGCCCGCCCCCGACGGCACGCTCGTCTGCCAGTGTTTCGCCGGCGGCACCGTTCTCGGCCGCGCGGAGCTGACGCTCGAGGGGGGCAAGGTCGTCCAGAAGACCGCTTCCCATGTTTCCGTCCGCCCCGCCGACGGAGAAGACGCCGAAGCGAAGGCGCTCATCGCGCGGTACGCGAAGGAAATCGACGCGACGATGAACGTCGAGATCGGGGAAGCGCCCGAGGCGCTGATGCGGAGCGGTCGCGGGTCGTCGCCGCTGGGGAACTGGGTCTGCGACGTGATGCGGCAGAAGGCCGGCGCGCACGTGGCGCTGACGAACCGGACCGGGATTCGCGCCGACCTCCCGGCCGGAAAGATCCGCGTCCGCGAGATGTACGAGATCAGCCCGTTTTCGAACACGCTGACGACGATGGACCTCACGGGGGCCGAAGTGGACGCGATCCTCGAGTATTCCACCGCGGCGAATGCGACGTTTCTCGAAGTCTCGGGACTCGAAGCCGAGGTCGACACCAAGGGCGCGGAAGGCAGCCGCGTCACCGTGACCAAAGTCGCCGGCGAACCCTGGGACGCCACCCGCACCTACAAGGTCGTCACCAATTCGTTCATCGCCGCCGGCGGCGACGGCCACGGCGTTTTCAAGAACGGCAAGAACCGGGCGGAGACCGGGATCGACATGCTCGACGCGCAGGTCGAGGCGTGCAAGGCGGGGAAGGTAGTCGCGCCGGCCGGGGAGCGGATCAGGCTGAAATAGGCCGGGGACCTAGAAAAGGAACGCCGCCACGCGGCTGAACCACGCCGGCGCGGAAACAACCAGCCCGGCGAAGAAACTCTTCAGCCAGAACGCCGCGGCGGAAGGATCGCCTCCCTCGCTCACCGGGGTTTCCGCGTTCGGGGCGTCGAACAGGCGCGACAGGAACTGCTGCATGGAAGGGCTATCGGCGCGGGGCGCGCGGGGGCTTGAGGGAAACCATGGATCGGAGGTATGACCGTGCCTCGAGTGCGTTAGAATCCCGCTGGGGGGAATTCGAAGGGAGGTATCGACGCATGACTACAATCAGATCAAATGACATGGTGCCCCCCCCCCTGATCCTCATGGGTCCCCGTGGACGGCGTAGCGCAGGAGCCTCCCATGACGCCTGAGCATGAGTCCGCCCGCGACCGGCTGCGCCGGCTCCAGGAGTGCAGCCTCACCTTCGATCCCGGCCTTCGAAGTCGCACGTGCGAAGAAGTCATCTCGCGGATCGTCATGGTGACCCGGTCGCAATCGGCCACGTTCGTCCATCGCCCGGTGATGATCTTCCGGCTTGCCCCGAGGACGTTCCTGCACCCGAAGGCGCCCCATGGAGAGGTTGTTTCCGGGGAGCGCATCCAGGCCGCCTTCCGGTTCGGCCGATCCCTGAGGTCGCCGGACCTCGGCGAACCGCCGCCCGATGCGACCGGGGAAATGCGCGCGGTCCTCGCCGGCACGACAGGCATCTGGATCATCCCGTTCGCCTGGTTGGAAAAGACCGTGGCGATCCTCGCGCTTGCCGGGGCTCCGACGATCCGAAAGCTGTCCAAGCGGCGACTTATCGTCCTGGAATCGCTCCTGCACGTCTTGCGCCAGTGCGTTCAGGAAGCGCTGCCTCCCGCTTTGGCCGCGACGACCGAAATTCGCGACGGAAGAATCGTCACGGTGTTTCACAAAGCGGTGTTCCCTCCGGTTCACCCGGTCGCCGACGCCTCCGGACCTGTCGATCCCTGCCCTGAAATCCTCGGCAGGAGCGCGGCGCGCCGCGCGCTCGTGGAACAGATCCAGAAAGTGGCCCCGACCGACGCGATCGCCGTCATCACCGGCGAGACGGGCACCGGCAAGGAGCTCGTGGCCCGAGCCATACACGCTAACTCGTCCCGCCGGAAAGAACCGTTCGTCGCCATCGACCTGAGCAAGTTCAACGCAAACCTGATCGAGAACGAGCTCTTCGGCCACGAAGCGGGCGGTTACTCGGGCGCCGGATCTGCCCACGCGGGGAGCTTCGAAGCGGCGGGCAAGGGAACCATTCTTCTGGACGAGATCGGCGAGGTGCCGCTCGACCTGCAGGCGAAGCTGCTGTCGGTCCTCGAGAATCGGGATCTCTGCCGGGTCGGGGGCACGAAGACCGTTCCCATTCCGGCGAGGATCGTCGTCGCCACTCGTCGCGATCTGGGGGCCATGCGCGCCGCCGGCCGGTTCCGCGAAGACCTGCTCTACCGGATCATGCAGTTCCCGATCCACGCTCTACCCCTGCGCGATCGTCGAGAGGACATTCCGACTCTGATCGCGTATTTCCTGCTCCGCCTGGCGAAGCTGGCAGGTCTCCCGACCGGTTTCACCCCGGCGATCGAACCGCAAGCGGAAGCGCACCTGACGTCCCTGCGCTGGCCCGGCAACGTGCGAGAGCTGTTCGCCTTCCTGAGATTCGCCGTCCTGTCCTGCATGCCGGGCGCCATCTCGCTCAATGCACTTCGCGTTCTGGTTCCCCGGTGGGAAAAGGAGACAGGCACCGGCGACGGAGATCCGCGGCAAGCGGAAGAGCGCATCGTCTTTCTCGAGGCGTTCCGCAAGAGTGACGGCACGACGACCGGAATCGCGGAGATACTCGACATCACCCGGCAGGCGGCGCTGGAGCGTTTCAAGAAGCACGGCCTCACGCCTCTGCCGGGCAGGCGACGCCGACCGCGGCCTGGAAATCAGGACGGAGGCCGCTAAGGGAAACCAGAGAAAGTTCAGGGGCTCGCGACACCGGCGTGGTTCTCCCTCGGAGTTTCGGGAAAGGGAAAGCCGGGAAAGCTGGAGCGCGGAACCTTGCTTTCCCCAGGCGATTGCCCCGTCGCGAAGGAAATTCTTCAAGCGGTTGAGATCGCAGACGTTACGGCGAAGCGGCGCTCGCTCGAGCACCCGGCATTCGTGTTGCTTTTACGGATCGCTGATGAATCGCCACGAACAACCCGGCCCTTTCGTTCCACCCGCTGCCGCGACGGTTTCCCGCACGGAGCCTTGGCTCCGTCGATCGGAGAAGTATGTCGATGCGCCGGGAACGGACGAAGCGGCCACGAGTCTCCGGCGCTCCAGTCCCATGAGGAGGAGCTGAACGTGGCCTGCTGCGACACGTGCGAAAAGCAAGCGTGCGGAGGCGCCGCGGAAACCGCGAGCTTGCTCGCGACGGACGAGGATGCGGTCGGCCTCCTTGCGATTGCTGCGGACCTCGAGGCCCCGACTCCCGCGTTCGTCCCGGGCACGGTCCGCGTCGCGGCCGATCTCGGACTTGGCGAGAACGAGGTCACGGCCTCTAAGGCGGTGAGCATCGAAGGAAGCAATGCAGTTCGCGTCGACATCCTCGTCGCGAACCTGACGCTCAGCTCGATTTCCTTCCGCGTCCAGGTTTCAAATGACGCCGTCTGCTGGCTCGACGCGGCCCAGTTCCGCAAGACCACGATCGGGTACGCGACCACGAAAGTCCGCGGCATCGGCTTCCGGTTCGTGAGGCTTTTCTACGAGGCAAGCGACACAGCGGGTGGCGAGGGCGTCCTCGCGGCCTCGCTTCACCACTGGAGAAACTAACACTCAATCGGAGAAGACCATGGGCTACACGGTGAT
>WSZJ01000251.1 GCA_009773755.1 Planctomycetota bacterium | reverse complement strand
GCCCCCCACCGCCGCAGCGCGCGAAAAAAACGGAAGGGGCCGGCCCCACGCCGGCCCCTTCTCAGGGTCCTGGAGGCATCCCTCTCCGAATGGCCCCAGGTTCGACAGGTCTTGTTGGAAGTACGCTAGGGAATCAGCAGCTCCTGGCCTTCATAGAGCGAATCCGGATTCTGCAGCCGGTCCTTGTTCGCCAGGAAGATCGCTCTCCATTTGTTCGAGTCGCCGAGCTGCGCCTTCGCGATGGAGCTGAGCGTGTCCCCCGCCTTTACCTTGTACGTCTTCTTCGCGAGACCATCGTTCTTCGGCGGATCGTTCTTCACAACCGGCGGGTCGACGGGCGGCGCGACAACGGTGTCGCTGGGCGGAAGCGGCGCTTCGGCGATAGCGGGGATTACGAGGGTCGTGCCGACGCGGAGCAGGTCGTCGGGGCTGGACATCTTGTCCTTGTTCGCCTCGAAGATCTTCTGCCAGTACTTCTCCTTGCCGAACACCTTCATTGAAATCTTCGCGAGCGAATCGCCGGGTTCGACTTTGTAGGTCTTCGTAGCGGCGGCGGGCGGGCGGACAATCGCAGGAGGATCCTGGCGGGAGCTTGTATCGACGACGGCCGGGGTGCGGCTGCCGCCATCGGCTGTTTCGATGCGGATGGTGCCGTCTCCCGGGCCCGGGTCGGGGACGTGCATGCGGTCGCCGTTGTCAGGCTCGCCTATGGGTCGGAGATTGGAATCGTCCGCAACAGGCGCGCCGCCCTCGACGGCGCCATTGTTGGCGCCGGCGGCGGGCATGGACTTCTTGCGGTCGCCATTCTTGGACCAGACGAGGAGGGCGACGATGCCCGACATGAGGAGGGCGATGATGAGAAGCTTGCCCTTGGTACCCATCGTGGGGACTCCGAAGTTGGAGAGGTGGAAGCGCGGCTGCTTTATACTTTACAAATTATAAAGTATAGAATGCCACTGTCAAGCGCCCGCCGACGGAATTTAGATTCCGCCACGCATCGCGGCTCAATTGCAACTCAAGCATTTCAAAGGACTTGCGTCCGTCGAAGAACTCCTCGCTCCCTGCCGATCCAGTTTTTGTTTTTTTCTTCGCTCGCAACCCGCAACACGCAACTCGTAACGCCACAGCTTCAAGCCAAAGTCGCGTTTTCGCCGATGAATTCGACGTGACACTTCAGCAATTCCTCCTCGCGTCGCTGGCCGCCCTGTTCACGACATGGCTCTGGCTCCGCAGCCGCCGCTGCTGCGGCCGCCCTGATTCCTGCCCGCGCCTCGAGAAGAATTCGCCCTTCCTGCGCCGCTGCCTTGAAAGCCCTTCCTGCGCACGCGCCTGCCGCCACGCACTCCCCACCCTCGCGATGCGCCTCGTGCGCGAGGGCGCCGTCGGCCATGCCCTCGCCTGCGCAGGCCGGGCCGCGAACGACGGCTGCCCCGGCGCCTGGCTCGTCCTGGGACGCATGCACGACGAAATGGGTAACAGCCGCCTCGCTCAGGAGATGTTCCGCCGCGAGCTTGCCCTCGACGAAAACTCCCTCGCCGCCTGGCTCGCCCTCGGAGACCACTTCGCGAAAGCCGGCGATTACAACGAGGCCCTCCATCACTACCGCCGTGCCGCCGAAGCCGACTCCTCGTTCGCCGAGTCCTGGTGCTCCCTCGGCCGCTGTTACGCATCNCGCTGTTACGCATCCCTCGAGCATTGGCAGGACGCGCGCGTCTGCTACGAGCTCGCCCTCCGCCGCGACCCCGACCACCTTCCCACCATGCACGCCCTGGGCCTCGTCCTCGTCGGCGCCGGGAACTTCACGGAAGCGATGCGGATCTTTGAAGAGATCCTCGACATCACGGGGCCCAGCGGGGCGCTCCTGGCGCGCCTTGGCCGTCTCGCGCGCGAAGCCGGCGACTTCCGGCGCGCGGTCGTCTACCTCAAGGACGCCATGAGGCTGAGCGGGCTGCCCGACGTGAAAAAGGACATGGCGGAGGTCTACGCAGCGATGGGACAGGTCGAAATCGCCGAGTTCTACCGCCAGGAGTACGAGAAGGAATACGTCATCTGAAGCATGGCGTCCTCTCTCGCCGGCGTTCGATGCAGCGCGATCGCCGTTCCTCGCAACTCGCAACCCGCAACTCGCAACTTACTTTCCGAATACTTCAGCCACAAAGTTCTCTCTCATCGTCCCCGTCACCGTCAGATCCACATCGCCGACATCCGGCGTGTCCTTCAGTCTTATCTTCATCATGAATGCGCCGCCAAAGTCCGCCTTCACGATCTTCTTCTCATCGAGCGCAAACCACACGTATCCCTGCTGGTTCGTCTCCACCGTCGGCAGGTCCTTGCCTTCCCCGCGCATCGTGAAATTCACCCAGAGCTTCGCGCACTTCAGCTTCCCCACTTTTTCCGTATCCGCCCACTTCCCCTTCCCTGACCCGCTCGCCTTCTTCGCGTCGAACGCCCCGTGCGACCAGGCCGTCATCACCTTCGCCGCATCGATCTCGTATTCCTTCCCCTGAGCCAGCGCGTCCTTCGGCAGCAGCAGCGGCAGAACGTCCATCCACCCCTGCTCGCCAATCCCCTCCTCCGGCTGCTCCCCGTCGATGTAGACCGCCTGCCCCTCCTTCGTCTTCGCGACCGTCACCTTCCGCTGGTGGTGAGGGAACTGCGTCTTCTTCTTCCCCTTGCCGTCTTCCTCGAGCTCTTCCTTCGTCGCAATCGCAAAGTCGCGCTTGCGCGTCGACATCTCCCCCTCCGACTTCTCGCAGTCCTGGTCGAACTGCCACTTCTTCAACGACAGGAAGTCCTGCTTGCGCTTCCCGAAGTCCGCCTTCGACTTCCCTTTGACCGCTTCGTACCGGATCTTCCCCTCGGTCCGCTCTTCTTCGGTCACGACCAGCGTATCTCCCGCCTTGTCCTCGACTTTCATCTCGACGCCGTCACCGGCGCGGGCGAGGGCGGAAGCGATCAGGAGGAGGGCGAAGGGGCGCATGGGAAACTCCTGGAGGGTGTTGTCGGGAGTATACACCTGGCGTCCGTGCCAGGTTTCAGGAGGCTTTTCAGGGTCGCCTTGACCGCCCCGCCGCGCCGGTAAATACTCTCAATCGTGATCCCGGAACCCGCCTGCGTGCACGCCCTCCTCGTGTGGAACACCGAACGATGAGAAAGCCAGGTTGGGAGAGGCTTGCGGCCGTGGTTTGGATCGCTGTCTCGGCCGGGTGTCCGAAAGCCCCGCAGCCTGCGGCCGGGGGACCGCGCAAGTCGCCGCGCGTCACGACGGCGACCGTCGCCCGCGTGCCTCTCTCCTGGACGATCCAGGCCGTCGGTACGGTCGAGCCGCGTGACGAAATCACCGTTGCCGCGGGAGTCGCCGGGGTCGCCGGACTCGTCTCGTTCAACGAGGGAGACGACGTGACGCCCGAAACCGTCCTGGTCCGCGTGGACGAGGAAAAATACACGCTCGAGAAAAACCGCGCGGAAGCGGACCTCGCGCGTGCGCAGGCCGACCTCGACCACGCGCTCGTCGTGTGGCACCAGCGCAAGCCGCTTCATGACCAGAAGTTCATCTCCGACGAGGAGCTGGCCGAAGCGAAAGCCGCTCACGACCGCGCGGCGGCGGACAAGGGGCGGGCGGAAGCGGCGCTCGCGCTTGCGCAAAAGGCGCAGAGGGACTGTTCCGTGCGGCCGCCGATAGCGGGCCGGATCAACTCGAAGGGGATATCGACAGGCGAGTATGTGAAGGCGGAGACGGAGGTGGCACGGATCGTGGATCTGTCGGAATTGCGAGTGCGATTTGCGGTTCCGGAGAGCGAAGCGGGGCGGCTCGCGCAAGGACTGAAGGTGACGTTCGAAGCGCGGGCCGCGCAGGGGACGAAGGTGGAGGCGGAGGTGTTCTGGGTCAGCCAGATGGCGGAGGAAAAGACGCGCACCGTGCTGTGCAAAGCGCGGCTGGCGGCGCCGCCCGCGGCGTTGAAGCCCGGGATGTCCGGGACGGTGTCAGCGACGCTGGAAAATCGGGCGGGGTGCCTTGTGATCCCCGCGGAAGCGATGCTTCCGACGGAGCGCGGGTTCATCGCATACGTGGTGGAAGGCGGGAAGGCGCGGGAGCGCAAAGTCAAACCGGGGACGCAGACGCCGGACGGGAAAGTAGAAGCGCTCGAAGGACTGAAGGAAGGCGACCTGGTCGTGGTCCGCGGCGCGGGGGCGCTTCGCGACGGGCAGGACGTGGAGGTCGTGAAATGACGTTGTCCGACCTCTCGGTCCGCAAGCCGGTGTTCGCGTGGATGCTGATGATCAGCTTTCTCGTGATCGGGGGAGTCGCCTTCGAGCGGCTGGGCGTCTCGCAGATGCCGGACGTGGACTTCCCCACGGTGACGGTCAACCTGACGCTGGAGGGAGCGGCGCCCGAGGTGATGGAGAACGACGTCATCGACGTTGTCGAGGACGCCATGATGTCGGTGCAGGGGATTCGCGAGGTCTCGAGCGTCTCGCGCCAGGGCTCGGCAAACGTGACGATCGAGTTCGACCTGAGCCGGGACATCGACGCCGCGCTTCAGGACGTGCAGACGAAGATCGCGCAGGCGCAGCGTCGGCTTCCGAAGGACCTCGACCCGCCGGTCGTGACCAAACAAAACCCCGAGGACCAGCCGATCATGTGGGTCGGACTCTCTGGACCGAGGCGGCCGCAGGAGCTCTCCGACCTCATCCGCAACCAGGTCAAGGACCAGGTCCAGCTCGTGCCGGGGGTAGGCGAAGTCTCGATGGGCGGCTTCCTGGAGCGCAATGTCCGGATCTGGATCAACGCGCGCCAGCTCGAGGTGTACGACCTCGCGATCGACGACGTCGTGAAGGCGCTTCAACGCGAGCACATCGAAGTGCCTGCGGGGCGCATCGAGACGGATGCGCGGGAAATCAACGTCAGGTCGGAAGGAGAGGCGCTCAACCTCGAGGAGCTGCGCGATATCATCATCAAGACTTCCGGGACGGCGCGCGTGAGGCTTCGCGACCTCGCGCTGGTCGAGGACGGGCTCGAAGACCGGCGGCGCATCGCGAGGTCGAACGGGGAATCTGCGCAGGGAATGGGGATCCGCAAGCAGCGCGGCGCGAACGCGGTGGCCGTTGCGAAGGGAGTGAAGGCGAAGCTTGTCGAAATCCGGAAGCAGCTTCCCGACGGCGTCGAGCTGATGGTGGTTTTTGACTCGACACCGTACGTCGAGGAGAACATTCACGAGATCGAGATCACGATGCTCCTCGCCGTCGTGCTCACCGCGCTCGTCTGCTGGCTCTTCCTCGGGTCGCTCAGCTCGACGTTCAACGTCGTCCTCGCGATCCCCACCTCGATCGCCGGAACGTTTGCGGTGATGTACTTCATGGGCTTCACGCTCAACACGTTCTCGCTTCTGGCACTGTCCCTCTCCATCGGGATCGTCGTCGACGACGCGATCATGGTCCTCGAGAACATCTACCGGCACCGCGAGATGGGAAAATCGCGGATTCAGGCGGCCATGGACGGCGCACGGGAAATCTCGTTCGCCGCAATGGCCGCCACCGCCGCCATTGCCGCGGTGTTCCTGCCGATCGCCTTCGCCGACGGGATCGTCGGCAAGTTCCTCTTCCAGTTCGGCGTCGTCCTGACGGTGTGCGTGGTACTTTCGCTGGTGGAAGCGCTGACGATCGCGCCGGCGCGATGCTCGCAGTTTCTGGACACGACGAAGCGCCGGACGCGGATCGGACGATCGGTTGATGCGGGTTTCCGGGGACTCGCCGCGTTCTACGGGCGAGTCCTCCGGCCGGCGGT
>WSZJ01000250.1 GCA_009773755.1 Planctomycetota bacterium | reverse complement strand
AAGCAGAAGCCACCGCCGCTTCCGCCTCCGGCGACATTCCGGGCTTCGCCGGCAGCACGGGCAGACCCGGCTCGGCAGGAACCGCCTGGCTGACTTTTTCCTTCGGAGGAGCCTTCGCCGCCGCGGGCTTCGCCGCTTCGGGCGCCTTCGCCGCTTCCTCCGGCTTCGGCGCGTCGGGCTTCGGAACTTCCGGCTTTTCAGGGTCCGCCATACGTCCTCCAGGTGCTTACGATTTCCCGAGAGCTTCGAGCGCCGTCCCCGCCGCCTGACGCACTTCCATCGACCGGTCGGAAGTGCGAAGCGACTCGAGGAGCGGCCGGAAACTGGCGTCTTTCAGCTCAAGAACGCCTTTCATGGCGTTGACCATGACCTCGTCGACCATCCCCGAGGCCAGGGAAACATCCTCGGGTTTCACCGTTTTCTCGAGGTAGGTGCGGTCGAGCATCGTGCGAAGCGCCGTCGCGGACTCGGGCTCGCCCCAGCGGGCCAGCGCGAGGGCGGCATTCCACCGCACGTCGTCCACGGGCGACCGGAACGCGCCGTAAATCGTCTCGAGCGCCTGCTTGCGCTCGCTTTCCGACAGCGCTTCCCGTCCTTCCGCCACGCGGCGTTTCGGGCTGAAGAGGCCCAGCGCGAAGACGCCGGCCTTGCGAAGCCCGGCGTCGTCGTCCTTTGCAAATTCGATCAGTTCGGGGATGACGACGGCGTCGCCGATGGATCCGGCGGCCTGGATGGCGGCGACCTGCGTCGCGCCGTCCTTGTCGCGCATCGCGGGCCGGACGACTGCCAGCGCCGCGGGGTTGCGCAGGGTTCCGAGGATCGTCACGAGGTACGTCCGCGTCCGCATGTCGTCGGGGTCCGCGGAGGGCTGGATCTCCATGAACGCGCGCATGATCTCCGGGACCAGCTTCGGGTTGCGCCGCGCCTCCGGGTCGCGCACCAGCCGCGAATTCAGGTCGTAGGCGACCTGCCACCGGGCCGAGCCGTGCTGAAGCCGGATTTCGTTCACGAGGAGAATCGGATCCTTCTCCTCCCCGGTCATCATCTTCACGCCGACGAAAATGGCCACGGCCGTGATCGCGATCAGCGCCGGGATGAGGAAAAACTGGCTGATGATCGATGTAAAGCGCTGCTCCCCTGCCACCAGGTTCGGTGTTTCAGGCGGAGCGCTGAAGGTGGCGCGTTCTTCGACCATGAGGGGCGGAAGTTTCGTGGAATTCATGGTTTTCGTCAACGAATTGGGAAATCCGGTGCCGTCAAAGCAACCGATGTTCCAGAAATGTTCGGCCACGCCAATTCGCGTGGAGGGAAGGGTTTGCGCCCGGAAGGTGATTTGGAAGCGCGGTCCGGTCATACCACGGCGCCGCGGCTTGGGCGGAAATGCCGCGGGCCATTGTCCTCAGGTAGTTCGGCGGGAATCCGGGTCGTGTATCCGTGTGCGTTATCCGGGGTGCATCCGTGCAGAAATTCCGCGTCTACGCGGAGTCTCGACACGGATGAACCCCGGATAACGCACACGGATTCAGTAAGGAGATTTCGTATTCACCGGCTAAAGAGTTCCGGACAGTCCCCACTTCGACATCTTCCTCTGCAGCGTCCGCCGGTCGATCCCCAGCACCTTCGCGACGCGCGTCACGTTTCCCCGCTCTTTTTCAAGCAACCCCGCGATGTGCCGCTTCTCCGCATCATCCAGCGACTCCGTCGCCGCCCCCGCGCGACGAGGCCCGGGCGACAGCAGCGACGGCTCGATCGTTCCCTGAGGCGAGAGCAGGACCGCGCGTTCCACGATGTTGAACAGCTCGCGCACATTTCCCGGCCAGTCGTACGCCGCAAGCCGCTCCAGCCCTTCCGGCGGCACGGACGAGACCCCGCGCGCCTTCGCCGTCGTGTTCTTACCGAGGAAATGCCCGACCAGCAGCGGCACGTCCTCCATCCGCTCGCGAAGCGCCGGGACGCGGATTCGGACGACGTTCAGCCGGAAGAGCAGGTCGGCGCGGAAGCGCTGCGCGGCGACCTCTTCCTCGAGATTGCGATTCGCGGCCGCGACGATGCGGACGTCGACGCGGCGCTCGCGCGTCGAGCCGACAGGCCGGAATTCCTTGGTCTCGAGGACGCGCAGGAGCGCGGCCTGGACCGGCAGCGGCATGTCGGCGATTTCGTCGATGAAGAGGGTGCCCTGGTGCGCGACGTCGAGGAGACCTTCCTTGGATTTGCTGGCGCCGGTGAACGCGCCCTCGACGTGTCCGAACAGCTCCGATTCGAGAAGCTGCTCCTTCAACCCCGCGCAATTGATGACCACGAACGGGTGCCGGGCGCGCGACGAGTCGAAATGCAGCGCCCGCGCGACGAGCTCCTTCCCCGCGCCCGACTCGCCTTCGATCAGGACCGGCGTCGCGGAGTCCTTGACCTGCCGGATCAACGCGATGAGATCCCGGACCGGCCGCGACTTCCCCACGATCCCCTGGTAGTTCGCCTCGCGCGCCAGCGCGTCCGTCAGCCGGCGGTTCGAAGCCGCGAGGTCGCGGCGCTCCGCGGCCTTGTGGAGCGCAGCTTCCAGCTCGGCGAGCTCGCACGGCTTCGTGAGATAATCGTACGCGCCCGCCTTGATCGCCTCGATCGCGCTCGGGATCGACCCGTGCCCTGTCAGCAGGATGACCTCGACGCCCGGCTGCTCCGCCTTGATCCGCTTCAGCAGCTCCAACCCGTCCATTCCGGGCATTTTCAGATCCACGAACGCCACGTCGAACTCCGCGTCTTTCAATTGACGCAACGCGTCATCCCCGCCGCCCGCCGCCGCCACCGAATGCCCGCGCTTCGTCAGCGCAGCGGAGATCGTCCGGCGGAACGTGTCGTCGTCGTCGACCAGGAGGATTCGGATCGCCATGCGCGCAGGACAGGCTATCCGATCGGCAGCATCAGCGTCACGCTCGTCCCGCGCCCCTCCACGCTTTCGATCGCGATCTCCCCCTTCAGGTCCCGCATGATCGCGTACGACACGGGCAACCCCAGCCCCGTCCCGCGCCCCGGTTCTTTTGTCGTGTAAAAGGGCTCGAAGACGCGCTTCAGCGCCTCCTTCCCGATCCCCGGGCCGTTGTCCTCGACCCGCACCTTGACCTCGCCCATATCGCAGTCCGCCAGCACCCGCACCTTAGCCCCGGCGCGCCCCTCCACCGCGTCGATCGCGTTTTTCAGGACGTTCACGACGACCTGCCCCAGCGCGCCCGCGTCCGCCCGCACACTCGGCAGACCGCGCGGAACGTCCACCTCCACGCAGCCCGCCCTCGCACCGGATTCCCGCTTCACGAGCTCCACCGCCTGCTTCACGACTTCGCCCGCGTCCGTCTCTTCCAGTTTCAGCTCCCGCTTGCGCGCGAGATCGAGAAGCGACCGCGTGATTTCCTTGCAGCGCTTCGTCTCGCGGACGATATCGCCCAGCATCTGCGCACCTTCGCTCCCCGCCGCCGCGCCTTCCCTCGTGACCTCTGCGGCCACGAGGATCGACCCGAGCGGCGTGTTGAGCTCGTGCGCGATGCCGGCCGCCAGCTCACCGATCGCGGCCAGCTTTTCCGACTGAGCAAGCCGCTCGCGGCTTTCGACGAGCTCGGCCTCTTTCCTGCGGAGCCCCGACATGATCGTCGTCCCGAAATACGCCGCCGCGCCGACAGTCGCCGCAAACGCGCCCAGCCGGCCGAGCGCAAATTCGCGCGAAACCTCGTTGGGCTGCCCCAGGATCGGATGCCGCGGGCACGCCAGCGGCACCGTCACCAGATCCGCCGCCGTCAGCCCGCCGAACAGCACCGCCGCCAGCACGGCCGTCAGCCACGCGGTGCGCGGAGCAAACAGGATCGACGCAATGATCACGTGGAACACATAAAAGAAGGCGAAGGGGTTGCCGCTTCCGCCCGCGAAATGCATCAGAAAAGTCAGGACGATGAGGTCCGTGACGACCTGGAGTGCCGCGCTGGCCTCCAGCGCGGCCTTCCGGCGATTGAGGAAGTCGAACACGGCATTGGCTGCGGCGAGAACGGCCGTCCACTCGTAGAGCGGAGCCGCGTGAGCGACGCGACCGAGGGCGGAAGCGGCCGCGATGGTGCCGACGACGGCCACGACGGCGATCCAGCGAAGG
>WSZJ01000249.1 GCA_009773755.1 Planctomycetota bacterium | reverse complement strand
CCGGCTCGCCCGGCGGTTCACGCAGCGGGTCGCCGCAGCAGGCGAACGCGAGCGGGGTTCGCTCGCCGTCCGCGATGAGCGCGGCCGGGTCCTCCTCCATGCCCGGCAACACGGCGCCGCTGTCGCTGGCCGCGCCGCTTCCCGTCCCGCGCTGGCACTTCGCCGCCTACGCCGTCGCAGGCCTGGCGTTCCTCGTCTCGGCGGCCCTGCTCGTCTGGGTCTTCACCCGCGACCCTGGCGGCGCCCCGACGCCCGGCCCCGGCACCGGAGGCAACGGCACGAAGGTCGAGCAGAACGTCGATCCCGTCGCGCTCGCGCGCGGCGAGCTGACGCGGAAGTGGGCGGCCTTTCAGGCAAAAGCGCGCAAGGACGGAGTGGACCTGGTGGCGTGCCTGGCGGAAGCAGGGGAGTACGCTTCCGTGGACGCCACCGGCGTCGAGAAACTCAAAGGCGAGCTGCTCGGCAGGATCAAGGAGTCCTTTCTCGATCAGGTCCGCACTCGAGGCGACGCGCTTGCGGCCGAAGCCGGGAAGGGGGCCGAGGCCGCGCTGACCGCGGCTCGCGAACGCCAGAAGTGGCCAGAGCTCCCCTTTCTCAAGGAATTGAAAGACGCCGAGGACGCTGTCGAGATCAAGGTCTGGAACTCGTATTTCGACAAGCTGGCGCGAGACGTAACCGGGACCGTCGCGAAGGACGAGTTCCGGCTCGCGATGGACCGCTGGGCTCTCGTCGAACCGCCGACACTCGTCGGCCGGGGCCGGATCGAGGAGGAACAGAAATCTGTCTGGAAGAAGGCGAAAGAGGCCACCGATCGCGCCATCGACGCCGCGCGCGGCGCCACGGGCGTAAAAGCGCTTCGCGACCTCGCGAAGAAGATGCCGAAGGACCTCAAGAATTTCCTGGAGCAGAGAGCGTTCGATCTCGAGCAGGCCGAGGACACGGGTAATCCGCTCGATCAGCTGGGCGGCATGCTCTCCGCGCGGGATTTCGCGGGCGTGCTCCGGCAGCTCGACGTCCTCGAACAGTCCGGAAAGTACAAGGACAAGCCCCAGGCCCTTGAGGCTCCCCGGCGGCTCGCCAGGGCGGGGAAAAAGACCGTCGAGCGGGCCATGGACGCCTGGCGGGCACTGATGGGCAAGGAGGCGTCCATCCAGCGAGTGGACGGGACCTTCGCGAAAGGAAACGTGTACGAAGTCTCCGACGCGAACGACCAGGTGACTCTCGAGGCCGGAAGCGGTCAGGACACCCTCCGGCTTGCCGAGATTTCCGCGAAGGCGTTCGCCGAAGCTGCGATCGGCCTCGCGCCCGGCAACGCGGAAATCGTGGACTCCCTCGACCTGTCGCTCGCGTTGCATGACCGCACCTCAGCGCTTGACCTGCTTCGCAGGATGATCAGGCGCGGCATAGAAGTAGACGCGTGGCAGCGGAAGGCGGTCTCGGACCTTCTTCCACGAGACCAGGTTGCGGAGGCGGAGTCGCGGCTGGCAAACCTCAGATCTTCGAAACCCGGTCCCGAAGCGGCGGACCTCGCGCGCCTCTTCCTTGAGAAATTCCGCGACTGGCCGCTCAAGGGCGAGGACCGCACGGCTGTCGAGCGGATCCTCGCCGCTTCAGCATCAAAATGGACGCCGTCCGATCTCGATCTCGTCTGCAGCGGCGCCGTCGAGTCGCTTCCAGACGGCGCTGCGCGCGTCACCTGGGTCGACGATCGTCTCCTCGAAGATGCGTTCAGGATGGGCCGGTTCGATCTCGCGGGAGGGGAAGGGCTGACAATCGTGCCTAATGACGACGGGGCGCTTCTCGCGCTCCCGCTGCTCAAATGGAAGGACCCTAAGATCCGGCTCGAGGTCAAGTCGACTGACAAATGGTTCGCGCTGATCCCGGCCTGGAGAAGCTGGTCCGAGGGGCTTCCCACGGGGTTGGCGCTTCGCGGCGGTCTCAGCCAGTCCGGCGTCCAGCTTCCGATGGGCGAGTCGTTTTCGCCCATACCGACGAAGGAAAGCGGGTGGTACACGGTTGAGCTGTCCATCACGGGGAACCAGTACGTTCTCACGGTCAACGACACGAGCTTCAGGGACACGCTCACCGTTCCCTGGGAGGGAGGGCTCGCGCTCTTCCTGACTGCGCCCCTGGTGATCCGGTCACTTTCCATCAGCGGCAAGCCGTCCTGGGTAACCGAAGACATCGAGGCCCAGGTGCGCGAGCTGTCGGCGCTCGTCGCGGAAAACAAGGAGACCGAGGAGGCCGCAGGGAAGTGGGCCAGGCCTGCGTCGAAGGAGAAGTCGGTCACGCTGCGCGCTGAGGAAACGGAGCAGTTCCTGAAGCCGCCCGCGTGGAGTTGGGGGGCGGACTACATCGTGAGATTCAACGCGGCCGTGCGCGGCAAGGGAACGACCGAGATTTGGCCGGAGCTGGTGCTCGACTTCCGATGCGGCGCAAAAGTTCAGCGCAGGTTCTACCTGAGCGGCCAGAGCCGCACCGGATTCCTTCAGGGCGGCAAGTGGCAGACTTCCGGGCTGTGCAAGGACGTGGCGCCTTTGGAGTCGCACGAAATCGCGCTTGTGGTGAAGGGGGACATGGCGCTTCTGGTCGTGGACGGCGAAGCGGCGTGGATGGGGCACACGGGGCCTGCGACGTCTGGCGGGGTGGCGATCGGGGTGAAGAACGGAACGCTGGAGTTGAGCGGACTGAGAGTGAGGGCGCTGGCCAAGTGAAGCGCGCGGCGACGGCGCTGGTGCGTGACGTCCCTGAGGCGAGGGCCGCCGCATCCGCCGCGTTTCGGGCGGCCGCCGAAAAGCTGGGCCGGGCGCCGGCCGCAGCGCTCGTCTTCGCGACGCCTCAGTACCGTCGCGGGGCCGCGGCAATCCTCGACGAACTCAAGTCCGCCGGCTGCGGAACCGTCGCGGGCGGGTGCGCCGCGGGCGTGCTGACGGACGAGGGGGAAGCGGAGGACGGCCGGGCGCTGGCGCTCATGGCGTTCGCGGAGGAGGGGTTGCGGGCGTTTCACGAACCGAGTCCCGACCGGCTGCGCGGTGCGCTTGACGGCTCGCCGCTCGGCGTGATTTTTCCCGATCCCGCAGAAGTCGATCTCGCCGAATTGCTGCGCGGTTTCGACGCCGCGGGCGACTTTGAACCGCTCGTGGGCGGAGCGTTGTCGGGTGGAAGCGAGAAGGCGGGGCATTTCCAGTTCGCCGGCGACCACGTCGAAAAAGGGGGCATTGGCGGCGCCGCGATCGAGTCCGAGAAGCTGGTCTACGGCGTCGCGCACGGCTGCCGTCCGATCGGTCATCCGCTGGTGATTACCCGCGCCCACGGCCACCTGGTGCTCGGCCTCGCCGGAAAGCCGCCGCTTGAAATGCTTCGTGACACACTTCAGGACCACGCGCGCAGGGGCGGGCCCGGAGGCCCCGTCATGGCCGGCATCGCGATGGACTCAACCAAGTCCCCACTCAGCCGCGGCGACTTCATCGTGAGGAACCTGATCGCGATGAAGTCCGAGGAAGGCGAAGTGCTCGCGGTCGGCACGCCGGTACGGACCGGGCAGACGCTGGTGTTCCAGCTCATGGACAAAGCGAGCGCGATTCTGGACATGAAAGAAATGGTCGCGGGCGTAAAAAAGAACATCGGTGCAGGGCCGGCGTTCGCGCTTTATTTCAACTGCCGCGGCCGCGGCAAGAACCTGTACGGCGAAACAGACCACGACGTCCTCGAAATCCGCCGGGGCCTCGGCGACGTTCCCCTCATCGGCTTTTTCGGCAACGCGGAATTCGCCCCGGTGGGGAAGCGGAACTGGCTGCACAACTACACCGGAGTGCTCGTTGCCGCGCGATGAACGGACGCTGATCGACGCCGGACCCGCTCAGAGCGCGAGCAAAAATCACGCGCGTCAGGCTGCGTCGGCCGAGTGCCGGTGACTTGAGGAGTTTTTCTTATGCGCGGCCGACTCCGCCCGACCCGCGTGATTTTCGTCGCGCTCTGAGGCTCACATTCCGTCGAAATTCGATCCGTTTCGTGGTTGCCGGTGTTTGAAGGAGGCAAACCCCAGCTGCCGAGGCGACCCGATGAGCGAAACGAAGGCCTCGACCGCTTCCTGGTCCGAACGCTTCCAAAGGTCACCTGCGTCGCCTTCTGGTCCGCCATCGC
>WSZJ01000248.1 GCA_009773755.1 Planctomycetota bacterium | reverse complement strand
CCCAACCGAGGAGCCGGATCTGCCCGACGTCGCCGGTGCGGGACGGATGCGTGCCTCCGCAGGCGCACCGGTCGAAATCGCGGACGGTGACGACGCGGACGCGGTCGAGCCCTTCGGGGAGCTTGCGCAGCCCGAGCGTTTTCGCTTCGGCCGGAGAGTGCAAGCTCACTTCGACCGGCCGGTTCTCGCGGACGACGAGGTTTGCGAGGTCCTCCGCGCGAGCGGCTTCGCCTGCTGCAAGGTCGCGCAACGCGAGATCGATGGTGCATCGCTCCGGTCCAAGGTGGAACGAGACGGTTTCGGCTCCGCAGGTCTCGATGAACGCACGGGAGAGGAGGTGCTGCCCGTGATGCTGTTCGCGGTGGTCGCGGCGGCGCGCGGAGTCGACGGCGCCTTTGACCTCGCCGTCGGGAACTTCTCCTTCTACGGTATGAACAATCGCGTCGCCGTCGGCTTCGACCCCGGTGACCCGCGCGCCCGCAAGCGTCCCGGTGTCGTGCGGCTGCCCGCCGGAAGTGGCGTAGAACGCGGTGCGGTCGAGCACCACAGCGCCCTTGCGCCGGTCGAGGACCCTCGCCGTGAAGTCGAGCAGGTAGCTGTCGTTGAGATAGAGCCGGTCTGTCATGCGCTGATTGTACGGCTTCAGGTTTGAGTGTTGAGCATTGAGTGGCCGTTCTCACGCGCTCAAACCTCGATTCTCAATGCTCAATACTTATTGTTGCGGACGCGTCAGGTTCCGAAACTCGCGCTCCTCCATGCACCGCAAAGTCCACGGCCTCACAGAATCCGATCTGATCAGCGTCCCCTGCTCCCTCTGCGGTTCCATTCTCTCCGCCACCGAACACCGCCGCGGCCTCTTCCAGTACCGCCGCTGCTCCCATTGCCGCTTCGTCTTCCTCTCCCCACGCCCCACGCAGGAAAAACTCGTCGAGTGCTACCAGCGTTACCTCCCCGACGAGAACGAGGACGTCGAGGCCTGGGGACGCATGATGAAGGTCATCTTCGGGCGCGCCGCGACCCAGGCGGACCGCCACGCCGCCGGCCGGCCCGGCGACCTTCTCGACGTCGGAACCGCCCACGGGTTCTTCCTCGACGTCATGCGCGCGCGCGGATGGCGCGTGAAAGGCCTCGAAATCGCGAAGAAGGCGATCGAAGCGGCGCGAGCCAAGGGACACGAGGTGCGCGAAGGAACGCTCGAGGGCAACCCGTTTCCGCCGGCGTCTTTCGACGTCGTCTCCGCCTTCTACGTCGTGGAGCACGTCTTCGACCCCGTCGGCTTTCTCGGCCGCATACATGCCCTCCTGCGCCCCGGCGGCCTCGCCATCATCCGCTGGCCCCACACCGCCCCCCTCGTCCGCTTCCTCATGACCCTCCGCGAGGACCTGGACCTCTACGACCCCCCGTGGCACCTCTCGCAGTTCGAACCGGCCACGATCGCGCTCGCCATGAAGCGCGCCGGGTTCCGGGACATCCGCACCTCCGTCGGCGGCTGGACGCTCCCGGCAGGCCGCGTGGGGCGCGCCATCAGCGCCACGGGCGGCATGCTCGCCGAGACCTGGGAGCGCCTCTCCGGACGAAGTTTCCCCGGCGTGAGCAAGACGACGACGGGAGTCAAGGGAGCGCCTGCTGTTTAAGGCGGCGGCATCTCAACTTGAACGGGCTGAAGCGGCACGTCGTGGACGTAGGTGTAGGTGGCGTAGTCCGCATCGCGCCCGATCGAGGGAACCGCATAATTCGGGGGCCAGGTCGCGGGACCGAAGAGCACCTTGGCGGTCAGGACGACCAGGAAGAGACAGATCGACGCGACGAGCCAGCGCCGGATTTCGCCTTCGGTGCTCTCCTCCATCTGGCGGTCGGACTTCGCGATCAGGTCGCTCTCGACCTCCGAGAGGTTGACCTGGACCTTGGAGCCGCACGCGCGGCAGTAAGCCTCGCGTGCTTCGTTGTCGAATCCGCAGATCGCGCACTTCATGGTTTTCTCGCTTCTCCGGTCCTACTTGTTCTTGATGGTCTTCAGCCACTCGTCCAGGTCCGGCTGGGGCTCCGCCCTTAGCGACTCTTCGGCAGCCTCAACCGCTTTCTGTGCCAGGCCTGCCTTGTCCGCCTGGTTCGCGTACTCCTTCGAACTCCACAGGCACGCCGCCTTTACGCGCAGGATCATCGCCTTCAGGTGAGGCTCTTCTCCACAGCTGCTGTACTCATCCAGCGCCTTGTCCGCTTCACGCACGCCCGCGTTCAGGTCCGTCTTGTCGATGGCATAGCGAACGGCGATGAGCTGGTGGACGACCGCCTTGTCCCGCGGTGACAGATCCTTGTGGTCGGCAAACGACCGGTTGGCCACCGTGTAAAGTTCCGTGAGGTACAGCCGCCGCTCGTCGATGGTCAACGACGGGTGGTAGACCACCTGCGCCAGCGTCGCGAGGTAGTTCAGCGTCGGACGCTTCGAGATCGAGTCCATGCCTCGCAGCAGGTTCAGCTTGCCGGACGCGGCGCCCACGTCGAGCGAGCGCAGCGCGAGGCACCCGAAAGCGTCCATGTAGGTCACGAACGCGTCCTTGAAGTACGCGCGCGCGTCCTTGTTCTGGTTGTACAGGTTTCCGAACTGAGTCGCGAAGTCCGTCCACACCTGCGCCGCCTGCTTGAATTTCTCCCGGTCCAACACGGGCGATTCGGCCATCTGACGCGCCAGCAGGTACGCCTTGTTCGCGTACCCCCGGTCCCAGGAAGGAGCCATGAACATCGCCTTCTCGAACGCCTCCCGCGCGGCCGAGGCGTTCCCGCGCTTCACATGAATCGCCGCCTGCCCGATGTAGAGATCGGTCATCCCGTCCAGGCTGCACGGCGGATCGGTCGTGAGCGCCGCTTCAAAGGACTTCCATGAACCCTCGAGGTCTCCCTGCCGCATCAGGACGTGGCCGAGCCCGACTTTCGCATCGGCGCTGGCGCTGGCGGAGGCGAAGAGCGCCTTGGCCTGGTTCAGAAGGGGTTCCTGTTTGGTTTTGTCGTACGTCTTGAGGAGGATGATGCCCGAGGTGACGGTCGCGGCCTCGTTGTTCGGGTCCAGTCTTTGAAGGATGTCGCACTCGGACCGCGCGGAATTGACGTCGCCGGAGTTCACGAAGATCTTCGCGCGCAGCTCGTGCGCCGGCGCGAACTCAGGCCGGTTCTTGGCGACGGTTTCGAGGTCGGCGCTCGGGTCCAGGTTGCTCGAATAGGTCTTAAGCGCGCCGTTCCACGCGAAATAAGTGCGCGCGTCCTTGTAGGCGCTCCAGCCGAGGACGATGGTGAGGACGAAAAACAGGACGGTAGCGGCGACCTCGGCCAGCGCCAGGTTCGAGAGCGAGTACTTGCCGATCTTGACCCGGCCTTTGTCGATCTGGAAGTTGCTCATTTCCGGATCTTTCCCCAGACGGCGTTGACGGGGATGGGACCGAAGCGCCGGCTGTCAGGCGAGTTCGGATCCCGGCGATTGTCGCAGAGCAGGAAATAGCAATCGCGCGGAACGACAATCTCAGGGATGTTCTGCCCGCGGGACATGACCTCCGGTCGCAGGTATTCTTCGGGAAGGTTGACGCCCTTGATCTGCACGTCGCCGTTCTTGATCCCGACGCGATCGCCGGGAAGCCCTACCACGCGCGCCATGTAGCCGTCTTCCTTGGCGTTCGGCACCTTCCACCAGAAATAGACGACGTCTTTCAACTCAACGGGCCCGCCCGTGCTCTGCGGCCTGTTCTTGCCGATCCAGATCACGATGAACTGGTCGGAGATGTAGCTCGGCGACATGTAATTGCCGACGACCTTTGCGCATCCACAACTCCGGTAGGCGAAAAGCAGCACCCAGAGGAGCGCGAACCCGATGAGGTATTTGACGTATTTTTCTACGATCCACATGCGAATGAAGCGTAACACGTGGGTGAAACCAGTCAAGCGGATTCGCCCCGGCAGCGCGCGTTGACGCACTCTTGAAGTGGCCGCTATAATCCTCGGCTCGCGCGCCGTTACCCGTTGCCCTGAAAGGACTCCCGCTTGACCTTACGACCGGGAACCGCAGCCCTTCTGAGCATCGCGCTGGCGCTGGGCGCAGCCGGCATGCCCCCCGAAGGACAGCCGCCGCCCGCCGTCGACGCGCTCCTGGCACGACTGCGCGATGC
>WSZJ01000247.1 GCA_009773755.1 Planctomycetota bacterium | reverse complement strand
GGCCGGCTCGTCCCCGGCAGGCGCGACCGCCGGCGTGGCATCCGCCGCGGGCTTCGCGGGCGGCGCTTCAGCAACCACGCTCGCCGCGGTCCTCGCACGCCGGGCCTCTTCGAGCGCCCGCAGATCGCGGGCGCGGAATCGCGCGACCACCAGGATCGCGGCGGCAAGAGCGACAAGGCAGAGGCGCGCAGCGATCATTCCCCCTCCTCCGCCTTCTTCTCGTACTTCGATCTGTTCTCTTCCCACCACGCGCTCCACCACGCGGCGTCATGTTTTCTGTGGAAGGGAATACCTGCCGCCTTCGCCAGGCCGTTGTGACCGATGGCCCAGGCGTTGCTCTCGTTGGTGGCGTTGCGAAGCGCTTCGATCATCGCGGGAAACGAAGTTGACGAGGGATGGCTCCCGAGGAACGCCGCGGCGGCCGAAACCGAGTCGAAGTCGGCCTTGCGGAGGCAAGGCATCACGGCATCGATCGCCCAGTCGCCTTCGGCCTCGTCGAGCAGGTACGTCGCCGCCGAACAGCACTCCGGCCGCGCGAGCAGCGGCGCCACCACCGTGCGCAACCACTCGTCGTCCATCAGGCACATTTTCGCGCTGTATAGCGCCGCGTTGGCAGCGTCCGCGTCCTCCGCGCGGATCAGCGGCGAGAGCGCCTCGAGGTACCCGGCCCGGGCCAGCGCCTCGCGCGTCTCCTCGGGCGGGCGCAGGAACACGTCGAAAATGGGATCGCGATCCAGCAGCGCCTGTCCCTGCGCCCGAAGCCGCCCGACCAGATCCTCGGCGCTCCGCGCGCAGGCCTCCTCGAGCGACAGCCCCTTCATGCGCTCCGACCAGAGGCGCCAGCCCTCGGGATCGCCCTCGAAGCTCTGAAGCGCGTACGGCAGGATGTCCCAGGCGGCGCGCTTGCGGATGCTCGCTTCGGTGTCTGTGCGCCCGAGCTCGACGGCTTCGAGGAAGTGCGGGGAGTCTTCGTCGAGGAGCTCCGAGAGGACATTTTCGCGGTCGGTGGGATCCGTCAGGCCGGGCCAGAGCTCCATGGCGACGCTCCAGACGAGGTCCGGGTCGAAGTCGTCGAGGGACCACCGCTGGAAATGGACAGTGTCGCCTTTGTTGAGGGCGCCCTCGCGGAAGATCCGGAGGACCGCTTCACGCTTCTGGGCGTCCGTCATTTCCTCTATGCCCAGGTCTCCGAGCGGATCTTCTTCCTCAGGCTCTTCTGCGATCGCTGCATTCGCCGCGGTGCCGGCAGACGTGTCCCCCGCGGTCGGACGCGCCGCCACGACACCGGCAGCCCGCACGGCCGGCTCCGCGCGCACGCTTGCGAGCTCGGCGCGGATGCCGCGCCAGGAGGCCAGCAGCCCGGCCAACCCGGCGAGGCCGGTGAGCATGAGGACGGCATGCACGATTGTCTGAGCGCGGTTCATGCAACTGTGCTAACGGGGACGAAGGGCGATTGTTAGGAACGGAATGATGAAATTCACCTCTTCTCAACGTACCGGCCCGCGGCCTCGTCCCACTGAAGCCGGTCGCGAGTCTTCTCGAACCAGTCCAGCAGCCGCGCGCATTCCAGCTCCGCGCCCATCTCCTTCCGCAGATCGAGCCGCGCGAGGATGGATTTCGCCCGTCCGGAGATCTCCGGCTTGCCGGAACGCGTCGCTTCCGTCAGTTTCGCGCGGCAAGGCTCGCCTGCGGCCAGAAGAGCGTCCTCGGCGTTGTCGCGGCTCTCCGCGTCGTCCGCGTCGAGGCGCGCGATGAGGGTGTCGATTTCCGCCGGAGTCGAGGGCGGCTTCGGCCGCTCCTTTCCCGTCAGCGCCGCGACGCGGGCGGCCGCCTTTTCCCGGATCTTCGCGTCCGGATGGCGCAGCAGACCGATCCAGTACGGGAGATTTCGGCGCGCTTCCATCGCCGCGGCCACGCGGCGTGAGACCTCGTCGATCTCCTGGATTTCGCCGGAGGCGTATCTCACGAACTCCGGGTCGTCCGTGGCGCGTTCGAACGCCGTCGCCGGCGGGTTGTTCCTCAACGTGACTCCGGGGTCGCGCACGAAAATCCGGCCTTCGGGATGAACCGAAATCCCGCTGTTCCACTGCGTCCCGTTCTTCTCGCTGCATTTCTCGACGGCGGCGGGAAAGCCCACGCGCGCGATCTCTTCGCAGTCCACGAAGTTGCACCGTCTCAGGTACAGGAGGTTTTCCTCGCGCAGGTCGAACGCATCGCCGCCGTTGTCCCCGTTCCGTCCGGCCCTGCCGGTCATCCCCTCGAACTCGCAGTCTTCAAGCAGCAGCACGGCCCCGACGCCGAAGATCGCGTTGCTTCCGCCCGCGCCGGAGTTGAAATTCGAAATCCGGCACTTGCGAAGGCATACAGACCCGCCCTCGCGCAGGTTGAGGCACTCACTGTCGTGACAATCGATGGAGAGATTCTCAAATCGGACGCGCCGGGCATTGTCGAGTTCAAAGAACATCGTGGTCTTGCCGCCGCCCGAGCCGACGAACGCCACGTCGACCAACTCCTTGTCCATGCGCTCCATGCGGTCGCCGAGGCCGAACGTCCCCTCGCCGACCCGCACGAGGTCTCCCGGCGCGAGCTTGTCCACATCCGCTTCAGCCGGCGTCGCCCACTCCACGATCCGCCCCGACAACCGCGGCGACGTCGCGTTCAGGAAGCCGATGTAGTTCAGCGCCACCGCCTCGGACAACGCGCTGCGCGGCCGGCGGATCGCGTCCTGCGCCTCGGAGAGCTTGCGGAGCGTCTCCATTTTCCGGAGCACGTCCTCGGGCAGGTCGCGCTGCAGGTCCACGCGCGAGCGGTCCATCTCCGCGAGGTACTTCGCGAACTCCTCCTTCTCGTCCGCGTATTTCTTCTTCAGCCGCTCCCATGTCGCCTCATCGATGTCCTGAGGCCGCCTGATGCGCATGTCGTCGTCGGACTGGGCGAGGCAGGGGATCGCGGCGGCAAGCGCGAACAGGAGAGCGCGGTAGAGCATGGGAGTCTCCGGTAGCGGGACGACCGGAGTATACGCGGGGCGGAGGCTGCGGAGGCTGCGGAGGCTGGCGGACGCTGCGATTCGCCCTCTGACCACAGTATATGGTGAGGCTCGCCCGGTACTTGGCCAGGTCGTTAGCGTTCGCCAGCCTCCGCAGCCTCCGCCAGCCCGCCTTACCGGAGTTTCACGCGCCCGACCTGCGCGCCCTTGCCGTTCGCATCCTCGCGGATGAACCACCCAAGATTCGAATCGCGGCCGACTACGGGCCGCAGGAACTGGCGGTTTTCCTCTTCCACAATCCGCCGCACCGGAATGTCGCCGGTCGCGCTGTTCGGCTCCAGCCCCGCTTCCCACGCCTGCCAGAGACCGTTGGCGCCGCGGCCGGAGAAGTAAACGCGGGTGCCGTCGGGGCCGAAGGTGGGGTCGTCGATGGCGGAAGCGCGGGCGAGGGTGCGGATGTCTCCGGTTTCGGGGGAGTAGAGGCGGAGGGCGGCCTGGCGGGGCTCGGGCTTGGCGGTCTGGACGAACATGAGCCAGCGGCCGGTGGGGGAGAGGGCGAGGCGGGAGAGGATGGCGTTGGCGGCGGTGGTGAGGCGGACGACGGTGGGGGCGTCGCCGGCGAGGTCGGCCGCGCCGATGCCGTCCGGCTCGTCTGCGGTCGCGCCGACGAGGGTGAAGACCTTCTTGCCGTCAAGCGACCACGCGGCCGCGCCGCCGAGGAGGACGCCGTCGGCGGGGGCGATCAGTTTCTCGTCGGAAGCGCCGAGCGCGCGGACGACAAGCTTGCCGCCGCGCACGAACGCGACCTTCGTACCGTCGGGCGAAACCGCAGGCGCGCCGATCGGCGCTTCGCCGAGCGTCTCAGACACCTTCGAGCCCGCGGCCGCGGCGAAGAGTTTCCCGCCGCCGACCCAGAGGACGCGCTTTCCGTCCGCCGAAAGCCACCAGCGGTCGATTTTCTGGCCGGGGTTGAGAATTTCCGCGGCGTTCTTGCCTTCCTTGTCGAAGCCGACGAGGCGGTCGCCCGAAGCGCCCGATTCGAGGATCGCGAAGCCCTCGCCATACGGCGCGACGCGCGCGTCGGACGGCAGGCTCGGAAGCATGTCGGGCGCCGCGACGACGACGGGAAGCGGCTGCTGCTTGGGTTCCAGCGCGGGCGGCTGCGGCCGGCGGGCGCCCACTCCCGGCGCGCCCGGCTTGCCCGGCGCCTC
>WSZJ01000246.1 GCA_009773755.1 Planctomycetota bacterium | reverse complement strand
GCCGGCCTTCGGACCCGGCGCGCCCGCCGCTACCCACCCCGCCGCAGGGCGAGCGCCAGCCGCAGCGGGGCAGCGATTTGCCGGCGACCGGCGGGAAGGGGAGCGATTCGCCCGTGGCCCGCGAGCTGGGCGGCGGGACGAAATCAGGCTAGATTGAGACCCCCTCGACCGCTCATTGCATTTGTTTTTTCAGCGATTTCCGTCAACGCCGCCATGAACGGTACTCAACCGTGTTCTTGATCCACTTCAGAAGCCAGTAAACCGGCGGCACGTACTTTTTCAGGAACCCCCGCGTCGCGCTTACGTTGACCGTGCCCGCCGGTAATTTCCAGACCTCGTCCCCGCTGATTTTCTCGTACTGCTCGTTCTGCTTGAACTCCGTATGGTGGATGATCCCCGCGCGCGGGTTGAACTGGTAGCGGTAGTCGAGTCCGATGAGGCGGCGGTTGAATTCCTGGCCGATCCCCCCGTACTTGGTGATCGATTCGTCGAAAAGTCCCGAAGCGACCCAGTCCTCCTTGAGCATGCAGGTGTTGTTCTCGACGACATACTTGTTGGCGGCGTACTTCCTGAAGGGGCGGAATCGCTGCGGTCTGCAGTCGCCGTAGACCTCGAAGTACTCCTGCATTTTCAGGCGCATCTTCTCTTCCGGTACGACGCTGTTGCGCATGCCGCCCGTGAGGGTTTTGCGCGTGACGGACTTCTTGTGCTCCGCGACGAAGCCGGGCTCGGGGAAGCTGTCGTCGTCGAGGATCACGACCGCGCGGCCGCGGGCGTCCTTGATGCCGCGATTGCGCGCTTCCGCGAGGCCGTACGTGTCGGTCTTTCCGGTGTTGAGCCAGCGCAGCTCGAAGGGCGCGTCCTTCCTGTACTCCGCGAGCATCGCTTCCGTGTCGTCCGTCGAGCCGTCGATCGCGACGACGACTTCGAAGTTCATGTCCGTCTGCCGCTTCAGGTGGTCCAGCAACTGCTTGAGCACGGCGGACCGGTTGAACGTCGCGACGACGACGGTGAGCAGCATGTCGCTCCGCGCGACCTGGTGGAACTCGTCCTTCTCGTTGTCGCCCGTCAGGGGGTAGCCGGATTTCGCGAGTTTCTCGAGCAGAGCTTCGTGCCGGCCTTCCGCGACAGGCATCTTGTGGCGGTGCCACTCGCAGTAGAGTTTGTCGACGAGGTCGATTGCGCCGTCGGCGAGCAACTTTTCCAGCAGGTCGTACTCGCCCCCTTCGATGTCGACTTTCAGGACCACTTCATCCTCGGGCTTCGCGTGTTCCCGCAGAAACCGCGAGAGGTCGACCACGGGCACGGTTTCGAACGACCGCGTATCGACGTTGGTCTTGGTGGCCATCGTCGAGTGCCCTTCACCGGCGTTTTCGTTCGCGAAGAGCCGGCGGAACCATCCGGACGCGTCTTCGTGGTGGTAGAGCCTGGTCGTGCCGTCTGCCGTGCCCGCCGCCGCGTGGATGCACTCCACGCCGGGGCGGCCCTTGAAGGCCTTCTCCATCGTCCGGAAGGACGCATCGCATGGCTCGAAGGCGTAGTACCGGTCGAACGGCGGGCAGGTGAGCATGGCGAGTTCGAGGGTGTCCCCGCGGTACGCCCCGAGGTCGACGAAAATCCTCATAGCGATGCCTCGGTGGCCGGGATGATTTCGGGAAGGGGCTCGGATTTCGCGGGAGTCTTCATTTGCGAGAAGAACCACAGGACAAGGACGAAGTGAAGAATCTCGGTGATGAGGATGGAGGCGACGATGCCTGAGACCTGGAATTTCGGGATCAGCACGAAGTAGAGGATCGTCTTGAAGACCGGGAGCGTCGTGTTGATGACGTACTGGGCGCGGGTTTCCTGGTGAGCGATGAGGCTGTTCTGGAAGAGGACGAGGGGGAATCCCAGGATGACGAGGGAGTACCAGCGCGAGTACGGGACGCACTCCATGTATTTGGGGGGGAAGAACCACCGGAAAATGTACGGAGCTCCGGCGACGTAGGCCGCGATGAGGGCGATCGACAGCACCAGCACCACGACCGCCTTGCGCGGCACGAGGCGCTTGAGTTCCGCCGGTTCTTTTTCGGCAAGTTTCGGGAGGGAAATGGCGCTCAAATTCTTGCCCAGGACGCGGAGGTTTTGCGGCGGGGCGATGGCGAAGGAGTAGATCGCGGTGGGTATCGGTCCCAGGAACTGCCAGGCGAGCACCTTGTCGAGCTGGAATGAAATGGTCCCGAGCAGGTTCATGGCGGAGAGGTGCTTGCCGTAATTCACGGCGGCTTTGCCGTCGGGGGAAGTGCCCTCGCGCCGGCATTTTCGGACGACCCAGGCGTAGATAGGCAGGGCGATGAGGATGTTGGAAGCGTAGAAGACGGCGGTGAGGAGGACGATGTTCCGGGTGACCAGGAGCGTGGCGGCCAGGAGTCCCGAGGAGAGGCCCGACTGAAGGCCGGCGAAGCGGGCGTGGAGCTTGAAATTTTTCTTCCCGGTCAGGAACGCGCCGGCGAGTTCCGTGCTCTGGAGGATGAGGATCCCGGGAACGGCGACCGCGAGTCCCCAGACGACGTCCCAGTTGCCCTTGTTGCCGAAGTAGGCGGCCACGGGAACGCCGACAAGGAGGGCGGGGAAGCTCCAGAGAAGGTTTGACCAGAATCCTGAGGCCAGGGCCCCGTCTTCTCCCCGGGCGGCGGCGCGTGTAACCGCAACCGACATCCCGGTCATGGAGAACGCCCCGATCATCGCGCCCATTGCGAAGACCAGTTTGTAGTCCCCGAGTTTTTCGATCTTGATGCAGTGAGTGGTAGCGACACCGACGGCGAACGTCGCGGCGATGGTGAAGGCCTGGGCCAGTCCCATCCAGAAGCTGCTTTGAAACACATAGACCATGTCGGTCCGGAACAGCTTTTCACTCCTTAGAAGCCATCGGCCGAGGGCGCTGGGCTGTTTTTCCTCCACGGGCCGAGAGTTTAACCGGGGTGGCGATTTTCGTCAGGGCGGCGAGAACTGCCGGTGAAATCTGCCGGAAGAGGCCGGCGCGAAGACCGATGTTTTTATTTGCAATGTTCACAAGTGAATAGCTGGTAACCACTTATGCCGTGCCTCGCAATCGCGGCACACCCCTTGCGATCCCGGATCCCGCTTCACTATGCGCACCGAAACCCTCGACCTCTCCTACGACCTCGACGCCGTCCTCGACGAAATCGAGCGGGTCGTCGAAATCGCCGACGTGGCGGGATACGGGGAAGCGGTCGCCGGCACCCACGAATCGCTCGAGCACCGGTCGCTCCTCCAGCGCATGAAAAACGCCGTCAACGCCGCAACCGCCTGGCTCTTCTGATCCGGGCGTAGCCCGGGTCATTAAGGAAATGCAATGAGCAACAGCCTCTACATTCCTGCCGCCGGCATGCTTGCCGAGGACGCCCGCGCCGACGTCATCGCCAACAACCTCGCGAACGTCCGCACGGCCGGCTTCCGCAAGGATTTCGTCTCGTTCCGTCAACGGCTCCTGCGCTCGGGAGCCGCGGACGTGCCGGGACGGAGCGTGCCGGGGCTGGCGCTCGACCGGACGGCGTGGGACCGGGAGCCCGGGCCCGCCTTTGTCACCGGAAGACCCCTCGATCTCGCGCTCCAGGGCGAGGGGTGGTTCGCGGTGCGGCGGGACGGCCGGACGGTTTACACGCGGGCCGGGGATTTCCGCGTGAATGCCGACGGGCGGCTTTCAACCTCGGACGGACGCGGCGAGGTCCTCTCGACAGGCGGCTCGCCGATTTCGCTCGCGGGAATTCCGCGCGTCGAAGTAAACGGACGCGGGGAAGTCGTGGGTCCCGAGGGCGTGATCGCGGCCCTCGCCGTCGTGGCGTTCGACGACGAGTCGCGGCTCGAGAAAATCGGCGACGCGCTGTTCCGCGACGCCGGCGGCGCAGGGCCCCGCACCGCGACGGCCGTCGAAGTGGTGCCCGGCGCGCTGGAGCAGGCGAGCGTCGAGCCGGTCAGGGAAATGACCGCGATGATCGCGGCGATGCGGGCGTACGAAATGAACGCCGAAGCGCTCCGGATGCAGGACGAGATGCTGGGAAAAGCAGCGAATGAGGTCGGGAGGTTGCAGGCGTAGATGAAGGCGCCGTATCTGCCGACGTTTCTGCGAGATTTCACAGAAACGTCGGCAGATAAGGCCTCTTTCAAAGCAAGGAACAGAGGAACCACACATGTCCATCCGCGCCCTCAGCACCGCTTCCACCGGAATGACCGCCATGCAGGCCCAGATCGACGTCATCGCGAACAACCTCGCGAACGTCAACACCACGGGCTACAAGCGGATGCGTGCGAACTTCCACGACCTTTTTTACCAGCACGTCCGCCGCGTCGGGACCGGCGCGGCCTCGGGAAGTCAGCTCCCGTCGGGGATCCAGATGGGGCACGGCGTGAAGCTCGTCGGCACCGACCGGATGTTCACGCAGGGGCCCATGTCTTCCACCGAGCGCGAACTCGACCTGGCGCTCGACGGCGACGGGTTCTTCCAGGTCCGGCAGGTCGACGGGGCCACGATCGGATACACGCGCGACGGCACCTTCCATCGCGACCGCGACGGAAACCTCGTAAATAACCAGGGACTCTTCTTCGAGCCCTCCCTGCGCGTGCCGGCCGAAGTCACCCGGATCACCGTCTCGCAAAGCGGGCTCGTGCAGGGCTTCGACCCCGCCAACCCCACCACCCCCGTCGACATCGGGCAGATCGAAATCGCCCGCTTCGCAAATCCCGAAGGCCTCCTCGGCATCGGCGAAAACCTCTTCCTCGAAACGGCGGCGTCCGGCTCGCCGGAAGTCGGCACCCCGGGCACGAACGGGCGCGCCATCATCCAGCAGGGGTTTCTCGAAGCGTCGAACGTCGAAAGCGTGCGCGAGCTCACGGAGATGATCCAGACGCAGCGCGCGTTCGAGCTCAACTCGAGCACGATTCAGACCGCGGACGAAATGCTGCAGCGGCTTGCGAACCTGCGCAGATAAATGAAGCGCCTCCTCCCCATCCTGCTCGCCCTCGCTTCTCCCGCCGCCGCGGCGACGACGGTCGCGCTCAAGCCGGAATCGCGGGTGGCGTCGGGGTATGTGGCGCTTTCGGACGTCGCCGACGTGCGCGGGGAATCGCTTCCGCAGGTCTGGCTCGGCCGGGCGCCCGCGAAGGGCGAGACGCGCGAAGTCACGGCGGAACAGGTTCGGCTCGAGCTGCGCAAGGCAGGAGTTTCGCTTCGCGCCGTCACGGTCTGCGGCGAGTGCCTCGTGCGCGGCGCGGACGCCGACCCGCGTCCGGGGCTCGACGGGTTCCGCGAGATCGCGGGGCGGGCGATCGCCGAAGCGGCACGGAAGGCGCTTCCCGGCGCCGCGGTCACCGCGCAGGTGCTGGAACTCGACGCGCCGGCGGACGCGAATTTCGCGAGGGTCGAAATCACGGCGGTGAAGCCGGCCGACGCCTGGTGGCTCGGCGAGGCTCGCTTCCGCATCTTCGTGAACGTCGGGGATTCGGACAGCGCGGTGTGGGTTGCGCGCGCTTCGGTGCGCGGGACGAGGCGCGGCGTGGTGGCGCGGCGGGCGATGCGCGCGGGGCACCGGGTGGTGTCGACGGACGTGGCGATCGCGGACGTATCCGCCGGTGAAGCGGGCGTTTTCGCTGAAGAGATGGACGTGATCGGCCGCGTGATGGCCTCGGACGTCGCGGAGAACGCGGCGATCGTGGCGGAGGCGCTTCGGGCCGGCCCGCTGGTGCTGCGAGGCGACGAGGTGGTCGTGACGAGCGGCGGCGGGCGTGCGGCGGCGAGGCGGACGGTGGTGGCGATGGAGGAAGGGCGCGCGGGGGACGTGATCCGCGTGAAGAACCCGGATTCGAAGAAGGAGTTCCGCATCCGCGTTACCGGGCCGGGCGCCGGGGACGCCGTGGAGGAAGGGAAATGAACTGGAAATCGATGGTTGTGACGCTGGCGATTGCGGTGCCTGTGGCCGCGGACGGACTTCTTGGCGACGAGACGGCGAGCCCGTACGCGCCTGAGAAACCGACGTGGAAGGTGAACGACATCGTGAAGATCTCGGTGAACGAGAATTCCCTCGCCTCGGCCAAAGCCGACACGAAGATCGACAAGGAAACGGCGCTGGTGGCCGCGCTGACCGACTTCGTGCACATGACGGGGAAGGGTTCGGGGCTGCCGGACCTGAAGGCGAGCGTCGGGGAGGATCTCAAGATCGACGGGCGCGCGGACTACGAGCGCGACAACAAGGGCGCGACGACCGGCTCGAACAAGGTGGTGTTCACGGTGGCGGCGAAGGTCATCGAGGTGCTCGACAACGGCAACCTCGTCATCGCCGCGCGCAAGGAAGTCCAGATCAACGAGGAAACCGTGACGATGACGGTGACCGGCGAAATCGCGCCGGACGACATCAGCACGAGCCGCACGATCAGCACGGACAAGGTGGCCGACGTGAAGATCCGGCGCACGGGCGAAGGAGAAGTGAACGATTCGCGCAAGCGCGGGTTTTTCTCGTGGCTGATTGAGGTGCTGTGGCCGTTCTGACAAGTGCAAGCGGGCAGGCGGGCGGGCGGGCAGGCAAGAGGAGAAGAATCGAATGAGCGGTAACTGCCGGATGGTGAAACTGACGAATCTCGTCTTCGCGACGGTCCTGTCCCAGGCATTGTTTCTGGGCGCGCAGGATCGCGTGCGCGTGAAGGACCTGGCCGGCGTGAGCGGCGCGGACGTGAACGAAATCGAGGGGATCGGGCTTGTGACCGGCCTCTCGGGAACGGGGGATTCGCCCGACTCCGTGCGCGCCCGGCTTCGCTCGTTCATGGAAAACCGCGACGGCGTCACCGTCAGCGACCGGGAGATCAACGCGCGCAACGTCGCCGTCGTCGCCGTCGCCGCCCGGTTGGAAGCCTTCCAGGCCGTCGGCACGGAAATCGACGTCATCGTCAGCGCGCTGAACGATTCCAAGAATCTCAAGGGCGGTTCGCTCACCCAGACATTCCTGTACGGCCCCAAGCCGCACTCGAAGGACCCGACCGTCTACGCGATCGCCCGCGGCCCGCTCGTCCTCGGCTCGGATGTCGCAACGGCCACCGTCGGCTCGATCCCCGGCGGCGCGATCGTCCAGCGCCTCGCCCCCCAGGACAACTTCCTCAAGGCGCTCGACGCCGGCTGGGTCGTCTTCAAGCTGAAGCAGCCCGACTTCAACGTCGCTTCGCGCGTCGCCGACGCCATCAACAACCGCTTCCCCGCCCTCTACAACGCCGACGGCGACCTTGCTCAGTCGATCGACGCAGGCCACGTCCGCGTGAGGGTGGCGACGCAGAAGCGCGGCGCCGAGGGCCGCGGCGACGCGGTGCAGTTCGTCGGAGAAGTGCTCGGGATGACGGTCGAGATCGGTTCGCAGGAGGAACCGGAAGCGACGGTCGTGATCAACGAGCGCGAAAAGACCTACGCGATCACCGGAAAAGTCCGCGTGCTCCCGTGCCGGGTGCAGAAGGGCCGGATCGTGATCGAAGTGCCGGGGAAGGCGGACCCGAAATCGGCGCGGCCGGCGCACGCCGACGGGCCCGTGCTGCTCAACGAAGTTCTCGACACGCTGTCTCCGACGCAGGAGACGGCCGGCGACGTGATCGACCTGATCAAGCTGCTGCACGGCGCCGGCGCGCTCAAAGCCAAACTCATAGTGAGGTAACCAACCGCAGTTGGGAGTTGTGAGTCGGGAGTCGTGAGTGAACGGCCACGAAAGGAAAACGGAATGAACGGGGTCGCTCCGATGGGAACGAATGATCACGCGAGCCTTCATCGCGCGGCGGTCGCGTTCGAAGGATTTTTTCACGGGCTGATGCTGCGCACGATGCGCAAAAGCGTGCACGAAGGAAGCCGCTTTCACGGCGGAAGCGGCGAGCGGGTTTTCCGCGGCATGCAGGACGGCCTGCTCGCGGAGCGGATGGCGGAGGGCGGCGGCCTCGGCATCGCGAAGATGATCGAGGAGCAGCTCGGTTCCCGCCTGGACACACGGGGATAAACGGAGAGCCACGATGGACACACTGATCACGGCGTTGGGGAACGAAGCGCGACTTTACGGCGAGTTGCTGGTACTGCTCTCGCAGAAGCGCGACGCACTGGTGGCCCTGAAAACGGCGGACGTCGACCGGATCGTCGCGCAGGAAGAAGCGCTTCTGTCGAGTCTCGGCGAGGCGGA
>WSZJ01000005.1 GCA_009773755.1 Planctomycetota bacterium | reverse complement strand
ATGCATGCAGGCAGCGCCGCGCGCGCCCTGGACTCGCTCCGGCCCAGCGGCTCCGCCGTCCGCGTGCCTTCTGGCGTCCGCATGGCTCCCATGGGGTCCGGGTCCGGCGCCGGGATCGGACGTCTCCTCGAAGCCTGGGACCCCGCCATCGACGCGGACGAGGCCGCAAAACTACTCCTCAACGACCTCCCGCAGGAGCTCGCCCTGCGCTTCGTCCCCCGACCCGGCGAGGCGGGCGTCGCGCCTTTCCTGAAGCGGTTCAAGGGCCGCGACCTGGGCTCCATGCTCAGGGACATCGCGAGCGGGGACAAGGCGCTTGCAAAGCGGTGGTCGCTCGAAAAGCTCCTTCGGGTTTTCGGCACTCTCTGCCTTGGCGTCGCCTACGCGCATTCAAAGGGAGTCGTCCACCGCGACCTCAAGCCCGCGCACATCCTCGTCGGCGACAACGGGGAACTCCTGATCGCAGACTGGGGCGCAGCGCGTTCGGCGGCCGGCCCGGCGGGACCCGAAATCGCGACCGACCTCGACGCCCTCGGCGCAATCCTCCACAGCATTCTTACCCTGAGGTCGCCCGCAGACGGTCCGGCCGGCCCCCCGGGTATCCAGGCGATCGCCGTGAAGGCGCTCGCCGCCCACCGCGAACTTCGCTACGCCTCGGCGCAGGCGCTTCACCAGGATATCTGCGCCTGCCTGGACGCTTCGGCCCCGCGGGGACGCAAGAAACCCTGAAGCTGAGAACGCTAGCAACAATCGCCCTGCGGCGCGCGACGTCAGCCCATCCGGCGCGCGCGTGAGGCGGATGTGAAGAACCGGGGCAATCGGGGCGCGCCGGACGGGCCGACGCCGCACGCCTCCGGGCGACCGTTGCTCACGTTCTCAGGGTCGTAATTCATCGGCTTCCGGTCCAGGCTGGCCGGCGATGGCGGACCAGAAGGCGACGCAGGTGACCTTTGGAAGCGTTCGGACCAGGAAGCGGTCGAGGCCTTCGTTTCGCTCATCGGGTCGCCTCGGCAGCCTGACGCGCGTGATTTTTGCGCGCGCTCTGACCGGCGGCCCTCACGGCGCCGCAGGGTTCTTCCCCGCCTTCCGGCACGCGCGCGCCCTCTCGAGCGCCGCCGGAATCACGATCTTCGGATTGCCGATGAAGACGCGCGGGCCAAGCGAAGTCGAAGGCGGAAGCGGCGGCGCCGGCGGCGCCGAGGGGTCATACGGCGCCAGCTCGCCAAAATCCTCGAGTTTCCCCGCGCCGTAGAAATCCGAGCCGCACAGCACGAACCGGTCGAATTCGCGTCCGAGCGGGCGCGTGGGCGACGGGTCTCCCGCTTCCACAAGATCCAGCAGCTCGTCGCAGGCCGCGATGGCATGGTCCCAGGCCTTGCGCGCCGCCGCCGGATCCGTGCGGTCGTCTCCCTGGGTGAGCTGAAGGACGATCTCGAGCGGGCGGCGGACGAGCACCCAGGTCAGCGCCATGGCGTTCTCCCCGTGGCCGCCCTGCCCCAGCATCACCAGATTGCCGAGCCCGCGACGGCGGACGCGCCGTCCGAAATCGGTGTGCTCCTCGAGAATCCGCCGCCCCCACAAATCGTACTCGTACGGGTCGGCGATCGGCGTTTCCAGCGACCCCCAGCACCAGTTGCGGTACTTGAAGAACACGCCCTGAAGCTCCGCGGGGACCTTGGGGAAGCGGAGCTTCGCCTTGGTCACCGTCGCGCGCGCGATCTTCAGCGCTTCGCATTCCCCTTTGGCTTCAGCGGACATCCGGCGCTCCGATTCGTTGACGCCCGTGCGCCATCGTCCTACCGTCCCTCCCGCACAGTCAAGGGAACGCGGTGCAACTCCGCGGCGGTCCCGCCGCTGTAACCGGGGACGAAACCCGAACGCCACTGCCCCAATGCTCGGCTGAAGGCCGGAGAGCCGCGCGGGGTGGGAAGGCCGGGGAGTAGTGCGATCCGGGAGCCAGAAGACCTGTCTGTGCACATCGTCCCCGGGTACCGGGGCGAGGCGTCGCTTCCGGAAAAGAGGCGCGCGCCGCTCGGAGAGTCGAAGACGGGCGAACATCTCCGTATCTCCCTGAAAAGGGGGATGCGGAGATTTTTTTTGCTCCGGCCCGTAGTCGGGAGGTCGTGATGAGGATCGTGATGGCGTGGGTGGTCATGGCGGCGGTGGGGTGGGCGCAGGCGGGGGGGGAGGAGAAGAAAGAAGAAGTGAAAGCGGACGGCAAGGAGAAGGAGGAGAAGAAGGAGGAGGTGAAGGAGAAGGAAGAGCAAAAGCCCCGGACGGGCGAGGGGGTGGTTGTGACGGCGGAGAGGATGGAGGTCGAGCAGCGGCTGGCGCCCGAGACTTACACGATCGTCTCGAAGCGCGAAATCGAGGTTCGCCAGCAGGAGGATCTGCACGAAGCGCTGCGGTTTTCGCCGGGCGTGCATATCGCCGAAACCGCGGGGAAGGGCGGGCTCACTTCCCTGTTCATCCGCGGCGGCGAAAGCGATCACGCCCTCGTGCTCGTTGACGGCGTCGAGGTGAACTCGGACGGCGGCGGGATCGATCTGGCCTGGTTTACGACCGACGGCTTCGACCGCGTGGAAATCGTGCGCGGCGCCGGGTCGTCCGTCTGGGGCGCCGACGCGATGAGCGGCGTCGTCCACGTGATCACGAAGCGCGGTGAAGGCTCGCCGCGCGCGCGCATTTCGGCGGAAGCCGGGAGATACGGCGTCTGGCGGGAGAAGCTGAGCTTCGAAACCGGAACGAGCGAATACGGGTTCACGTTCGCGATTTCCCGCTACGACCGCAGCAACGGCCGCTTCTCGCACAGCACTTACGACAACTCCACGGCGGTCGGGAGGTTCGACTACGCGCTAGGGAAGCACACGACGATCCGCGCCACGGCACGGTTCGCCGTCGAGCGCGCCGACCAGTTCGCGGTCGATCCCGGCCCGCGGTTCGCGTGGGAGGATCGCAACGGCGAGAAGCGCGCGACGCATTTCGTGCTCGGCCTGGAGCTCGTGCAGCGGATCATGGAAGGCTGGACCGTGTCCGTTCGCGCGGGGCGCTTCGACGAGGACGTCCGCTTCGACAGCCTCGGCTCGTTCGATTACGACAGCCAGAGCAAGTTCGAGCGGACGCGGCTGGGGGCGCAGACGGACGGGGCGGTGTTTGACCGGGAGAATCTGAAACTGGTGCTCAGCGCCGGAGCGGAATGGGCCCGGGAAGAGCTGGTGACGTCCGACTCGTTCTCCGCAGGGCTTGGAATCAACGAGCGCCGGCAGTCGCGCGGCGGGTTCGCGCAGGCGAAGCTCGAGGCCTGGGACCGGCTGGGAGTCGTGCTGTCGGGGCGCGTCGACCAGAGCACGGGGTACCGGACCGGGTACACCGGCAAGCTCGGCGTGACCTATGACGTGAAGGAAACCGGCACGAGGCCGCACGCCTCGATCGCCAACGGCATCAAAACGCCGACGATGGTCGAGGTCTTCTCCACGAACCCGTTCTTCCTCGGGAACGACGACCTCCGCCCGGAAATGTCCCGCACCTGGGACATCGGCATCGAGCAGCGCCTCTGCTCCGACCTCCTCCTGGCCGACGTCACCTTCTTCGAAAACCGCATGCGCCGCCTCGTCCAGTTCACCGGCGGCACGCCGGCGTTCCAGAACGCAGGGAACGCGCTCGCCCGCGGCGTCGAAGTCGCCGTCGCCGTCAAGCCCGTCGACTGGCTGCGCTTCGACGCCGGCTACACCTACCAGCGGACGCGCGTCACGCACTCGAGCATCACCTCCGTCACCTTCGAAGAGCGCCAGCCGCTCATCCGCCGGCCGGACCACGAGGGATTCGCCGGGGCTGCGTTCCAGCTCAACTACGAGGACGGCATCCCGAAGGCCGATCAAAAGGACCACCCGCGCGTCTCGGCCTCGATCCGCACGAGGTTCGTCGGCCGCCGCGACGACGTGATCTTCTACGACTTCCCCGCGCCCGCCGATCGCGTCAAGAACCGCCGCTACCTCAAGCTCGACCTCGCCGCAGAGTGGTGGATCCTGGACAGGAATCTGAGGGTCTTCGGCGGCATCCAGAACCTCTTCAGCCGCGATTACGAAGACGTCGTCGGCTACCCGAACGACCGGCTGACGTTCATCGTCGGGGTGGAAGCGGCGTTCGATCTGGCGAAGGTGTTCGGGGTGAAGTAGGTCATGATCCGGTAGCGCCGCGATTGACTGCGGCGCTACCGGTTTTTTCGCCCGCCTGCCCGCACACCCTCATGGTCTGCGGCATCGTCGCGGTGTGCGGCCCGATCGAGTTCTCACACCGCCCGGTACGTGCTTCGAGATTTCGGTCGAAGCGTGGCTTTCAGACAATCTTGCCGAGGACGAATTTCGCTTTCTCGCGTCTCAGCATTTGGAAGGGAGTCATGCATTTCACGCCGACGCCGAGGCACGCGTCGGGGATCTTGATGACCTTTCTCGCAAAGGGCTCCGGTTTTTCATGCGACACGACGGTGTAGTTACGTGCAAGAGCATGCGACACCAGGTAGAAGTCCGCGACCTGCAGAAATGTGTTCACGGCCGCCGGGTCGAATTGTTGGGCCGCGGCCCACGTTCCTACGGTTCCGAACGCCTGTCGAAGCGCCGGGTCGGGCTTGAGAAAGAGACCTGCTCCACGGGTCCTTGACCATTCCGACAGGTCATCGCCGGCGGATTCAAGTTCGTCGGCGACTTTTTCAATGCTGAAGACCTTGCCTGCCGCGTTCTCGTGCACGAGCCAATCCCAGAACGCGGGGCAGAAGTCGAACCCGTAGTGGAGTTTCGTGGCCTGGATGAAAACGTTCGTATCGAGCAGATACGGCATCAAACGACTCCGAGGCTGTCGCCGAGTTTTTCGAACGTGGCGAGCTTCGAAAACCCGAGGAGCCGAAAGGCTTCCGTGTAGAGCGTCAGGCCTTCGAGCGTCTGCGACACCAGGGCGCGGGCGAATCGTTTCCCGACGCGCGCCGCCTGGGTCAGGTAGAAATCGCCGCCACTCGACTTCGGCGTGGCAAGAAGACGGGCGAGTTCGCTCTTGTAGGCTTTCCACAGTGCACTCTCCGTCAACCCACCGGCATCGTGGATTCGACGGAGAATGACAAGGCTGCTCACCTTGAAGACCCCCTTCAGCCGCGCGACTTCTTTCCAGAGGTCGGCCTTCGGGTCGTACTCCTTCTTCAACGATGCCAGCGGAACCAGGAACTCGGCGGCGACCCTGTTGCACCAGGCCTCGGCACGATTCCGGGGAGTCGAAACCGGACGATCATTCGAAAGGGCCGTTTCTCCCAACCAGACGTGCGCCAATTCATGGGCGAGCGAGAACATCTGCCCCGCCTTGGTGTCGGCGCCGTTCAGGAACACCAGCGGCGCGAGACTATCAACGAGCGCGAATCCCCGGAATTCCTCGGGGTCCAGTTTGCGCGTGGTATTGCTTCCGACGACTCCGCTCACCATGACGAGGACACCCAGGTCGTCGGCGAGCTCGATGAATCGCCTCAGCGCATCAGTCCAACTCACCATGCGCCGACGTTCTTCGAGGTCGAACCGCAGGACCCGACGCATCTCCGCAGCCGTGCTCTCGACGCTGCTCGTCACTTTCGCAGTGCCCACGAAGGTCCGCGCCTCCGCCCCGATCGAACTGCAGAACGCGCGATACCATTCCTGGCGCTGCTGACAGATGTAGATCGTCTCGAGCAGATCGGGCGAAGGTCGTCCCATCTGCCGGTTTTCCATCGTCCGGAAATCGGGAATCGGCACCGATTCTTCCGGAGGAGCAGACAGGAACAGGAACCCGACCGGCGTACGAGTCGCCTTCGCGAAGCACTCCAGCTGGCGCAAGGTCGGTAGCGACGCTCCGGATTCCCACTCGCCGAAGCGTGGCACCCGCTGCGAAAGCTCCTCGGCGTCCAGCCCGGACCGCTCCCGGGCCCAGCGCAGGAGCTCGGGTTTGACTTCGACGCGCAGTACAGAGTTTCCCATTTCCTTCCTCATCGACTACCTGGCCCACATTCTGAAGGGGCAGTCAGCAAAGTGCAATCCGTCGAAGGGCTTCAAGGGAGCGGTCGTCCTCCGCGGAGTTCGGTGACTCGCGCGAGATGAGTCAGCGGCTTGATTCGTCTGCCCGAAGCCGACAGACTGCTCGACACCAATGCCCTCCAGGACCACGACCACCCCCCGCCATCCCGCCGCCGGCCACCGCCAGCGCCTCCGCGAGCGTCTAGAACGCGCCGGCCTCGACGCCCTCGCCGACTACGAGATCCTCGAATTCCTCCTAGGCATCGCCATCCGCGGCCGCGACGTCAAGCCCCTCGCCCGCGCCCTCCTCAAGGCCTTCGGCGGCAGCCTCGGCCGCCTCCTCGACGCCCAGCGCGCCGACATCCTCGCCGTGCCCGGCGCCGGCCCCGCCGTCGCCGACGCCCTCCTCGCCGCCCGCACCGCCTCCGTCGCCGCCCTCCTCCCTCTCGAAGACCCTGAGCGAGCGAAGCGAGTCGAAGGGGAATCCCGCCACCGCGTCGTCAAAACCGCCCTCCTCTCCCGCGGCACCGTCGACCGCGCCGTTCCAGCCTGAGCGAGCGACCGAAGGGAGCGAGTCGAAGGGCGCCTTCCCCGGAGAAGTCGCCCGCGCCGCTTTGAAGGAAGGGGCCGCCGCAGTTATCCTCGCGCACAATCATCCGAGCGGGAGTCCCGAAGCGTCGGAGCAAGATCACGGGAAAGCGGGGAGAGTGGATGGAGCGCAGGCGGGGTAGCGTGCCGTAGACGAAGAGGCAGTCCCCGGAAGTGAGGAACGCGCGCAGATTTCGTCCAACAACTTTCGGGAGCGGTCAAATCGTCAGCGTCATCGAAGTCGGTTTTCCCGCCCGATTCCTTCGAAGAGGATTCTGGCTGTACGTCTGGGAAGTGAATCCTGGACCTGGGCAAGAGTTGGTCTACTACGTCGGCCGAACAGGCGACAGCTCCTCCCCGAACGCGCAATCGCCTTTCGTGCGGATGGGTCAGCACCTCGGATCTTCCGACAACAGCAACATGTTGAAGAAGCACATCTTGAGCACAACAGGTTTGAAGCCGGACTGTTGTCACTCCTTCAGGCTCTTGGCGCATGGCCCGATCTTGCGGGAGGCAACTAACATGAAGCGGCACGTACCACGTCGAAACCGAATGGCCGCTCTGGAATGCGCGCTTGCCGAAGACTTGCGTGAAGCGGGCTACAACGTAGCCAACGATGTTCGTTGTCGGCACGAGGTCGATGACTCACTTCGCGCTGAAGTGCGACGCGCCTTTTCGAAGTCCCTAGCAAGACTCCGTCGTCAACTGCCTCATCCGCGGCGCTGCGCCCAGTTCTGAATCACTTGAGCTGAACGAGGTACTCTCTGTAAGCGACCCTGAGCGCTGGAGGACTTGTAGCTTGCTGTTCACGATCCGTGAGTTCGAACGTCTTGCCACGCGGGATATCGACACGCTGGTCGGAAGGCTACAGCGGGAAACGGGTCGCTTCGGCGATGACGAGAAGTACGCTTGGACTGAATCCCTCCCATGTGTAGCGGCTTCCCTGAAAGACTCTGACCTCGGTGGATTTCACATCAAGCTCGGCGGAAGCGATGGGTCGCTAAGCCTCGAGTACCGTCTTCCCGCTTCATCCTCTTGGAGCGACTTGGTCCTACTCGGTGCCGGTCACGGGAAGCCATCGGCTGTGGTCGTTGAACTCAAGCACTGGTCGACCAGTGGCGACTTGCCCGGCGTTCGGTCAGGCCTCATCCGGCACAACGGGCAGCAGGTCCTCCACCCTAGTGAGCAGGTGCGTGGCTACGTCGAGTATTTCCGAGCATTTCACAGCGCAGTCATCGACAAGTCCGCCGACATTTCAGGCTGTGTCCTGTTCACAAATTCAAAACAAGTCGAGGCCTACGGACTCGAGCCACACGTCAGGCTCGTTCGAGACTTTCCGTATTTCAGCGCAAGTCCCCAAGACTTGGGCGAACGCTTTCCCGCATTTCTTCGCAGCAAGCTTCGAAAGCCGGACGAGGCATGGGCTCGCGAATTCGAAAATGGCGTGTATCAGCAGGATCGAGGTCTCGTTCAGAACGTTGCAAGACTTCTCGCTGGAAGCGCCTTGCCACAGTTCGTTCTCGTGGACGGTCAACGGCAGGGGTTGCAACTGGTCCTAGCTGAAGTTGACAAACTCCTTTGCGCCGCGCCGGACAAGAAGGTGGTGATGGTGGTTGAAGGACCTCCGGGCTCAGGCAAGTCGGTCCTCGGAGCAAGACTGTGGGCCGAACTCGCCCTCGACGAAAGAATTACGGGAAACATCGCCTTCGTCACGACGTCGGGTTCGCAGAAGAGCAACTGGATGAATCTCTTCATGCAGGCGACTGACCAGATTGCAGCGAAGGGGCTCGTCTTGCCTGCGAACAAATTCAACCCGGGCCTGACTCCGCTCTGGATCAAGAAGCACCGAGAGGCCGGGAAGGAAATCGAAATCTCGAAGTGGAAGCAGAACCTTCAAGTGCTCGCAGCCCAGGGCGGGATCCCGGCCCTGCCTGACAATCACTTAGCCGTTTCCATCGTCGACGAGGCCCATGCCCTCATCGATCCGACCGCGCCAGGGGCCGAGGGCGTTCCCCAGTCGGGCTGGACGATGCATGCCGGCCCCCAAGCTTGGCACATCATCAGGGCCTCCCGTCTGAGCGTGTTCCTGATGGATTCGCGACAGAGCTTTCGGGACAACGAGACGACGCTTCCCGAGTCCATCGAAGGATGGGCAAGAGAATGGGGCGCTGAAGTCGCGCCGCGGGTTTCACTCGAAGGCGCGCAGTTTCGTTGCGCCGGTTCGAAGGAGTACGTGGAGTGGATCCAGGAACTTTTCAAGTCGGGTCAGCCGGGGACGCCTCGATGGAAGACTTCAGGTCGTCGCGGATTCTCGATCGAATTGGTCGGCGATCCTTTCGACCTGGAAGCCCGCCTGCAATCACACCTCGCAGAGGGCCGAACTGCGCGGCTATTGGCGACATACGGTCGTGAGTGGCGCACCAAGAACATCAACCCTCCCCACCTCGCGCCGCCTCAACTCATGGACTTCCGGATCCCTTGCGAACGCGAAGGGAAGCCAGCCCTTTGGGTCAAGCCATGGAACTTCGCGCCAGACATGGACTACACGCTTTGGGTTCAAGCTCCGGCTGGAAGTGCGATGCACGCAAACCCGCTCGCCGAAGTCGGCTGTCCGTACGTCGCCCGTGGCTTTGATTTTGACTATGTGGGACTTCTCTGGCTCAACGACCTGGTCTGGCGAACCGACCGGTGGGTGCCAGAGATCGGGAACATTCACGAGACGGCCATCAAACGAACCCTAGGCCGGGCTCAAAAGGAACGATTTGCGGGGCGATTTGGCGCAGCGTCGAAGGAATTGCTTGAGCGGTTGATTCGCGCCTACCGCATCTTGCTCACCCGGCCGTTGCGCGGGGCTTATGTCTGGTGCGAGGACGCGGAGACACGGCGAAAGCTCGAGGAGGTTCTCGGTCACTAGGTGCTTGGAGCGGCGGCGCGCCGCTTCATTTGCGGCCGCCGCCATGCGGCGCGACTGTTGTTCGCACTTGGCTTTCGCCATTCTCTCATCGATGACCGAAAAAGACACAAACTGAGATTGATCTTGACGGTGTGCTGGAGAAGTTACTAACATACTACTAACTCGGAAAGCCCTTCGAAAGCAAACCCGTTGAAGGAGGAATTCAGTGGCGAAAACCCCGGTCAGAAGTCATCAGGCTTGGACGGCGAAAGAGACTCGCGACCTCGCCAGTCGCGCGGCAGAAAACATGCCGACTCGAGTCATCGCCTTGAAGCATCAGAGATCGCCCGATGCCATCTACACCAAGGCCAGCAGCGCAGGAACTTCCCTGAAGCCCACGAACCAGTCCCCCTACAACCGGCGCAAGTCCTGATTCGATGCCGATCACCGAAGCCGAACTCGCCCGACGTCTCCGCGATGCGCGGGAAAACTGCGCGCTGACTCAGCAGCAGGCCGCCGATGCGCTCGAGATCGGGCGCACGGCGGTGGCTGAGTTGGAGGCCGGCCGCAGATCGGTGACGAGCCTCGAATTGGTCCGCTTGGCGCGGCTTTACGGGCGGTCGCTCCAGGAGTTCGTTCGGGACGAGGCATTTCATGAAGATCCTGTGGTCGCCCTCTTTCGAGCAACGCCGGGAGTCGCCGACGACGCTCACATGTCGGCGGGACTGCGAGAATGCCTCAACCTGTGCCGGGAAGTCAGTCGTCTCGAGGAAATGCTGGGGATGCCGCACGCGGAAGCCGCGGAGTTGCGCTACGCCTTCGAGATTCCCGCGACCCGTTGGGATGCGATCCGTCAGGGCAGGTCCGCGGCCGAGAGAGAAAGGAACCGCCTGGAGTTGGGTGTCACGCCCGTGAGAGAGATCGCAGAGGTCCTGCGTGGTCAGGGCGTCCGCGTCTCCGAGCACGACATGCCGGACGATATCTCTGGTCTTTTCGTTCACAGCCGTGAACTCGGCCTGATCGTGATCGTCAACCGGACTCATGCTCCCACGCGACGACTTTTCTCCTGCGCCCACGAGTTCGCCCACGCGCTGCTCGACCGGGATCAGCCGGGCAAGATCAGCCGAGAATCCAACCGCGAAGAACTGCAGGAGGTTCGCGCCAATGCGTTCGCCGCGCATTTCCTGATGCCGGAGGCAGGAGTACGAGGATTCCTTCGGTCGCTGGGAAAAGGCGAATCCTCGCGGCAGGTCGCCGAAGTTTTCGACGCCGCAACCGACGCAGGACGGGCAGAGGGAGTTGAGGCCCAGAAACGGCTGCCGCCCGGGAGCCAGGAGCTCGACGTCCACGATGTCGTGGCCATCGCCTACCATTTTGGCGTGAGCTACGACGCTGCGCTCTACCAGCTCCTGAATCTCAAGAACCTGACGAGGGACAGGTTCGATGCGCTCAAAGGCCGGCGGGACCAAGCCGCTCTTGTCGCCAAGGCACTGAGGCGAGAGGCCTCAACCGAGGACGTTCATTGGTCTCTCGCGGAGCAAATCCTTGCGCTCGCGTTCGAGGCATTTCGCCGCGAGGAAATCTCCCGAATGAAGCTTGTCGAACTCGCGGGTCAGGCTGGAGTCGCGCGAGACGATATCGATCGAGCGCTTGAGGCCGAAGGCAGGGGGCCCGAGCCGGTCGACGTGCAGCTTCCCGAATGAGGCCCGCGGGACGATCAGGGGATGGTCGGCTTCTCGTCGCTTCGGACACGAACATCCTCATCAACTTCCTGGCGGTCACGCGGATGAACCTCCTTGTGACGCACACGGAATTCAAATTCGTGGTAACAGCGCATACGCGAGAGGAGTTGACCGTCAAGGCCCAGCGCGACCAGGTCGAACAGGCGATCGCGGCCGGCAGCCTCGAAGAAGCCATCGTGCAGCCGGGCGAGGAGATGAAGCTCTACTCAGAGCTCGCCGTCAGGATCGGCTCCGGCGAGTCGGCAGCCATCGCAGTCGCTTGTGCCCGCGGCTGGAGTGTGGCCACGGATGAAAAGGGGCGCACTCGCAGGGAGATCGTCGCGCGACTTGGAGAGACTTGGCTTCTCACGACCCCCGGAATTCTCCTCCGCTGCGTCCTGAACGGAACCATCTCGGTCGCTGAAGCCGACGCGATCAAGGACCAGCTTGCGGTCCGGCGGTTCATCATGCCGTTTCGGAGCTTTTCGGAACGCATTCCGAAGAAAGGTTGAAGTCGACGACCTAATGAGAGAGAGCAAGCATTTCAGCGAACAACCGCTGCCCGGCCGTTTCTAGGTCCTCATTGAGGGGAAGCCCGAGAGCAACCACATCGATGTCCCGGTAATTGATTCTGACTTCACACGCGAAGGCTCGACTGCGCGAGCGCGGCATCACCGAATCGCAGGTAAAATCGGTGCTGGAGGCACCCAACATCTCCTATGCTCATAAGCTCAAGGGACGTGAGGTGATGGTCAAGAGCATCCGCGGTCAGCGACTCAAGATCGTCGTGGCCCGGAAGGATGAGAATGTTTTCCTGATAACCGCAGTCCGGGTTGGAGAAAGAAAGTCGCCATGAGCTTCCAGGTCACCTTCGAACCCCTCGGCGCGATGTACATCCGCTTCGCGAAGGTGCCCGTATATCGCACCATCGAGTTTGTCGAGGACGAAGTGAACATCGACGTGGATCGCCAGAAGAACATCATCGGGATCGAGGTTCTCCACCCCGGAGTTCTCAAGGTCAATCTTCGAAAGCTGAATCGAAGCGGCTTCTCACTTCCTGAGGAAGCTCGCCAGATGGATTTCGGCAGCCTGGAAAAGGCCTTCGCGTCGGTTGGTTCCTAGAGCCTCCTCGGCGATCACCGACCGCTCCGCGCGCGCCGCGCGGGCTCATCGCCTCAGCCAGGTGCCGTGTGCCCATCGACTACGGCTTTTCCCATCTCAACCGGAGCGCCCCCCAGCGCAACCGCTCGCCGTTGACGCCTGCGATCTGGAACTCGGGGGATTGCGCTTCCGTTTCCCGTTCCGGCTCGATGGGCTTGCCGGTGGCTTCGTCGACGAGTCGGTAGGTCGTCACGGTGCAGGCTTTCGGCGGAAGCTCCTCCGGGTACTCGTGCCGCTGGGGAAAGGCGCGGCGGGAAGCGGCGCCAGCGCGGGCGAGGCGGCCGTCGATTTCGCCTGGCGGAATCGCGGCGGCGGCGCGGTCGCCGATGAGCGTGAAGCCGTTCGGGTCGGGGCGGGCGAGGACGGGGACGACGGCGCCGTTGTCGGCGAGGAGGCGTTTCCAGTCGCCCGGAATGGAAGGTGCGGGAGGAGTCTCGAGCCGCAGGATCGCGGCCGGGATGTTTTCCGGCACGCGCTTCGGCATCGGCGCGTCGAGCCCGGTCGGCGCCTTTTCTTTCCACGCCTCCTCACCCGGAATCCCGGGAGCGGCTTCCGTCCGCGACGGCCAGGGCCGGACGTCCGCGACCCGAACTCTCCAGGCGACCAGCGCTTCCTCCCTCGAAGCGCCCCACGCGACGGCGTCGCCGGTGAGGCCGTCGGCGACAGCGCAGGCGGTGCCGGCGGGAACCGAGCCGTCGAAGACCGCCTGGCGCAGGGCGCGCAGGCCTTTGTTCCAGAGGTCCGTGATGCCACAGGGGAACGGCTTCGGGACCGCGAGCCGCGCAGGCCCGTGACGCCCCGGGTCCAGCCCGGCCAGCACTTCCGAGAGGATCTCCAGCGGCTGCGCCGTCCGCCGCGCGAGAGCCGCCGGGATGCCGGCCAGCAGGTCGCGGCTGTGCGGCGCCGACGTCTCGAAGTAACGGCCGTCGTCGTCGTACCGGATCGAGTACGACTCCTTTCCGTCGTGGATCTGGATGTCGCCCGGCCCCAGCCCGTGCAGGTTCGGCGCGCGCCCGTACCGCTCGGGACGGGGCGGCGCTTCCCCCGCGCCCTCGATCTCGAAGTCCTCGCTTCCCACGAGCCGCAGCGTCACCACCGGCCACGGCACCACGTCTCCCGACGGGTCGCGACGGAAGAGCACCCGCCGCGTCCCCCCGGCCCAGTTCTCCACCCAACCCGAAGCCCCCAGCAGATCCGCGGCCTGCTCGAAGAGCATTTCCGCATGAACGCGCGTGGGAAGCGCGTCTCGGAGGGCGAGGACGATGGGGGAGGGATCGGACATGGCGGCTACTTTAGCGGATGATTCGTCACACAGTCGCCAACCGCATCGGAGCCGGGCGCGCTCATCGAGGCGGCGGGGGAGCCTCGACGGGCTCGTCGTCCAGGTCGTCGAGGAGATCGGACTCGTCGTCCTCGAGGAGTTCTTCGTCCTCAGGTTCCTCGGCGAGGCGCTTCTGTCGCTTGGTGAACTCGGCGGGGTCATAGAACTTGAGCAGATCGCGCTCCGCCTCATTGAACGGCCGGCTGGGGTGGACGAGGTTAACTTCCATCACAATACGTTATAAATTAAGTATTGAATTAATAACATATTCGTGGGAGAATCCCTTCCATGACGCTCACTTCCAGAATCGCCCGACGCCTCTTCCGCTGGCCCCCCGAAAGGGTGTTCAGCCGCCATGACTTCATGGACCTCGGGACGACGGATGCCATCGGAATGGCCCTCATGCGCCTGAACCGTCGGGGTGCCATTCGACGTGTTCGCCGGGGCTACTTCGACCGCCCGCGGACCGATCCGCTGCTGGGAGAAATCTTTCCGTCGCCAACGGAATTGCTGTCCGCGATCGCGCGGCGAAACGGGATGCGCTTCCAGCAGGGTCCGGCTACCGCCGCGAATGCCCTGGGGATGAGCGACCAGGTGCCGATGCGCGTGGTCTACGAGACCGACGCTCCCTCGCGTACCCTGCCGTGGGGTCCCAAGAGTTCGATCCGGCTCATTCACCGCTCCCCACGGGACATGGCGCGAGCCGGCCAGTTGAGCGGGCTGCTGTTCGCCGCCCTTCGATCGCTCGGCAAGGGTCACGTGACGGATCGGGACCTGTCCCGACTCCAGCAGGAACTGAAGCCGGAACACCGCCGGCAACTGCTGCGCGATCTGCCATTCGCACCGGCATGGATGCATCCCTTCCTTCGGAAACTCGGGGAGGGGACGGCGTCATGAAGAGCTTCGCGCTACTCACTGCCGTTGAGAGGCGAACCGCCGTCAACGCCGCCGCGAACAGACTCGGCATGCCCGAAGTCGTCATCGAAAAGGACTTCTGGGTCTGCTGGCTGCTGGCGCGCATCTTCGCCACGAAGGGTCTCGGGTCGGATTGTGTGTTCAAGGGCGGGACGTCACTCTCAAAGGTCTTCGGCGCGGTGAACCGCTTTTCAGAAGACGTCGATCTGTCCATTCACCCTGCGCTTCTGGGGTTCAAGGAGAGGGACCTGGACGAAGCTGCGTCGGCATCGTCGAGACGAAAGAAAATCGCTCGCTTGGAGGAACAGTGCAAGGATTCCGTGTCGGGACAATTCCGGAAGGAACTCGAACAGGAAGTCCGTAGCGTCATCGGGGCGCCAGCGTCAGGTGATTGGTTGACCTTCGAAGTAGACCCCAGGACGCAGTCTCCTGTGCTGCACTTTGCCTACCCCGATCCATCGGGAGAGGCCGGCGGCTATGTCGCGCAGCGCGTTAAGCTCGAGTTCGGTTCCCTCACGGATCAGCGCCCCGATGGGCGCCATCGAGTGGAGGCGTTCCTCGCGCAGGCGCTTCCGGGCATCTTCGATGATCTCGGAGCGGACGTCGTCGCCCTCGAGCTCGAGCGCACCTTCTGGGAGAAAGCCACGATTCTCCACGCCGAGTATCACCGGCCGCCGGGCAAACAGATTCGTGACCGCTTCGCGCGCCACTACTCGGATTTCGCCGCACTCTGGAATTCGCCCTCGGGGCGCCAGGCGGCGAAGCAACTCGACCTGCTCGAGCGCGTCCGGCTCCACAAGAGCCGATACTTCTCTTCGGCCTGGGCGAACTACGAAGAAGCGGTTCCGGGAACGATCCGGCTGGTTCCGCCGAAGGCACGCGAGGCCGAGCTGAGAAAAGACTACGAATCCATGCGGCCGATGTTCCTTGTCGATCCTCCGGGGTTTGCGGTGATCCTCAGCGTTCTGGAAGAAGCGGAACGGTCCTTGAATCGCGGTTAATGGAAAGGCAGGGTACTCCCAGCGTCTACTCCCTCCCCCGCCGCTCCTGGATATTCATGTCCGCCAGTTTCGCGGCCACCAGCGCCGCGCGCCGCTCGTGGCCGACCGCGCGATGAAGTGCCATCGCCCGTTCAAACCCTTTCCGGGCGCTTCGCCAGCGCGCCGCGCCGAGGTCCAGGTCCGCGCGGCCTTCCAGCGCGGTCGCTTCGCCGGGCCGGTTGCCGACCTTGCGGCGGAGGACCGCTGATTCCGCGTTCATCGGGAGTGAGGAGTGTTGAGTATTGAGTGTTGAGTAGTCTGGGAGTGTGGAGGGGCGAGGGCAGCTAGCCTCGGCATCGGTTTGGCCGTCACTCAATTCTCAATACTCAACACTCCTCGCGGCACCGGCGTGACCGGCGTCGCTACTTCCCTTCCGACCCGCCGCCTCCCCACTTGCCGCCGCCCCAGCCCTTGCCGCCGTTTCTCTGCATGTCGTCGTACTTCACGGCCTGCTCGGGCGTCAGGACGCCTTTGATCTTCGTGTCGGTGTCCAGCTTGAGCTGTTCCATCTTCGCCTTCGTGTCCTCCCCTTCCTTGCGGTCCGTCCAGGCGGCGAGGATCGTCGCGATCTGCGTCTTGAGAATCTCCGCCACCTGCGCCTTCTGCTGGTCGGTGAGGCCGAGCTCTTTCGCGAGCATGTCCACGGCCTGGTTCGCGGCGAAGCCGGAGAGGTCGCCGCCCTTGAGAAGGTCCTTCTCGCGCTCCTTGCGGTCCTTCTTTTTCGCGTCTTCCCGCTCGGCCAGCGCCTTCTCGACCGCGGCTTTTACCTGCGCTTCGCTCGCCGCCGGCACGGACTTCGAGGGCTGTGAAGCGGCCGCCGCTTCCATCGATTCTGCCGCGGATTTCACGGCCGCAACCTCCGCCTTCAACGCCTTCAGTTCTGTCGCCACGTCTTCGAGCGTCCGCGGGCCGTCCGAGGGCGTCGCTCCGCCCGCGGGTGCGGTCGCGGGCGCCTCGAGCTTCGCCAGCCGGTCCTCCAGCGCGCCGACGGACGTCGTCAGCCGGCGCATCTGGATCACGCCGAACACCACGGCCGCGCAGGAGACGATCGAAAGGAACGCGGGAAGAGCGCTCTGTTTGTTCATGGGAGACGTACGGGCGAGGCGTTGGCGCGTTGGACGACGCAGGGGCTTTGAATCCCGCGGTTCGCCACCGAAGTTGACAAGGTGCACGCCGGTCGCGACCTGCTACGATCCGCCGCCCATGCGCTCCGTCGCGATCCTCGGCTCGACCGGCTCGATCGGGAAGAGCACGCTCAAGGTGCTCGAAGAACTCCCCGACTTTCGCGTCCGCTCCCTGGCCGCCAACGGCGACTGGAAGACGATGCTCGAGCAGGTGCAGAAGTGGAAACCCGCTCGGGTCGTGATGGCGGACGAGGGGGCCGCGAAGGAGCTGGCGAAAGTTGTGCCGAAGGGTGTCGAGGTGAAGTCGGGCGCGGCGGCGGTCAAGGACCTCGCGTCGGACCCCGAGGCGGACACGATTGTCGCGGCGATCACCGGTGCGGCCGGCTTGCCCGCGTCGGTCGCTGCCGTCTCCGCAGGCAAGCGCCTCTGCCTCGCGAACAAGGAAGCCATGGTCATGGCCGGCCCGCTTCTCACGGCCGGCGCCATCGAGACCGGCGCGACGATCCTTCCGGTCGACAGCGAACACTCCGCGGTCTTCCAGGCGATGCGCGCCGGCGGGCAGGACGAAATCCGGCGCGTCATCCTGACCGCGAGCGGCGGGCCGTTCCGCGAATGGACGAAGGAGCAGATCGAGAAGGCGACGCCGGAGCAGGCGCTCAAGCACCCGACGTGGCAGATGGGCGCCAAGATCACCATCGACAGCGCCACCATGATGAACAAGGCGCTCGAGGTCATCGAGGCGCGGTGGCTCTTCAGCCTCCCCGTTGAAAAAATCGCCGTCGTCATCCACCCGCAGTCGATCGTGCACTCGATGGTCGAGTTCCACGACGCTTCGACCATGGCGCAGCTCGGCTACCCCGACATGTGCATCCCGATCCGGTATGCGCTGACGTTCCCGAAGCGTGCGCCGACGGCGTTCGGGTTTTTCGATCTGGCGAAGGCGCACCGGCTTGATTTCCTCCCGCCCGACGTCGAGCGCTTCCCCGCCCTTACCCACGGATTCGAAGCGGCAAAGCGAGGCGGCACGGCAGGCGCGGCCCTGAACGGCGCGAACGAAGCGGCCGTCGCGCTCTTTCTCGACGGGAAGATCGCGTTTCCCCGCATTGCCGCGCTGGCCGGGCGGGCGCTCGCCGAGCATCCGTTCCACCCGTCACCGTCGCTGGACGAGCTGTTTGCGACGGATGCGTGGGCGAGGGCGTTTGTGGGGCGCGAAGGAAAGGACTAGCACCCGATGCCCGGTTCCGGTCGAGGCGCACGAGCTCCCGGTGCAGCATGACTGCCGAAGCCGCCTATATGTTCCGCCACGCTCTCCTCCGCGACGCCGCCTACCAGCTTCAGCTTCCCGGCGATCGCGCGCGGCTGCACGCGCTCGCGTTCCAGCTGATCGAAGAGGTAATCGGAGGGCAGCCGCCGGAGCAGGCGCCGCTGGGTTCGGCGGACCCCGCCCCCTTCCAGCCGCACCCTGCCGATGCATTCGCGCAGGAACTCGCGGAACACGCGCAACTCGCCCCGGCCACTCCCGGCGCCGGCGAACCGGCCATGCTCGCGGCCCGAAAGCGGTACCTTCGCCGCGCCGCCGAGTTTCTCGAGAGACGCTTCCAGAGTGACACTGCCGTGCGGCTCTGGCAGGAACTCTCGGAACTCGTGACCGGAGTGGAGAAAGGCGAATCGATTCGAAGGGCCGGCGCCGTGGCGAACCAGTCCGGTCGCACGCAGCTCGCGGAGGAGCTGTTCAAGCGGGCGCTCGCAATTCACAAGGAAGAAGGCCACCGGCGATTCGAGGGAGCCGCGCTGGCCAATCTTGCTATTCCCTGCCAGGAATCGGGCCGGGTCGAGCTGGCGGAGCGGCACTACGAAGCGGCGCTTGCCATCCATCGTGAAGTCGGCGACCGGCGCGCCGAAGGCGTCGTGCTGGGCAACCTGGCCGGGGTCTACGAATCGACCGGGAAGACGGAGCTGGCGGAGCGCACCTACGAGAGCTCGCTGGCCATTCACCGCGAGGTCGGTAATCGGCGAGCGGAGGGAGTTGTCCTGAGGGAGCTGTTCCGCCTGTCGCTGAACACAGGGCGTGGCGAAGTGACTGCAGCGCGCATCGAGGAGGCGCTCGCAATCCTGCGCGAGGTTGGAGATCGTCGTTCCGAAGGCGTCGCGCTGGATCTGGTCGCCGGCTGGCACCGGCAGGCAGGGCGCGTCGAGCAGGCCGAGAAGTCATTCGCCCACGCGATTGCCATTCACCGTGAAGTCGGAAATCGGCGCTTCGAGGGAACTGCCATCGGAAGCCTGGCGAATCTTCATCGCGCGACCGGCCGTCGCGAGGAGGCGGAGCGCGGCCTGGGCCGGGCGCTGGGGATTCATCGTGAAGTCGGCAACCGGCGCTACGAGGGCGTCGCCATCGGCGGCCTGGCGATCCTGCACGACGAAGCCGGACTGAGAGAGCAGGCCTTGCCTCTCTACGAGGAGGCGATCGCCATCCATCGCGAAGTCGGCGACCGCACCAATGAGGCCGTCACGCTGGGAAACCTGGCGCTTCTTCTCCGGACCACTGGTGAGGTGGCGGAGGCGAAACGGATCAGCCTGCTGGCGCTCGACCTTCAGCGGAGCATCGGGAACCGTCGCGCGGAAGGCGTCGCTCTGGGAAACTTCGCGGGGCTGCTCATGGACACCGGGGAGTTCGCGGAATCCCGGTCCTCCTTCGAACAGGCGCTCGCAATCCACGGCGAATGCGGCAACAGGCGCTTCCAGGGGCTTCACCTCTGCGACCACGCCGTCCTGCTGCTGGTGATGGGCGTGCACGAGGAAGCGGCAGCGACCTGGCGGCAGGGCGCGGCCATCCTGGTTTCGATCGGTGGAGCGGGGGAACTCGCGGAAAAACGCCTGGCGATGGAAAAGGCCTGCGCCCTGAAGGGGCGGGCGCCGTTCGGCGAAGATTCTCCGACGCTCAAATGAAGCAGCGGTGTTCGCGCACCCTCAGAATTCGGTTACGATCCGCCCTTCACATCACCCCGGAGGCCCGATGGACGTGCTGGCCCGCCTGTGGTTCTCGCTCGAGATCCTCCTCGGCATCAACTTCATCATCTTCGTCCACGAGCTCGGACATTTCATGTTTGCGAAGTGGCACGGGGTGAGGTGCCCGGTGTTCTCGATCTGGATGGGGCCGCGGATCTGGGGGGTCAAGCGCGGGGAGACGGACTACCGGATCAGTCTCTTGCCGCTCGGCGGGTACGTGATGATGGCGGGCGAAAACCCGGACGAGCGGACGGGCGCGCCGGACGAACTGACGTCGAAAGGCGTCTTTGCGCGCTTCCAGATTTTCGTCGCCGGCACCGCGATGAATTTCGTGTGGGCGTTCCCGATCATGATCCTGTCGTTCATGGTGGGGAAAGAGGTGGCGGCGCCGATGGTGGGGGACGTGCGGCCGGACACGAGCGCGTGGGAAAGCGAGCTGCAGGCCGGCGACGAGCTGCTGTCGATCGGGGGGACGCAGGTCCGCGCGTACGAGGATTACGTGAAGGAGATCGTGCGGAGGCCGAAGGGAGAGAAGCTGGAAGTCGAGTACCGGCGCGGCGGCCAGACGCGCAAGACGAGTGTGACGGTGGGGACGGCGACGACGATCGGGATGTCGCCGATTTCGACGGTGGTGGCGGAGGTCGAGAAGGACAAGGCCGGGGCCGCTTCCGGCCTGCGCAAAGGGGACGAATTCGTGTCGATCGACGGGATTCCCGTGTTCGACGCGAACGAGATTTCGGACATCATCGACCGGAACGCCGGCAAGGGGCTCGCGGTCGTCGTGCGCGACAAGGCCGGCGCGAGCCGCACCCTGACGATCACGCCCGCGCTGGGCGAGGAAAAATGGGTCCTCGGGATCGGCCGCGAGACGACGCCGCCCGTGGTCGGCGTGGTGCGCCCGAATACGCCGGGCGCGAAGGCCGGACTGAAGCCGGGGGACGAGATCGCCACCATCGCAGGCGAATCCGTGGCGAGCTTCGGCGCGCTGACGCAGATCGTGCGGCCTCGGGCCGGACAGACGGTGACGGTGACCTGGAAGCGCGGCACGGAGGCGATGTCCGCGGAAGTCCTCATCGGGAGCCAGGGCGGCCGAGGCTTCCTCGGCATCATGCCCGAGCCGTCGAACCGGCTCGCGACGGTGCCGGCGGATTCGGCGCTCGCGAAAGCGGGACTTCAGCCCGGCGACCGCATCCTCACCGTGAACGGCAAGGAACTGAAAATCGTCTCCAGCCCCTCGGCGGACGACCGCAAGCGGGCCGTGAAGGGCGAGATCTACATCAGTCTCGACCAGGTTGAAATGGAAGCGCGCGCGGGGAAGGGCGAGAAGCTCAGTTTCGCCGTGAAGCGGGGCGACCAGTCGCTTTCGGTGGACGCGGCACCGGTCAAGAAGGCCGACGGAGACCTGAGCATCCGGCTTCAGCACAAGACGATCATGCTGCGTTCCGGTTTCGGCGAATCGATTCAGCGCGGCTGCGCCGAGGCGATCGACGTCTTCGTGCTGACCGGCCAGATGCTCCGCAAGCTGCTCGTTCACGAAGAAGAAGCGTCGAACCTCTCTGGCCCGGTCGGCATCGTCTCCGCCGCCTACAAGAGCGCGACCGAGGGATTCGGAAACCTCCTCTGGCTCCTCGGGATGATCAGCATGAACCTCGCCGTCATCAACCTCCTCCCGATCCCCGTCCTCGACGGCGGCCACATCTTCTTCCTCTTCATTGAAAAACTCCGCGGGAAGCCCGTCCCCGCGCGCGTCCAGGGATACGCCGCCGCCGGCGGCGCCCTCCTGCTCCTGTCGCTCATGCTCTTCGTCACCTGGCACGACATCGCGAGGATGTTCTAGCGGTTCGACACGCTTGATTCCATGGGTCGCGCCCTTCGGACGCGACCCATGAAATCAAAGCTGACTCACCACGCATGAGCGCCGAGGCGTTCAACGCTTTCGTCGGCGTGGACGTCGTCGTCGATACGACCTCGAGTTACGTGTTCATCGGGCGGCTGAAGGAAGTGACGGCGCTCGCAATGACCCTCAGCGACGTCGACGTGCATGACCGTGGCGAAAGTTCTTCCACGAAGGAGCGGTACATCATGGAAGCGAAGAAATTCGGGATCAAGACGAACCGGAAATCGGTGACGGTGCGGCTGGAGACGGTGCTTTGCGTGTCGAAGCTGGAGGATGTGATCGAGTACTAGGGGAGCGACCGGTCTAATGCGGGGACTCGCAATCGAAGCTGTAGTGGGCAGTCGGTAGGAGGTAGTAGGTAGGAACTGCCGCGCTGCCACCGGTCGTTTCTACCCCCTACCTACTACCCACTACCTACTGCTTCCCCCTGCCAATGCCTCCCCCAAACCGCCTCCTCGCCCTCGCCCGGCTCGTCCGCGTCCAGAACGTGTTCACCGCAGCGGCGGATGCCTTCGCCGGATATGGCTGGACGGGGACATGGGACTGGAAGGGCGCCTGCGTTGCCGCGGCGGCGTCCGCCTGTCTTTATTCGGGCGGTCTTGTGCTCAACGACGTCTGCGACGCCGACCGCGACCGGACGCTTCACCCGAACCGCCCCATCCCTTCCGGCGCGATTCCGCGGGCCGTCGCGTTCGGCCTCGGCGCCGCGCTTCTCGCCGCGGGGATTCTCATCGCCGCATGCATTGACTCGCGCGCCGCCGCGATCGCGGGGCAGATCGCGCTGGTCGCCGTGGCGTACGACGCCTTCCTGAAGCGCTGGCGGATCCCCGGCGCGCTCGCGATGGGGACGGCGCGCGGCCTGAACTTCGCGCTCGGCATGGCCGCCGGCGGCTCGCTCTTTCACGCGCGCACACTCATCGCCCCGGCCGGAAACGCCGTGTTCATCTTTCTCATCACGCTTCTCAGCACGTTCGAAGAAGGCCACCGCACGCGCCGGGCCGTCGCTTCGCTCGTCGTCCTCTCCGCCGCCGTCCTTCTCGCCCCGCTCGCATGGACGCGACTCCCCCTTCGCGCCGCGATTCCACTCTCGGCCGCCGCCGCCATCCTTCTCGCGATCGGCCTCCGCGCCGCGCAGAAAGATCCGGAGCGCTTCCTCCCCGTCGTTGTCCGCACGGGCGTGCGCAGCCTCATCCCGCTCAACGCGGCGCTTCTCCTGGGGACGCTTCCCGACCCCGCGCCGGGGCTGGTCGTTCTGGCGTTCCTCATTCCCACCTGGGGCCTGGGCGCGTTTCTGGCAGGAAGCTGAACTTCAGACCGCTGCTTCAGCCGGCGTGCGCACCGGCGCCGGCGTGGCCTTCGCTCTTTCGAGTCTCCGGTGAAGTCGGGCCATCGCAATGGAAGCGATGCCGAAGAGCAGAGCGGCGAGAACGTAGACCGTGGGAATACCCCAGCGGGCGAGGCCGACCTTCTCGTCCGCCATCGCGAGCACGATCGCCGTGCCTATGACGGGACCGAGGAGCCCGCGAACGCCGACGCAGGCGACGTGGGCGCCCATGTAGGCGGCGGCATCGCGTTCTCCGGCGAAACGCATCGCGCCGAGGGACCAGGCCGCGTTGACGCCGGCCATGCCGAGGCCGAAGAAGGCGAAGCCCGCGAAGGCGAGAAAGACCGAGGAAAAGACGGCGGAAGCGGCCAGTGTGGCCGCGTAGAGGACGAGCGCGGCGAAGGAGAACGAGGCGAGCCGCGTCGGCCCGATGCTGTCGAGCAGCCTGCCCGCACCGCGCGAAGCGAAGCCGATGATGATCTGCACGAGGACGAGCTGGCAGGCGGTGTAGGTCCAGTAGTCCATGCGCAGTTCGTCGACCATCAGGTAGACGTGCACGGGCAGCACGATCATGAACGCCATTCCGTAGAACATGAAGTTGCGCTCGAAGCGGTCGAAGTCGCGGTCGTTGCGCAGGATGCGGAAGAACTCGCGGACCGCTCCTGCCGAGGCCACCGGGGTGACGGCCACAGAGGGAGTCTCACGCCGCCGGATCCGGATCGCTGCGTATTGGAGATAGGAAATCGTGCCGATCACGCCGGCCGCCGGAAACATCCAGAGGTAGGACTCCGGACGCCACTTCAGCATCAGCCCCCCGCCGATCGCCGCGGCCAGGAAGGTCAGCTTCGAAAGTCCCGTGATCGACCCGAACACGCGTCCGCGGATCGAAGGATCGTAATTCGCCTGGAGGAGCGCGTTCTGGGCCGGGATGAACATCGGCTCGGACAGGGAGTAGAGGACGCACAGCGCGATGAACAGCGGCGGCGACGTCGCGAACGCCATGAGGAGCAGCGTGGCGCGCCCGACGAGCGCCGAGGCAATAATGAAGGGGCGCTTCGGACGTCCCTCCATCATGCGCGACCAGAAGATGGCGGTCAGATTCGAGGCGGCGCCGGCGGTGGCGAGAATCGTGATTCCGATTTCGCCGGTCCCCAGCCCTTTGCGCGCGACGATCCCCGCCAACCCGAGAATGGCGGCGAAGACATTGTTGAGCAACTCGGCGCGGAGGTGAAGGGCGCGGGTGTAGCGGGCGACGAGCGGGAGCTCCGCGCGGCCGGCGCGCGGGGCGGAGGAAGGCGTCATGGAGGGGAGGAGTATACCGCCCAGGGGAAATGCAAACCCCAACCCCAACTCCAACCCCAACTCCAACTCCAACTCCAACACAAAACCCTGAACCCCACGCGGAACTCCGAACCCGGAACCCGGAACTCAACGTCCGGAACCCCCAACCCACAACTCCCTTTCATCTAGTTCTTGACCTGCCCCCCCGCTTCAGGCGCACCATAGACCTGCATCAACATAGAGGAGCACGCATGAAGGCCACGATCGTCCTTGCGGATGGAGGAGAAGCCGACCGCAAGATGTTCATGGACGCCATCAAGGGGACGCCTTACGAAGTGGTGGGAGAGGCCGCGCACGGCGACGGGATGGTCGAGGCCGTCGAACTGCTGAAGCCGTGGTGCGTGGCGATCGATCTCCGGCTCCCCGGCCATGCCGACAAGCCAGGCGATGGCGGCTCGAACGCGGTCCGCCGGCTCGTGGACAAATACCCGAAGGTCAAGGTGCTCATCCTGCACAACGCTGACACCGTGCACCTCGTCATGGGGGCCGTTTCCACCAGCCACGGCGTGCGCGTCCGAAAACCGATCAAGAAGGAATCGCTCCTGGAAGCGCTGACCAAACTCGCTTCCGGCCAGGAGGGCGAACTCGGCATCCGGCAGATCGGCGTAAAGCTGAAGAAGACGATGCTGATGTACTACAAGCTCACTTCCGACGGGTTTTTCACGAAGCGGCGTGAATGCCTGACGGTGGAGGTCGGGGAAGCGGGGTTCCAGGTGCAGCTTGCGGAGAGGCTGGCGAAAGGCTCGGTGCTGGCCGTCGAGCTGGACCTCCCCAACGAGCAGCCCGTGAAGGCGAAGTGCCAGGTGACGAAGATCGACCCGGAGCCGATGACGACTCGCTTCAATGCCGAGCTGAGTTTCGTCGAGATCGCGCCGGCGGAGCGCGACCGGCTCAAGGGATTCCTGCGGCGCCTGATGGAGCGCGGAACAGGCATCATCAAGGCCTAGACCGGGCGACCCATGCCACGAATGACCGGCCCGCGGCGGCGTGAAGCGGGAGCTGGGTCCAGCGGTAGAGGAGCATTGCGAGGCGCGGGCGGAATCCGCGCAGCTCGACGCGGACGCGACCGGCCTTCCGCACGAAGGACAGCGTGCCCCCGTGGCCTGACAGGAGCGCCCTGCCGATGGTGAGGGTTTCGCGGTCCTCCTCGCGTCGCAAGGCGCCGAAGCGAACGAGGGGGATGAACAGGAATCGGACAACGGAGGCGCTCTCCGTGCAGGACGTTTGAAGCGCCAGGTACCCGCCAAGACGCGCGAGGCGGCGGAAGTACAGCGGCGCAAGGGAGTCCGGAGGGTTCGCGCAGGGCCCTTCCTGGATCGACACGACGGCGCCGCCATGGACCTCAGTATGGTTCGTCGTGGCGCCGCGCCGCAGCCAGGGCGCAGCGGTCCAGAGGAGCCAGAGTGCGATGACGCCGGCGCCGATCAGCCACGGCACGGGGCGAGAACTCCAGCCGGCGTGAAAAGCGAGACGGGTCTCATGGCGCCGCGATTATAGGGGGAACCCCCGGGGGCGGCGCGCGTCCAATCCGCATGCAGCGCACCGCCCTTATCGCCGCCGTCCTCGCTTCCCTTCTCGCGCTGCCGGTCTTCGCGAAACGCGCGTTTCGAGAAGTCGACCCGAAGGAAGAAAGCGCGAACAAGAAGGAACGCGACGGCGATTTCAAGGGCGCGATCGCCGACCTGCGTGAAGTGGCCGACACCCGCCCCAACGACTTCCGGCTCCGCATGCGCCTCGCCACCCTGCTGGAAACACACGAGAACGCCGACGCCGCCATCGCCCAGTGGTCCGAATACCTCGCCCTCCCCGACATCGCCAAGTCCCACGGGCATCTCTTCCGCGCCGACCTTCGCCTCCTCAAGCCCGACCTTCGCGGGGCGATCGACGACTGCGCCGCGGCGGCGGAAGCGACGGACAAGGAGCGAGGGCGTTCCGAGGAAGCGCGGGCAAAGCTCTGGGCCGTGCGCGTGATTGCAGGCGAAGGCGAAGCGGCGGACAAGGAAGCGAAGAAGTGGTACGAGGGAGGGGGCGCCGACGGTCCGGTCGGACCGCGCATCGCGTTCATGGCGCTCGCTGCGGGCACCGTGGACGAGAAGGGCGCCGCGACGATGCTCCCGAGAAGCGGCGAGGACCTGTCGTGGGCGCTTCCGTTCTACGGCGGGATCCGGATGCTCCGCGCCGGGAAGACCGCGGAGGCGCGCGAGAAGCTGAAAAAGTGCCTTGAGCTCGCGGAGAAGGCCGGCCCGGCGCAGGCGAAGTCGTTCGAGTGCCGCGCGGCAGTCGTGGCGCTTCGCTCGCTCGACGTCGAGTAGCGGCTACTTCATCCAGCCTTTGACCGCTTCGGTCACGTCCGTCGCCTCGCCCGACTCGACTTCGATCTTCTCGAAGCGCCGCGCGTCGTCCTTGCCCAGGGGCACGAGGATGCGCGAGTTCCCGAGCCACAGAGGGGGGAGCGGTCCGCTTTCCTTGTAGGCCGCCGCGTCTTTGAGGACACGAATGGTCTTGCCGCGCGCGTCCGTGAGCTCGAGGTGCGCCTGCATCTCCTCTCCTTCCGGCCGCTCGATCACCATGGTCAGCAGCTTCTTGCGGTCTGGCGACTGGGCGAACCACCCGACTTCCGCCGTTCCGACGCGCTCGACGGACATGTTCGTTCGTGACGCCCGGAAAAGCCCGAAGCGAAAAGACTTCCAGGGATCCTTCACGGCCGCCGCCGGCAGCGTGTTGATGGCCGAGGTGAAGAGGACTTCCTCTTCGGAAATGGCTTCGACGAAGGACATTTCCGCGACGTGCGCGAGGACGATCGGTTTTTCGCCATCGGTCCAGTGCACGAGGCGGCCGTAATGGGCGTCGGCGTCGTCCTCGCGGACGTACGCCTGGACTGCGAACAGCGCGTCGCCGGACGGCGTCCACGAGCAGGCAGGCGTGCATTCCTCGAGCGCCGTGAACGTCTCGCCGGTCTTCACGTTGTAGATGCGCAGCAGCCCGCTCAGCGCGCCGTCCTTCCGCGATTTCTCCACGAAAGCAAGCCGGTTCGAATCGGGGGACCAGGCGTTGTAGAGGAACTCGCCGGCATTCGCGGCGATCCTTTTCTGCGTTTTCGCGGCGCGGTCGACCAGCCAGAGCTCGTTCGAATCCTCCGTGTTGTAGACGACCCACTTGCCGTCGGGCGAGATCTCGACGATCGCGGGATTTCCCGGGGCGGCGTACGTCTCCAGCGCTTTCAGGTCTCCGTCGGCGACGATGACGGACTTCCCCGCGTATCCCGCGATCAGCTTTCCGTCGGCCGTGGCGGACCAGTGGTGGACGAGACAGCCCTGGGAGACCACGAGGGCGAAAAGCAGGAACGCGAAGCGCAGCATGGCGGGAGCCTCCAGGGAATTCGGTCGCAACACTACCGGGAGCTCGACCCGGGTCCGGGCGGAATGCCCGGATAGCCGACCCGGCCGCCGGCGCGGCGCGCGACTTCCGCGCGGCGCGCCGCTTCCTCAGCCGTGAAGCCGAGCTGGCGCAGCATCTCTTCTTCGGTGACCGCCCAGCCGTCGTCGGTCACCGCCGCGATCCAGGCGCGCGGCGTGCGGACTTCCTCGGACGAAGCGACCACGACCCATTCGCCAGTCGGCAGCCGCAGGCCCGCTTCGGCGCGCCACGACGCGTCCGGCTCCACCGGGAAGTAGTGCGTCCCCAGCGGATGCGACGCCACGATTTCGGCCGACACGGTCGCTCCGCGGAACAGCTTCACCCGCCACTTCCCCGTCGCGAACGTCCCCGGCCCGTGCCGCTCCGGAACCCACTTCGCATGCGGCCCCGTCAGCTCCCAGTACGCGAACACGCACCACGGGTCGCGGACCATGAGGCACAGGCGATCCTGCGCATACTCTTCCGGAATCGCCGGGCCCCAGTCGATCCAGACGCCGCCCGGGTGAGGGACGGGCTCGAGGCGGCGCTCCTCGTGAGCGGGTTCGAGGGAGGAAGGAAGGCCGAAGTGCGGATCGGAGGACGGGGGCACGGGGGGCATGGTATGGGGGCGGTCGAGTCGCCGCAACGGTGGGGGTTGAGAGTTTGGAGTTCCGGAAGTTGAGTTCAGGGTTCCGCGTTCCGGGTTCCGAGTGGGGTCCGGCGTTCCGGGTCTCGGGTTGTTGAGGGCATCGCTGGTTGCGGGGAACAACTCGACTCGACCTGCAACACCCAACTTACTCAACAACGCGCAACTCGGAACTCCCAACCCCACCCGGAACTCGGAACGCGGAACCCGGATCTCAACATCCGGAACTCCCAACTCCAAACTCAAGAGCGAGTCACGCCCACGACCTTCTCATAAAGCGCGGCATACTCTTTAGCGCTCCGTTCCCACGACCAGTCCAGCTTCATCGCCGCCTGCACCATCGCGCCCCACGTCGCCGGGCTCCGCCACGCCTCGATCGCACGCCGCACGCCGCGCACAAGCCCCGCCATCGCCGCTTCCTCGAACACAAATCCCGTCGCGCCGTCCACCACCGAATCGGCGAGTCCGCCGGTGCGACGCACGACCGGAAGGGTCCCGTAGAGCTGCGCGTACATCTGGGAGAGGCCGCAGGGTTCCCAGCGCGAGGGCATGAGAAGCGCGTCGGCGCCCGCGGTGATCTCGTGCGCCAGCCGGTCGTCGAAGCCGATCTGCACGGCGACCTGGCGCGGCCAGCGCTGCGCCGCGGCGACGAGGGTTCGCTGGAGGGCGTCGTCTCCCTGGCCGAGAATGACGACTTGAGCTTCCATCGAGACGATCTCCGCGAGCGACTCGACGAGAATATCGATCCCTTTCTGGGCGACGAGCCGCGATACGACGCCGAAGAGCGGCGCGGGCGATTCCGGCAGGCCGCGGCGGCGGCGCAGGTGCGCGCGGCAGGCGGCCTTGCCCTTGAGATCCGCGGCCGTGAAGCGCGCCGGGATGAGCTTGTCCTTTGCGGGGTTCCATTCTTCGGTGTCGACGCCGTTCAGGATGCCGGAGACGTCGGCGCCGCGGTCCTTCAGAACGCCCTCGAGGCCGCTTCCCAGCTCGCGCGACTGGATTTCCCGCGCGTATTGAGGCGAAACCGTGGTGATCCGGTCCGCGAAGACCAGCCCGCCTTTCATGAAATTGATCGAGCCCCAGAACTCGAGTTTCTTCCAGTTGAAGAGCGACCAGTCGAGCGCGGCGACGTGCATGAAGTGGGACGGGAAGACGCCCTGGTAGGCGAGGTTGTGGATGGTGAAGAGCGTCCGGATACGCGAGAGCGCGGGGTTCTGCGCGTGGGTCGTCTTGAGGTAGACGGGGATGAGCGCGGCCTGCCAGTCGTGTGCGTGGATGACGTCGACGGGGAGTTTGAGCGTCGTGATCGCCTGCAGCGTCGCGCGGCTGAACAGCGAAAAACGCTCCGCGTTGTCGGGGTAGTCGCCCATCCCGCCGCCGTAGAGTCCTTCGCGGTCGAAGAGTTCGTTCTGCTCGACGAAGAAGAACTCGCCGTCCGGGATATCCGTGCGCCAGACGCGCACCCGGCGCGTCGTTTCGCCGCACTTCACGTTGAACTCGCACGCGACCTTCATCGCCCGGCGGGCGTCGCGGACCCTGCGATAGAGCGGCATGATCGCCGCGACGTGGTGACCGAGCTTCTCCAGCGGCCGCGCAATTCCGCCGACGACGTCGCCGAGCCCGCCGGTTTTGGCGAACGGAGCGATTTCCGAAGAGGCGTGGAGGATGAACATTGTTTGTGGGGGAAAACGGCAGGGGATGGGGAACATCCGGGCTTGGGTTCGGGGGGGCTGGGGCTTGGGATGGGGATGGGGCCACGATGCCGTGACCCCATCCCCTGCCGTTTTTCCTTAAGACTCCTGCACTTCCCTGAGGAACTTCGCCGCCTCTTCAGGCGGCACAGTGTTGATGTAGAAACCGCTTCCCCACTCAAACCCCGCGACTCTCGTTATTCGCGGAATGATCTCGATGTGCCAGTGGTAATAAGGCGCGCTGGCCGTCGAGAACGGCGTCGTGTGGATCACCATATTGTACGCGGGCGCGGCGAGCGCGGATTCGATCCTGCGAAGCGTGGTGCGCAGGACCTGCGCGAGCTCGCCGAGGAGGTCGTCGGGGGTTTCCTCGAAGCGCCCGAGGTGCGGGCGCGGGAGGATCCACGTCTCGAACGCGAACCGGCTCGCGAACGGCTCGATGGCGACGAAGTTCTTGTCCTCGAGTACCAGCCGTTCCTGCTGGCGGACTTCCTGCTCGACGATGTCGCAGAAGAGGCAGCGGTCGCGGAATTCGTGGTACTTCTTCGCGCCGCGCATTTCTTCCTCGACGAGGAGAGGGACGATCGGCGTCACGATGATCTGCGAGTGAGAATGTTCCATCGACGCGCCCGCCGCTTCCCCCTGGTTCTTGAAGACCATGGCGTAAGCGAAGCGCTGGTCGCGCTTGAGGTCGGCCATGCGTTCGCGGAAGAGCCAGAGGACGTTGCGGACGCCGCTGACGGGGAGTTCGGTGATGGAGAGAAGGTGCTGGGGCGCCTCGATGACGACCTCGTGGGCGCCGACGCCGTTCATGAGGTCGTAGAGCCCCTCGCCGCGCCTGTTGAGCTCGCCTTCGATCCGCAGCGCCGGGAATTTGTTCGGGACGACGCGCGCGTGCCAGCCCTTGCTGTCGCGCGGGCCGCCCCTCGGCCGGATCGCCAGGATCTCCTGCGGCGTGGTCCCCTCGTGCCCCTCGCAGAACGCGCAGGGCCCGCTTCGCGTCGCCGGTGCGGCCGGCCGGTAGTCGTTGGGGCGCTGGGCGCGCTCGGAGGCGACGATCACCCAGCGGCCGACGACGGGATCCTTGCGGAGTTCAGGCATGGTGTGGCGGGGATGCTAGCAGCAGCGCGCGGAGCGGAGAAGGGCGCACTCTGCGTCTATTCCGTCGCGAGCCTGTAGATCTTCCCGTCGAAGCACGTCACGTAGAGTTCGCCATCCCAGTCCTCGCCGAAACTCGCGATGTTCTTCGGCTGGCGGAGGACTTCCTTCCACGCGGTCACCTTCTTGCCGTCGTAGCGAAGCGCCCAGATCGTGCCGAGCACGTAGTCGGCGTAGAGGTACGCGCCGATCAGGTCCTTCATCGCCTTCCCGCGATACACGTACCCGCCCGTAATCGACGCGCCGTCCTTTCGCCCGTACTCGATCACAGGGTCGATGAGCGCGGACTTCGCCGTCTCGCTGCCGAATCCATGCAGTCCTTCGCGGATCCGCCAGCCGTAGTTGCCGCCCTTCACGATCAGATCGACCTCCTCGTACTTGTCCTGCCCGACGTCGCCGCCCCAGAGCTCCCCGGTCTGGCGGTCGAAGGACATGCGCCAGATGTTTCGCAGCCCGTAGGCCCACGTCTCGGGCCGCGCGCCCGCCTCTTTCGCGAACGGGTTGTCCTTCGGAATCGAGTACGGCTTCTTTCCGTCCGGGCGGTCCACGTCGATCCGGTGGACTTTCGCGAGCCACGAGCCCAGGTTCTGGCCGTTCTTCTGCGGATCCCCGCCCGCGCCGCCGTCGCCCACCGAGAAATAGAGGAAGCCGTCCGGGCCGAAGAGCACGGTGGCGCCGTTGTGATTGCCGTAGGGTTTGTCGATCTCGCAGAGAATCGTCTCGGAAGCGGGGTCGGCCTTGCCGGCGTCGGACTTCGAGACCTTGAAGCGCGAGAGGATGTGGCGGCGCGGTTTGTTCGCGGTGTACCAGACGAAGAACAAACCGTTCTCCTTGTACTTCGGGTGGAACGCGAGGGCGAGCAGCCCCTCCTCGGTATGCCCGCGGAACGTCTTCGACGAAATGTCGAGGAAGCGCGTCGCCTTGTCCGGCGCCGGCTCCGTGTGGAACCACGACACGCGGCCGTCCTGCTCGACGACGAAGAGCCGCTTCGTCCCGTCAGGAGGCGTTGTCAGCCAGACCGGCTTGTCGAATTCGAGTTTCGGGAACGCGTCGAGCATTCTGACGCGGGGCAGCGTCTCGGCGGGTGGCTTGTCGCGCAGCCCGTCGTGCGACGAACCGTCTCCCTTGGAGTCGCAGGCGACGAGGACGACGAGGAGCAGGGCGGCGAGGAAGCGGCGCATGGGGGGATGATACGGAATGCGTCCGGGCCTGGGGGGACGCCCTATCCGTTTCCATCCGTTCTTATCCGCGACCCTCGACGTTTCTATCCTTTTTTTCATCCCGTGGTACTTCCGCTTCAAAGAGAAGGGATGAAAACAAAGGCGATAGGAACGGCGGAGGTCGCGGATGAAAACGGATCAAAACGGATAGGGCATTGACCCGGAGGCTTTACGGGTGCATGGCCGATATTGCGGGGCCGCCCGGGAGGCCCCCTGCGTTCCGCATCGGCCGCGGGAAACGGCTAAGGCTAAGCGGGAAACGGCAAAGGCAAAAAGGAGAACCCCCAAGCAAACGACAAGAGGCAAAGAACAAGTCAGGCAGCTTTGTCGATGCGGCGGATCATGGCGCTCAGCGCACGAAGCGCGAACCGATTCGTCCGTTCGCTGATGTCGAATGGCTTGCCGGGCGGCGGCTTTGGGCGGATTTTTTTCTCCTCTTTGACTTTGGCGTTTGGCTTTGCGTTTCGCCGTTTTGAATTTGCCTTTTCGAGTCGCCCTCGAAGGTTATTGCAATACCGGCAATACACTCCAGCTTCACTCCCTCTCCGACGCTCAGACGAGCCAGTGAACCCTCTCATCCTCTTCCGCAGGCACCTTTACAGAAATGGGCATCCTCGCCGGCACCCGCTGCGACGCCGGGCCGGCGGCCGCTTCGACGAAGAACTCGAGGTTTTCTCCGGGGACGAGGTCGAGCTCGCGGAGGGGAACGGCGATTTCGAGGATGTCGCCCGCGGCGGCCGTGGCGCCGCAGCCGGACGCCTTGCCGCCGGCGCCGATGGTGACGGTCTGGCGGTCGGTGTTCATGAAGATGAGATTGACGCAGCGCGTCAAAAGCCCTTCCTTCGCGGGGCCGGAAGCGTCCACCCGGACGAGCAGGTGCCTGCGGTCGAATCCGAAGAACACGTCGCGGATCCAGGCGGACGAGCGGTCCATGACGTCGGTGTCCTTCGCGGCGTTGTAGTGGCCGGCGCTGATCCATTCGTAGTAGTCCGAGCGGCGGCCGTCGATCTTCACGTCGAGAAGCGCCCACGGTTGCGTCCACGAAGGCGCCGGGGCTGCGGTGCCCTTGATCGGGCGCAGGAGCGCGGCGGGGGCCGGGAGGCCGAGCGCGGAGTAGACGTTCTGGAGATGGGCACGGAAGAGCGCGTCGAAAATCCCCGCGATCGGGCTGTAGTGCTCTTCCCCGAACCACCAGAACCAGTCGCTCCCTTCCGCCGCGAACATCGATTCCCAGGCGGCCGCGAGGCCGTCCTGCGCGATCGAAGCCAGCGCTTTCGGCGGCGGATCGACTCGCGGATCGCAGCCGGCGGCCGTTGTCGCGGCCAGCAGCGATGCCCGGGCCTGGCCGAGCAGTTCCCAGCCCGCGTTGTCCTCGGGGTGGCCGACCCAGATCTGGAAGTTACGGTGGATCCACGAGCCGGACCAGAGGCGTTTGAGCGGGCGGGTGGGCGGACGGGCGGCGAGCTCGTCGCCGAGGAGGACCGTACGGATGTCCTTCGCGTCTTCAAGCCGCCGGTAGAACGCGCGCAGGAACGGGACGCCGAGTCCGGGGTAATGCTCCCACGCGTTTTCGCCGTCGAGAGCGAGCGTGACGAGGGCGTCGGGGCCGGCGGCCCGGATCCGCGCGACGAGGTCGTGCGCGGCTTCCTCCGCTTTCGCGCGCTTGTACTCGAACCCTACGAGGTCGGAGACCGCGTGGTCGCGGAATACCATCGCGAGTTTTTCGCCGGCGAGCCAGGGCGCATAAAGGCCGCGCGCGTCGCGGTGAAAGTCGGCGCCCAGCGACGCCTCGAGCACCCCCTCGTCCGACGCCATCCACCGGAAACCCGCTTCCTCGACAAGCGGCACCATCTCCGGCGAAACCGAGCCCTCGCTCGGCCAGAGGCCGCGCGGGTCGCGGCCGAAGCGGTCCCGGTAGAGCGCGACGGCGCGGGCGAGATGAGCACGGGCGTCGTCCTCCATGTCGAGCGCGGGGGCCTTCGGGAGCACGACGTTCGTCATCGCGACCCGCGCGCTTTCCATGCGGCAGAGAAGCGGGAGAATCGGGTGCCAGTACGGCGTGGTCGTGATTTCGATCTGCCCCGCGTCCTGCATCGCGCGGTGCGCGGGAACCAGCCCCGCGAGAACTTCGCGCTGCGCGGCCAGCACCCCTTCCTTCTCTGCCTCCGTAAACCCGCGCTGCTTCGCGAACAGTTCTTTCACGAACGGGTGCTCTTCGCGCAGAAGCGGGTGAAACCACGCGAGGTTGTGCCAGACCTGAAGGTCGCGCCAGTCCTCCGCCGAGAGCGCCTCCGGCCGCCAGCGCGCAGCGCCCCGCGCTTTCGCGAGCAGCTCGCCGAAGCGCGCGTTGGCGCGGATGAGGTTGTCCTCTTGCGCCATGAAGAACGTTTCGAGGATGGCTTTCTGTTCCTCGGGTCGCAGATCCTCCGCCGGTCTCCGCGCGAGGCGCAGCCACGGGTCCGGCATCCCGCCGGCCGCCGCTTCGATCTGCAGGATCAGCCCCGGCACGAGATTGACGTGCGCCTTCACGCCGGGGAACTCGCGAAGCAGCGCCGGCATCCCCCAGTAGTCCTTCACGCCGTGCAGCCTCACCCACGGCATCGCCGCTTCGCCCCGCCGCAGATCGGCGTAGCACGGCTGGTGCTGGTGCCAGATCAGCGCGAGACGCGTCACTTCTGGCGGCGCTCCACCAGCTCTTCCCATCGGCGCAGTTCCTGCTCGCCGGGATCGAGCACGGAGGGGCGGATTCCGGTCAGGTTCTGGAACGAGCTGATCGCGGATTCCTGCACGGCCTGGCTCTTGTCGTGAAAGAACCCGACGAGCGGCCGCACGGCGGCTTTCGTCCCGCAGCGGCCCAGGAGCTGGATGCACGACAGCCTGTAGTCCGCGTCTTCGGAGTCCAGCCCCCGGAGCAGGTCCGCCGCAATCGACCGGTCGGCCAGCTCCGCAACCGCATCGCGCGCCGCGTCGCGGACGTCGTTGGCGGGGTCCCTGAGAAGCGTCACGAGCGGCCGCGAGACGCGGCGGTCGGAGAGTTTGCCGAGCGCGCGTGCGGCCTCGCGGCGGACGGAGGCGCTTTCAGAGGAGAGGAGCAGCAGAAGCGGATCGACCGCGGAGGGGTCGGCGCGCAGGCCCAGCAGGCGCGCGACGCGAGCCTGCTCGCGCTCTGTCCCTCCCGCAAGCCGGCCGCGGATGACCTCGTTCCCCGACGGCGACGGCCTGCCCGCCAGCGCGTCCTGCACGCGGACCCAGACGATCTCCTCCGGGTCGTCGAACAGGGGCACGAGGCGTTCCTCGAGGTTCGCTGGGGAGAGTTTTGCGAGCCGCACGACGGCCGAAGCCCGGTCTACCCCCTTGGGGGAGCGCAACCCGGCTTCGGCCTCGCGCTGCGCCGACACGTGCCACTCGTCGGGCGGCTTCTCCTTGTTCAGATTCCACCAGAACGCCCAATCCTTGTGGAGCGCCGCTCGCTCCTTCTCGAATGCCGCCATCGTTCGCCACGTTCCGCTCCACGGCGGCTGATGACCGGTCATGGTTCGCAGCTCATCGTCGATCCATTTGAGCGGGGTCGGCTGCGCGGATGAAAGTTCCTCCATCAGCGACGGAATGCACGCCTTCGGGTCCTTCGCCGCAATCTGCTGGATCGCCTTCTGCAGCCTGTCGGAATCCACCGTGCGGGACAGAACGAGGAGACGCGGAGCCAGAGCCACGGCGCCGGTGACCGAAATCGCGCGCAAGAGCGCTTCCCGTTCCTCAACGTCCACTTCCCCGTGCTCGATCTTTTCCAGCCAGCGTGCCGCGTCCTCTTCCGTCCCGACGCGCCCCAGAGCTTCCGCCGCGGCAACGCGCATTTCACTTCGTTCAACGCGGACGAGCTTGTCGAGCGTGTCGGATACGCGAGGGTCGCGACGCCCCCCCAGCGCTTCGATGGCCTGCAGCCGTGCCGGAACCGACATTTTCCTCGAGGCCGCCACCTCGCAGAGCGCCTCCAGCGCCGCAGGTCCCGACAACGCGGCCAGCACCTCGATCGAGAGCAACTGGGCGCCGGGTTCAAAACGCGGAAGGGCCGTCGAAATACCGAGCACCAGGGCGGCTTCGCGTCCGGCGCCGGGCGGGAAGCGCGGGAATGTGGCGCGGGCGAGGTAGAGCGCGTTGTACACACGGATCGGCTCGCCGCTCCGGAGACCTGCCGAAACTGGACCGACCGCGGCGCTGACCAGGCCCTCGTCGACCAGCACTTCGGCGACGAATTCCGGCGAGAAGGAACTGGAGCCCATGCAGTCGGCGACCGCGGCGCTGAGAACGCTTTCGGGGTGGCCTCGAAGCGCTTCCCGCGCGGCGTTGCGGACGTCCGGGGACGTGTCGGCGAGCGCGGGTCCCGCCGCGCGCGCGGCCGCTTCGGAGTGGATCCGCGCGAGGGCCTGGAGCGCATCTTTCCGGCGCGCCTCCGCGGCCCCCACGACGCTGGCCGCCAGGAGTTCGATCTCCGCCGCTCCCGCCGACGCCGCAAGGATTGCGAACAACTCGTCGGGGATGGGTCCTTCCCGGGCGCGGGAAGCGATCGCCGGAACCCCGCGCGGCCCGAATTTCTTCAGGAACGCCAGCGCGTCCTCAGGCAGCTTGTCCGGCGGCGCGAGCACGACCTGGAGCACCGCCAGCCGCGCGTACAGGTCCGGTCCACGCTTCGCCACATGCGACGCCGCCGCAACCCCGAACGAGGCGAACGTGATGGCGGCGACCGCAACGAGCGGCCGTGCGCGCCGGGGAAAGCGCTGGCTCATCGCGCCGGTGCGCCCTGCCGCGCCTGCCCGATCTTCGCGTTGAGGCGCTCGATCTCGATCGTGAGCTGGTAGATCTGGTCGTTGGTCTTCTCGGCCAGTTCCTGAAGCTCAAGGAAGCGCGCGATGAGAGCGGCTTTTTCCTTCTCGAGGTGGTCCAGGTGGGATTCGCGCATGGGGGTCTCTTGAAGGCCATTGTACGATCCTGCAGGGGGGAGGGGTGAGTGTTGAGATTTGAGGAAAGGCCGACCGACCTGGGGGCTTCGGCAGCCCGGCTAAGGTACGAGGTAGACGGCGAGGTTCCATAGGGTGTGGGCCACGATGCAGGGCCAGACGCATTTCGAGAACCGGAAAAGCAGGGCCAGAATCAGGCCGAACACGGCGGCATGCGCCACGCCGGCAGCTCCCTGATAAATGTGGAAGGAAGTGAAGAGTGCGACAGCCACCGGGATCCCGATCCAGGGTCGCAGCGCTTCCGACAGCCGGGTCTGGAGATGAGCTCGGCAGCTCAATTCCTGCCCGAAGCAACTGATGATCGTCGAGAGGACACAAAAGATGGCTTCCCAGACGTCCTCGACGGGGGCCATGAAGTTGCCCTGCTGCTGCCATCCCCATTTCGCGAAGAGGGGATTGAGTCCGTACCAGGCTGCGAGGCAGAGGAGCGTGCCGACGACCCCAAGTCCGAAATCGGCCTTCCATTTCAGTTTGCGCACGCCGAAGTTCCCGAGTCCCTCCGGAGCGACGAGGATCAGGACTCCTGCCGGCAGGATCCACAGCAGAGCGAGTGCAAACTCCATGGCCAGGAACGCATAGTCGAATCGCCAGAGATCTTGATCGGACTCACCTTCTGAAATCTGCAAAAGGCCAAGACGAACGGCCGGAACGATCGTCAGCAGGACCACAATCGCGATCTCAATCCACTTTCGGCGGCACGAGGCCGCGGACGGGTTCGCGCTGGACGGAGCATCGCCCGGGATGTCGGGTGACTTGCCTGCCTCGGGCATCGGCGACGCTCCGGTGTCGGGATCGTCCCGATTCTAGCCCCTACTGTCTCAGGCGGACTCGGCCACCGGCGCGGCAACCGCTTCCGCCGCCGGCGCCGCAACCGCCAGCCTGTCGAACCACTCGTGGTCCGAGTCGAAAATCAGGCCGACGTGGCGCAGCTTCAGGTCGGGGGTCTGCTCGCTGTAGACCGCGCGCGCGTGGAACTTCTCTTCGCCGGTCGGGAAGTTGATGCGGCCGTCGAATTCGCGGTCGAGCTTCGAGTGGAAGAACTCATGGAAGCGGCGCATCGCTTCGAAGTCGTGTCTGGGCGCGACGAGGACGCCGTGGCGCGAGAGGGCGGAGACGCGGATCTCGGTGAACTCGGCGCCGATCTGGACGAGCGCGGGGACGTCGATGTTGTGGCGGTTCCAGGCGGCGGGCGAGCGGCCGAGGGCCTGACGGAGGGCATCGGACATGGAGGCGACGCGGACGGGTTTGCGGAGGGCGACGAACGGGCCGGAGGCGGGTTCTTCGCGGAACAGCGCGACCATCGGAAAGCCGGGGAGGAGTTGCTGGACCTCGTCGATCAGAGGCATTTCCAGCTCAGGCTCGCCGACATCGAGAACCAGGGCGTCAAACAGCCCCGTGTGCAGCTTGGCACGGGCGTCTTTGAGCGTCGGGCTGATCGAGACGTTGCAGCCCCTTCCAAGAAGGATGGACTTGATCAGGAAGCCGGAAGTGCGCTCGCGGTCGAGAATGAGGATGTTGTCCACTTCGGTTCTCCTTGGTTGGAATCGACCAAAGTCCGCTTCTATCCTCGGCTTCCGGCGGGCCCCACCTTGACTTAACTTTTAGATGTGCTAAAATTACACGAAGATTGTCGTCGGTCGGGGACGGCCAACAGCAAACCGCAACTCCAACTCCAACCCCAAATTCCAAGGTAACGCCTTGGGATTCGGGGTTGGAGTTGGAGTTGGGATTTGCCGTTCGCCGTTCTCATCGGCCTCCCTTGAGAGGGGAATCCCCGTGCGCACGATCGCGGTCACAAACCAGAAAGGCGGCGTCGGCAAAACGACGACCGCCGTCAATCTCGCCGCTTCCCTCGCTCATTTCGGCCGCCGCGTGCTCATCGTCGACTGCGACGCGCAGACGAATGCGACGCTTTCGTTCGGGATCAACCCGGCGAAGCTCGACGCGACGGTCTACGACATTTTCACGGGCGAAGCGAGCGCGCCGGAAGTGATCGTGCGCTACTCCGACCGGCTTCACGTCATTCCTGCGACGCCGGATCTTGCGGGCGGCGAAGCTGAAAAATCTCCGGCGGCCTCGCGCGGCCAGGCGCTCAAGCAGGCGCTGTCCGGCCTGACCGGGTACGACTTCGTCCTCGTCGATTGTCCGCCGACGCTCGGGCTCATCAACGTGAACGTTCTGGTCTACGTCGAAGAAATCATCATTCCGATGCAGTGCCAGTTCTTCGCGCTGCAGGGGATCTCGCTGCTGCTCAAGACGATCGACCTTGTGCAGAAGCGCGTCAACCCGCGCCTGAAGATCACCGGGGTGCTGCCCTGTATGTTCGACGGGCGCACGACGCTTTCGAAGGAAGTGCTGGAAGAGATCAAGGGGCACTTCGGCGAAAAGGTCTACCGCACCCGCATCCGCTCCAACGTCCGCCTTGCGGAGGCGCCGAGCTTCGGCAAGCCGGTGCTCGAGTACGACCCGAACTGCAACGGTGCTCTCGATTACCTCTCCCTCGCCCGCGAGGTCCTCGGGCTTGCGGAAGACGCCAGACCGCCGGTCGCGGAGATGCCGAAACAGGAAACTGCGTAGAGGGCGGGAGAGACACGGCGGGTCAGGCTCCGTCGGCCCCCTCATGGATTTCGGGAGGCTTCTGGCAATCCGGGCCGACTCCGCCCGACCCGCCGTGTCTTTCCCGCCCTCTACGCCATGCCTCCTTCCAGCGCGGGCCCAGGGACAATCTCGCACTTCCGTGGAGAACGAAAAACTCCAACCGGCCCTGATAAATTCGCAGCAATATGCAGGCACGTCGCATCCGGGTTTCCATATCATCCGCGATCTTGGGGAAGTCGTTCCCGCCGGTCAAGCGGAGCTCCTATGACGCGCGCGTCCGACCTTCTGTTCGGCCTGCTTGCGCTTCAGATGAACTTCATCTCGAAGGGCCAGCTTCTGGAATGCGCCGCGCTGTGGATGAACGATTCCAAGGCGGTGCTGGGAAAGCTCTTCCTGGACCGCGGCTACCTCAAGCAGAAGCAGCACGCCGGGGTTGCGGCCATGGTTGCGGCGCAGGTGGACGCCCACGACGGCGATGCGGCGCAATCGCTGGCCGCAGTCGAGGTGGACATGGACCTGAGGCAATCGCTCCTGGCGCTGAACGTGCCGCCGGATCTGCGCCAATCGCTTGCGTGGGTTCAGGCGCGCGGAAAGAGCGCTGCACGACCGTTCACCGTCGCGCCGGCAGCCGAAGGACGATACAGGCTCGGCGAAGAACTCGGCCGGGGCGGGCTCGGGCAGGTCGTCACGGCCTTCGATGCGAGCCTCGAGCGCGAAATCGCGGTGAAGCTCGCTCTCGATGGCGTTTCCGCGGAAGTGGCGGACCGATTCGTGCGCGAAGCGAAGCTGGCCGGGCGGCTGGATCATCCGAACATCGTGCCGATTTTCGATTTCGGGACTCTTGGCGGCGCTTCGACGAGTCCCGGGCAAGGGGGTCGTCTGTTCATGGCGATGAAGCGCGTGCGCGGCCGGGATCTGGGGAAGGTGCTGGCGATGCTCGGGCGCGGCGACGCCGAGGCGCGCGAGCGGTGGTCGCGGACAATCCTGCTGCAGGTGTTCCTTGAGATCTGCAACGGGATGGCATTCGCGCACGATCGCGGGGTGATTCATCGGGACCTGAAGCCCGCCAATGTGATGCTGGGGGACTACGGCGAGGTGCACATCGTGGACTGGGGGCTCGCCAGGGTCCTCAACGGGCAGGAGGACGTCCGCACCCGCTCCGTCGAGCGAAGTCGTCCGCAGGAGAAACTCGAGACTGCGCTGACGCTCGAAGGCGAAGTCATCGGCACCCCGGCGTACATGCCGCCGGAGCAGGCGGAGGGGCGGCTTTCGGGCATGGACAGGAGGAGCGACATCTATTCGCTCGGGGCGATTCTCTACGAGATTCTGACGTTCAAGCCGCCTTTCGAAGGCGGAAGCGCGAAGGAGATTCTCGACAAAGTCCGCACAGGCGGGATTGTGTCTCCCTCCGGCCTTTTCCGCGCGAACGCTGAGGATTCCGGTCGCACGGTGGCAGGCGGACGAACAGCTCCCCTCGACACGGACGCCATTCCGAGGGAACTCGACACGATCTGTCTCAAGGCGCTTGCCTATCGGCGGGAGGACCGATTTCAGACGGTGATGGAACTTCACCGGGAAATCCGGCTCTTCCTGGAAGGAGTGAAGGAGGCCGCGCGGGTGGAGAAAGAGGCGCGGGAGTGGCTGCAGAAGGGGCGATTTTCGCTGCATCGATTTGGCGTGCTGAAAGGCGAAATCGACGCGCAGGCGAAGCTCGTCGAGGAACTATCGGAGCGCATCAAGCCCCACCTGGGGGCCGAGGAGAAACAGCCTCTCTGGAATGCCGAAGAACGGCATCGGAGACTTCAGGACGAGCAAATCGAGGCGTTCGCGGCGGCGAGTGCGGAATTCGGACATGCGTTATCCCTGAAAGGCGATATGACGGAAGCGCGGGATGGCATGTGCGAGCTGTTTCTCGATCAATTCCTGGCGGCGGAAAAGCGGCGTGACCGGAAGGAGATGCTGCTGAACCGGCGGACGCTGGAGTCTTTCGACGCTGCGGGCCGGAAACGGGCGAGGCTGGACGCGCCAGGTTACCTGTCGATCCGCACGATGGCGTACGAGTGCGACTGCCTGAAGCCGGTCCCGGATCGTGCCTGGCGAGTGGAGTTTTCAGATTCCTGCGAGGTTCCATGGCGTGACGGAAGGCCGCGGCCCGATCTGCCTCTGACGGACGAAGACTGTCCTGTGCCTGCCGTCCGGACGTATCCGAAGGGCGCGCGCTGGGGACACCGCGCCGGTTGTCCACGGCGCGAGATTTCCGGAGTGGAGGTGTTTCTCGGCCGCTACGAGGAACGCGGCAAGCGGCTGCACCTCGGCGAGCTGAAACTGCTCGGAACGACTCCCCTCAAGGACATCGAGTTGCCGCAGGGCTCCTACCGCTGCACGCTCCGCGGAAGCGGATTCACCGAGACGCTTCTGCCCGTCCGGATCGACCGCGGTGGCGTTTGGACCCAGGTGGTCAATCTGTATCGCCCGGACGAAATCCCGCCCGGCTTTCGTTACGTCCCTGGAGGGCCGTTCATTTTCGGGGAATTTGCTTTTGGCGGCGTCGAGAGGACTCAAGTGACCGAAGACGTGTTTGTGAGCCGGTTTCCTGTCATCGCCGGCGAGTATCTGGAGTTCCTGAACGAATTGTGTGCGGAAGGTCGCGCGGACGAGGCGCGCTCCCGGCAGCCCAGGGAGGGGAACGTCACGTATTTCCGCGAAGTCGGAGGGCGATTCGAAGTGATGCCCGAATCGGAAAAGGGCGCCCTGCTGACCTCTCAGAAATTGCCGGCGATGGGGATGTCCTGGAACTCCGCCCAGGCCTGGATCGCGTGGCATTCGGGGCGCGACGGCAGGCCGTACCGCCTGCTTCACGAGCAGGAATGGGAAAAGGCTGCCCGCGGCGTCGATGCTCGAAGATTTCCCTGGGGAAGCGGATACGACGGGAGCTTCTCGAACTCGTCGCTTTCGCATGCGGAAGGAGCAAGGATCTGCGAACCAGGATCGTATCCGGTGGATGAGTCGCCCTACGGTATCGCCGACCTCGGTGGGAACATGGAGACATGGTGCTGGAATGCCCTGGAGTCGCCGTACCGGATGTGGCGTAGCATTCGAATCGGTTCCTGGGCCAATAACCGGCCAAGTCAGGCGGCCGGACGCAAGGGTAACGATCCCGCCATAACCACTCGGGTATTGGGGTTCCGCCTGGCGCTCTCACCGGGATAAGGGGAAACTCCGAATGTCGCGTGAGTCCGACCTGCTGTTCGGCCTTCTGGCCCTTCAGATGAACTTCGTTTCGAAAGAGCAGCTCCTCGAATGTTCCGCGGTCTGGATGAACGACCCGCAGGCGGTGCTGGGGAAGCTCTTCCTGGACCGCGGTTACCTGAAGCCGAAGCAGCACGCGGGGGTCGCAGCGATGGTGGACGCGCAGGTGGACGCTCACGAGGGCGACCCGGCGCGCTCGCTTGCCGCGCTGAAGATGGACCAGGATCTCAGAGAGTCACTTCTGGCGCTGAATGTTCCCCCAGACCTGAGGCAGTCCCTGGCCTGGGTGCAGGCTCGGGGCAAGAGGGAGGCTCGCCCGGTCACCGTGGCGCCTGCGGCAGAGGGACGCTACCGACTCGGCGCAGAGCTCGGAAAAGGCGGGCTTGGAAGGGTCGTCGAAGCCTTTGATGAGAGCCTCGAACGCGAGATCGCCGTGAAGCTGACTTTGGACGGCGATTCGGTGGATTCGTCGGACCGCTTCACTCGGGAAGCGAAGCTGGCGGGCCGGCTGGATCATCCGAACATCGTGCCCGTGTTCGATTTCGGAACTCTGGATGGCCCTTCGACAGACACGAAGCAGAAGAAGAGACTGTTTCTGGCCATGAAGCGCGTGCGGGGCCAGGATCTGGGGAAGGTGCTTGCGTCGATCGCAGCGGGGAACTCCGAGGCACGGGAGAAGTGGTCGCGCAGGCATCTGTTGCAGGTCTTCCTGGAGATCTGCAATGGGATGGCGTTTGCGCACGACCACGGGGTGATTCATCGGGACCTGAAGCCGGCGAACGTCATGCTGGGCGATTTCGGCGAGGTGCACATCGTGGACTGGGGGCTGGCAAAGGTACTGGGGACGGGGGCGCCGGTGACTGGAGGTGGACTTTCGATGGATTCCGCGAACGCAGCGCTGACGCTGGATGGCGAAGTCGTCGGAACGCCCGCGTACATGCCTCCGGAGCAGGCCGGGGGGCAACTTCAGGACCTGGATCAGAGGAGCGACATCTACTCGCTCGGGGCCATTCTCTACGAGATTCTGACTCTTCGGCCGCCCTTCGAAGGGAAGAACGCCCATGAAATCCTCAAGAGCGTCCGGACGGGAAAGGTCGTGGCTCCGTCCGGCCGATACCGCGTGAATGCGGACGATCCCGATCGCACGGCCGTGGCCGACCCCGCCGCCGTCGCGGCGGCCAACATCCCTTCCGAACTCGACGTAATCTGCCTCAAGGCGCTCGCGTACCGGAAGCAGGACCGGTTTCAAACGGCGCTTGAACTGCATCACGAGATCATGGTCTTCCTGGAGGGAGCCAGGGAGCGAGAGCGCGCGGAGAAGGAAGCACAGGATTGGCTGGAGAGAGGGCGGGCCTCCCTGAAACGGCATCTCGAGTTTGCCGGCGAGATCGACGCACAGGCGAAGTCGGTGAAGGAACTGTCGAAGCGAATCAAGTCGCATCATCGGGCGGAGGAGAAACAGCCGCTCTGGGATGCCGAGGCGCGCCTTCAAAGCCTGCAGGAAGAGAGGATTGAGTCGTTCGCGGCGGCGAGCGCGGAATTCGGGCACGCGTTGTCCGTGAAAGGCGATCTGGCCGCGGCCAGGGACGGGAAATGCGAACTGTTTCTGGACCGTTTCCTGGAGGCGGAAAGGCGGCGCGACCGGAAGGAAATGCTGCTGAATCGGAGAACGCTGGAGACGTTCGACGCCGCGGGGCGGTATCAGGCGAAGCTGGATGCACCCGGGAGACTGGCGATCCGGACGATGGCCTATGGGTGCAACTGTCTGATGCCAGTCCGGGATCCCGCGTGGCGCGTGGAGTTTTCGGAAGCATGTGAGATTCCGTGGCGCGACGGAAGGCCCCGGCCCGACCTGCCTCTGACCGACGAAGACGGCCCTGTGCCTCAGATCCGGACGTATCCGGAGGGAGTGCATTGGGGACACCGCGCGGACTGTCCACGGCAGGAAGTTCCGGGAGTCGAAGTCTTCATCGCCCGGTACCAGCAACTCGGCAAGCGGCTCCTGCTGGGCGAGCTGAAGACGCTCGGCAAGACCCCCCTCGCCGAGGTCGAGCTGCCTCAAGGCTCCTATCGCTGCCTGCTCAGGGGAAGCGGATTCGCCGAGACACTGTTGCCAGTCCGGATCGACCGCGGCGCTGTCTGGTCGCAAGAGGTCAATCTGTATCGCCCTGACGAGATCCCGCCCGGCTTCCACTTTGTCCCCGGCGGGCCGTTCATTTTCGGGGAATTCGCGGGTAACCGCATTGAGGAAACGAAGTTCACCTGCGATGTGTTCGTGTCCGGCATTCCGGTCACCGCGGGCGAGTACCTGGCGTATCTCAACGACCTCTTCTCCACTGGCCGCGCGAACGAGGCGCGGAAGCAGCAGCCCAGGCAAGGTGGCGAAAAGCACTTTCGAGAAAGCCGCGGACAATTCCAGCTCATGCCGCCATCGGAGAAGAACGCCGTACTCACTTCGCCGAAGCTGCCTGTAATCGGAGTGTCCTGCATCGACGCCCAGGCCTACATCGCGTGGCATTCGAGCCGCGAGGGCCGGCCCTACCGCCTGCTTCACGAGCAGGAATGGGAGAAGGCCGTCAGAGGCGTCGACGCGCGCATGTTTCCGTGGGGGGACGGATACGACGGCAGCTTCGCGAACACCTCGATTTCGCACGCCGAGGGGTGCAGACTCCGCGAACCGGGCTCGTTCCCGGTTGACGAATCTCCGTATGGAATCCTGGATCTCGCCGGAAACACCTCGACGTGGTGCTGGAACGCCCAGGAGACGCCTTACAGAGCGGTTCGGTGCATGCGAAGCGGCTCCTGGACCAACACCTGGATGATCGGTCATGCCTCCGCACGCCATGGAAACCTCGTGACGGTCGTCAGTTCCGAACTCGGTATCCGTCTGGCCCTCTCGCCGAATGCCTGAGCCGGCTCTTCCAGGTAGGCACTGCAATGAGGCGCTGCCTATGATCGCCGGTCCGAGGACGAAGTCTCCAGCGCCACGGAGAGTCACCGATGCCCCGCGAATCCGACCTGGTGTTCGGCCTGCTCGCCCTTCAGATGAACTTCGTCTCGAAGGAACATCTCCTCGAGTGCGCCGCTGTCTGGATGAACGACCCGAAGCTGGACATGGGGAAGCTCTTCCTGGATCGAGGGCACCTGACGCCGAAGCAGCACGCAGCAGTCGCGGCGATGGTGGAAGCGCATTTGGACGCCCACGCGGGCGATCCGGCCAGGTCTCTCTCGGCGCTGAAAATGGACCGCGATCTCCGGGAGTCGCTCCTGGCGCTGAATGTCCCGCCGGACTTGCGACAGTCCCTCGCCTGGGTGCAGGCGCGCGGGAAAGGCGAGGTCAGGGCCGCCGAAGTCACTCCCGCCGCAGAGGGACGCTACCGGCTGGGCGCCGAGCTGGGCAGGGGCGGACTCGGCCAGGTCGTCGAGGCCTTCGACGGAAGCCTCGAACGCCAGATCGCCGTGAAGCTGGCGCTGGACGGCGCTTCGGCGGAAGTGGCGGACCGGTTTGTGCGAGAGGCGAAGCTGGCGGGCCGGCTGGATCATCCGAACATCGTGCCGGTTTTCGATTTTGGAACTCTAGGAAATGAAAAGAAGCAACTCTTCCTCGCCATGAAGCGCGTGCGTGGCCGGGACCTGGGCAAAGTGCTGGCGTCGATCGGAAGCGGGGACGCGGAGGCGCGGGAGCGGTGGTCGAGGACGCGCCTGTTGCAGGTTTTCCAGGACATCTGCAATGGGATGGCGTTCGCGCACGACCTGGGTGTCATACATCGGGACCTGAAGCCGGCGAACGTCATGCTGGGGGACTACGGCGAAGTGCACATCGTGGACTGGGGGCTCGCCCGGGTGCTCAACGAGCACGAGGGCGACCGCCGAAGCGCCCACTCGAGCAGCGAGCCGGCGGCGCACGCGCAGCTGACGCTCGAAGGCGAGGTGGTCGGCACGCCGGCCTACATGCCGCCCGAGCAGGCGGAAGGGCGGCTTCAGGAAATGGATCAGAGGAGCGACATCTACTCCCTCGGGGCCATTCTCTACGAAATCCTGACTCTCAAGCCGCCGTTCGACGGGCTGACGGCCGGCGACATCATCAGCCAGGTGCGAACCGGGAGAATCGCTCCTCCTTCCCACAATGCCTCCGTCCATCGGCCGAAGGACGACACCGTGCGCACGCTCAGGAGCTTGCCGTCCTCCTCCGACGCACCCCCGCCGCTTCCGCCGGAGTTGGACGCAATCTGTCTCAAGGCCCTGGCGTTCCGGCGCGAAGACCGCTTCCAGAGCGTGAAGGAGCTGCAACAGGAAATGCAGCTCTTCCTCGACGGCGTGAAAGAGCGCCGGCGGAACCATCGCCTTGCGGAAGAAGCGGTGGCGAGGGCGAAGGAGGCGGTGGCGCTTCAGGCGCGGCTGCTGGAGGAGGCGAAGGTCGCGGAGGAAGCGGCGAAGCAGGCGGCAAAGGGCCTGGAGCTGCTGGCCGACACTTCGGCTCTGTGGGCGGCGGAGGACAGGGCGAAGCAGCTCGCTCGCGACGCTGTGAACGCGTTCAGCGAGGCGGACGCGGCGTTGTCCTCGGCGCTGACGCATGAGAGCGGGCACCGCGAGGCGCGGAGGCTGAGGGCGGAGTTGTACTGGAAGCGGACTATGGATGCGGAGGCGGCGGGGGACGAGAAGGAGCAGCAGCTGAACCGCGCTGTGGTGGAGCAGTACAACGACGGGCCACTGGACGCGCTGTTGAGAGGTGACGGGACGTTGACGGTGCGGACGCGGGCCTATGCGTGCCGGTGCCTGCTGGATGGGCGGATGTTGAAGCCGGAGGAGCTCGCGTGGCAGGGATATCACCCGTTTTCGGGCAGGCCCCTGGATGGTCATAAGGGCGCCGAGGGGTTGCCGGAGCTGGAGCCAAAGGAGCCGTTGCGGCTTAAAGTTCACGCCTCGAGTTGCGAGCCGGCGGCGATCGGAGGCGCGGACGTGTGGCTGTTCCGGTACGAGGAGATCGGCCGGCGGCTGATCCCCGTGACACCCGATTTGCGCGGCTCTGCCGTGAGCGAGGGCGCCGATGGCGCCCGAGTCGAAGCGGTCGACGGGATCTTCGATCCGGCCTCGCCGTATCGACCGCAAGGGCCGGGGGTCTGGCTGGGCCGGACGCCGCTCGAGAAGCGCTCCTTGCCGATGGGTTCGTACCTGTTGCTCGTTGCGCTCGAGGGGCGCGCGCCGCTCCGGGTGCCGGTGACCGTGCCGCGGTGCGGCCACTGGGAGCAGGAAATGACGTTGTTTCGGCCCGAGGAAATTCCGGCGGGATTCGTGGTCATGTCCGCGGGGCCCTTCGGCTACCAGGGCGATCCTGAGAATCCATACTCAGGCCCGGCGGAATCGAAGGTTGTGGACGACGTGTTCATCGCGCGGCATCCGGTGACCTGCCGGGAGTACTGCGAGTTTCTGAACGGGCTCGCGAATTCCAACCCGGAGCAGGCGGCACGCCGCGTTCCCCGACAAGCGGAGGAGGCCGGATTCTACTGGCCGGGGCCGCCGTACGCCGTTCCCACGACGGCCTGGCTGGCGACCGCACCCGTCGAACCAAAAGCGAAGGCGCGACGGCTCATGACGTGCTCCGTGGATTGGGAAGCGGACTGGCCGGTGTTCGGGATCTCCTGGGAGGACGGGATGGCCTACGCCGCGTGGAGACGCGCGAAGGACGCGACGTTCACGATGCTGCCGCACGAGGTGGAGTGGGAGAAATCGGCCCGCGGGACGGACCGGCGGTTCTTTCCGTGGGGGCGCCACTGGGACGACCGCTGGTCGAACGGGAGCCGCTCGAATCACGGCGGAGCGCGTCCCGTGCGGGTAGAAGAGTTCGAATCAGACGACTCGCCGTACGGCGTCCGCGGGCTGGGCGGCAACAGCAAGGACGCCTGTCTGAACGACCCGGGGCCGGAGAATCCCGGCTGGCGGCTCTGTCGCGGCGGCAACTGGAATCATGCCGGCGTCCATTCAAGGGCCGCGGGGCGAACGGGCAACACAGCGCGCGACGTGTACCACACCAACGGGATTCGAGTGGCCTGCGCCGTCCGCCTCGCTCGACGCGTCGATTGACACCGCCCCCCGCTCCAGACTAGGATTCCCGGTTCGCGATCCCGGGCCGAGCGTCTTTTCCCGCTTCCCAGAGGGAGTTCCCGAATGAGCGAGTCCCGCGTTGCCGGCAAGCGATCGGGTCGGGCGAAGGCGAAGAGTCACGGGGCGCATCACGGCGCCGGCCATACGGATCCGCGGGTTGTGGACGCGCTGATCGACCGCGCGAAGAACCACCCGCTCGGGACCGAGTTTCTGTCGCAGGGGTCGCTGGACAGCGTGTCGGCCGCGTTCCAGACGCACGCCTTCACCGTTGAGGCCGCCCGCGAGCGGCTGATGGGCGAGGAACTCGTCGAGTGAGCTGGAAGAAGGTTCCGAAGAAGGTTGAGCTCGCCGACATCACCGTGCGGGACGGGTTTCAGCACGAAGAGAAGTGGATCCCGACGAACGCCAAGATCTGGGTCGTCGAAGAGCTGATTCTCGCCGGGTACACGCGTATCGAGGCGACGAACTACGGCAACCCGAAGTCGATGCCCCAGTTTGTGGATTCTGACGAGGTCTTGAAGGGGATCCGCGAGAGCAAGCGTCTCGCGCAGAAAATGTCCCACGTCGAGCTGACGGCGGTGACGATCCGCGAGAAGTCGGCCGAGCGGGCGATCGAGGCGAAGCTCAAGGGGTACGGTCCCGAGCGCATTCTCATGATGGTGTCGACGTCGCCGTCGCACATGAAGAAGAACTCGGGACTGGACCACAAGGACTACTGGGCGGAAGCGGAGCGCGTGATCAAGAAGGCGCACGCGGCCGGGGTGAAGGTGAACGGCACGGTGAGCACGATCTGGGGGTGCCCGATCGAGGGGCCCACGAAACTCGAAGACGCGGTGACATTCACGCGGCGGTGGTTCGAGATCGGCGCCGACGACGTCGAGCACGCGGACCACGACGGCTCGGCGCCGCCGAACAAGGTGCACGACTACTTCGCGATGGTGCTCGAAGAAATGCCCGACCCGAAGAAACATGTCGCGCATTTCCACGTCACGCGCGGCTGGGGGCTCGCCAACGTCGTCGCCGCCCTCCAGGCCGGCATCACGCGCTACGAAAGCACGCTCGGCGGCATCGGCGGCCAACCCGCGAATTTCTTCGAAGGCTCCCCGATCGGCGGCACCGGCAAGTACTACTACCAGGACCCCAACAACGTCGGCCTCATCTCCACCGAGGATCTCGTCGTCATGCTCGACGAAATGGGGATCGAGCACGGCCTCGACGTCGACCGCATCCTCGCCACCGGCAGGATGGTCGAGCGCATCGTCGGCCGCAAGCTGCGCAGCGAGAGCGTAAAGAGCGGGCGGGTTCCGAAGCACTCGACGGGATTCTGAGGGCGCCCACGCGCGCAGAGGGAGAGTTTCGTTTGTCCCGCGAATCCGACCTGCTGTTCGGCCTGCTGTCGCTTCAAATGAACTTCATTTCAAAAGAGCAACTTCTCGAATGTGCCGCCGTCTGGATGAACGATCCGAAGGCCGATCTTGAAAAACTCTTCCTGGCGCGCGGCTACCTGAAGCCAAAGCAGCAAGCCGGCGTCGCGGCGATGGTAGAAGCGCAGCTGGACCTCCACGGTGGCGATCCCGGGCGATCTCTGGCGGCCGCGACGATCGACCAGGACTTGCGCAGGTCGCTTCTGGCCCTGAATGTTCCACCCGATTTGAGGCAATCTCTCGCATGGGTGCAGGCACGCGGCGCAGCCTCCGTCCGACTCGTCGCCGCTCCACCTTCCGCCGAGGGGCGCTACCGGCTTGGCGCGGAGCTTGGACGAGGAGGTCTGGGGAGGGTCGTCGCGGCATTCGACTCCAGCCTCGAGCGTGAAATCGCCATCAAGCTCGCGATGGAAGGCACTTCAGCGGAGGTCGCGGACCGATTTGTTCGCGAGGCGAAGCTGGCGGGACGGCTGGAGCACCCCAATATCGTCCCGGTTCACGACTTTGGCGCGCTGCCCGGGAAGAAGCTCTTTCTGGCGATGAAGCGGGTAAGTGGGCGCGACCTCGGGAAGGTGCTGGAGGGTGTCGCGAAGTGTGAGAGCAATGAATCGTGGTCCCGGCCGAGACTTCTGCAGATCTTTCAGGACATTTGCCACGGCGTCGCCTACGCGCACTTCCGGGGAGTCATTCACCGCGACCTGAAACCGGCAAACGTGATGATCGGCGACTACGGAGAAGTACTGATTGTGGACTGGGGGCTTGCGAAAGTGATCGGGCTCGCGGAGACAGGAAGACGCTCAACCGTGGCGGCAGGGACGGAGCTTACCCTTGATGGCGAGGTCGTAGGGACGCCGGCGTACATGCCGCCAGAGCAAGCCGAGGGGAAGCTCAACGAGATGGACGCGCGAAGCGACATCTACTCCCTGGGGGCAATCCTGTACGAGATTCTGACGCTCAAGACCCCATTTGAGGGAAAGACCGCCGCTGAGATCATCAGCAAGGTGCGAACCGGCAGGATCACCCCGCCGTCCGGCCGCGTGAGGTCCTGGCCTGCCGACCCGGAGCGCACGGTCCTGAGAGCGCCTTCGACTGAGGTTTCCGTCGCTCCGATTCCGCCGGAACTGGATGCAATCTGCCTGAAAGCGTTGGCGTTTCGCCGAGAGGACCGGTACCGGTCGGCGCAGGAACTGCATGCGGAAATCCAGCTCTTCCTCGAAGGCGTCAAGGAACGCGAGCGAAACCACCGTCGTGCCGAAGCGGCGGTTTCGAGGGCGAAAGAGGCCATGGAGCGGCAGGGGCGGTTGGAGAAGGAAGCCAAGGCCGCGACAGTTGCCATGAGGGATTTGTGGGGTGACGTGAAGCCGCACCTCGAAAAGAGCGCCTTGTGGGCGGCCGAGGACCAGGCCAGAAATCTGGAGCGCGCGGCGGTAGATTCATTCAGCGAAGCGGACGCGGCGTTGTCGAGCGCGCTGACGCACGAGTCCGGACATGCAGAGGCGCGGAGGATGCGGGCCGAGTTGTATTGGAAGCGGTACCTTGACGCGGAGGAAGCGGACGACGAAAAGGAGCAGCGGGTCAACCGTGCGATCGTAGAGCGATACAACGACGGACCGTTGGACGCCCTGCTGAAGGGTGACGGCAGACTGACCGTGCGGACGCGTGCGTACCCGTGCCGATGTCTTCTGGACGGAAAGATGGTCGAGCCCGCTGAATTGAACTGGATGGGGCACCACCCGTTCTCGGGGCGTGAGCTCAGCGGAATCGCGGGGGCGGAGGGACTTCCAGATCTGGAGTCGAACGGGCCGGTGAGGCTCAAGGTGCACGGTCCCGACTGCGAGCCGCTGTCCGTCGAAGGCGCGGACGTGTGGCTGTTCCGCTACGAGCAGATCGAGCGGCGGTTGTTCCCGGTGACCCCCGACCTGCCCTCCGCTCGAGCGGCTCCAAGGGAGCTGATAGACGCCGTATTCGAGCCAGGCTCCCCGTATCGCCCGCAGGGTGCCGGGGTCTGGCTCGGCCGGACTCCCATTAAAGAGCGCGCTTTGCCCATGGGCTCCTACCTTCTGCTCGTTTCCCACCAGGGCCGCGCGCCGCTTCGAGTTCCCGTGACAATCCCTCGCTGCAGCGTATGGGAGCAGGATGTGACGCTCTTTTTTCCAGAGGAGGTTCCACCCGGCTTCATCGTGATCCCCTCGGGACCGTTCGGATACCAGGGGGATGGCGGCGACCCGCATACGTTTCCCGCCGAAACGAAGGTCCTGGACGACGTCTTCATCGCACGGCACCCGGTGACATGCAGGGAGTACTGCGAGTTCCTGAACGACGTTTTCAAGTCTGATCCGGGGCAAGCGGCGAAGCGAGCGCCGCGGCGGGTCGAGGACGCGGAATTCTGCTGGCCCGGCCCGCCGTACGTTGTGCCGACGTCCGGCTGGCTCGCGACTGCGACGACGGAGCAGAAGGCAACAGTGAAACTTCCCCAGAGGTGCTCCGTGGACTGGGAGGAAGACTGGCCGGTGCTCGGCGTGTCCTGGGAAGACGCGATGGCGTTCTGCGCATGGAGGCGGGGAAAGGTGGCCTGGCTCAAGACGCCTCCCCACGAAGAAGCCTGGGAGAAGGCGTCGCGCGGGACCGACCGTCGGTACTTCCCGTTCGGAAATCACGAAGACGCGCGATGGCAGAACGTTCAGTGGTCGCATCCGGAGGGATCGAGGCCGGTGCGGGTGCAGGAATTCGTCGCCGACGAATCTCCCTATGGCGTTCGCGGCCTCGGCGGGAACAGCCGGGACGCATGCCTGAATTCTCCAGGGCGCGAATACCCGAACTGGCGGCCGTTCCGCGGGGGCTACTGGACTGTTACGGGAATCTACTCCCGAACCGCAATCCGTGGGGGCCACTCGTGCCGGATGGTGAATTGGTACCACGGAGCTCGCCTGGCCGCCCCGTGCCGTCTCACCAGGGCGACGAGCCGTTCGTGAGAAGGGCGAACCGAGCATAGAATCAACCGCGATGCCCACCGGCACCCGCCACCGCAAGTCCGACCTGCTCTTTGCCCTCCTCGCGCACCAGATGGCGCTCATCTCGCGCGACCAGCTCCTGGAGGCCGCGAACCTCTGGATCGAGGACCCTGCGCGGCCGATGGGCGAGTTGATGCAGGAGCTCGGACACATCGGGCCGGACGAGGTCGCGCTTCTCCTCGAAGCGGTCGAGATGCATAAGGCGCCTTCGGGAAGCGACACGGCGATGGAGCGGGCGACTTCGATCGACCTCGAAGTGCGCCAGTCGCTCATCGCCCTTCGCCCGCCGATCGAGATCAAGCAGTGGCTGAACCGCCTGCACGACCGCAAAGCGGCTCCGCCGACGCCGCCGAAAGCCGCTTCACGCGAAGGCCGCTATGAGCTCGGCGCGGAGATCGCGCGGGGCGGGCTGGGAGTGGTGCTGGAAGCACAGGACAAGGATCTCGAGCGCGACGTCGCGGTGAAGCTGGTGCTGGACGACGTGGCGCCCGAGGCGGCGGCGCGGTTTGCGAGGGAGGCGAAGCTGACGGCGCGGCTGGACCACCCGGCGGTGGTGCCGATCCACGACTTCGGCAGCCTGGTGGGGGCGGACGGGAAGGCGAGGCTGTTTTTGTGCATGAAGCGGATCCGGGGGCGCGATCTCGGGGCGATTCTGCAGGGGCTGGCGGACGGGAACGAGGAGCTGCGGAAGAAATGGACGCGGGCGCGCCTGCTTGGCGTATTCCAGGACATCTGTCTCGGGATGGCGTACGCGCATTCGAAAGGCGTGATCCACCGCGACCTCAAGCCCGCCAACATCATGATCGGGGACTTCGGCGAAACGCTGATCGTCGACTGGGGGCTCGCGAAAGAAATCGGCGGTCCGCCGGACGGCGGCGAAACGAAGCGGATGGTGCGCAAACCGAAAAGCGGCGTCCGCAGCGGCGCCATCACGTCGGACGGAGACGTCGTCGGCACGCCGGCCTACATGGCGCCGGAGCAGGCCGAGGGTCGGACCGCCGAGGTCAACGAGCGCAGCGACATCTTTGCGCTGGGCTCGATCCTCTACGCCATGCTGACGCTTCAGCCTCCGTGGGAAGGCGATACCGCAACAGCCGTTCTCCTTAACGTCCGCGCCGGCCGCCTCTCCGCGCCGTCGACGCGCCTCGCCGCGACCATCCTCACCGGCATCTCCCCCGCCGCGCCATCCGCCCGCGCATCGAAGTCCCTGGGCGAGCGAAGCGAGTCGCAGGGGCCCGAGCCGATCCCCCCTGAGCTCGACGCCATCTGCCTCAAAGCCCTCGCCTTCAGCCCCGCTGCACGCTTTACATCCGCCCTCGAACTCCACCACGAAATCCAGCTCTTCCTCGAAGGCGTCAAGGAGCGCGAGCGCAAGGCGCGCGAAGCGGCGGATCGCCTCGCCGAAGGAATGAAATGGCAGACGCGGCGCGCGGAGCTGGCGAAGGAGATCCAGGCTCAATCGCAGGTGTTCGAGGATCTGGCGGACAAGATCGAGGACTGGCGGCCCGCGCGGGAAAAGATTCCGTTGTGGGAGGCGGAAACCCGGCTTCGCGCGATGGAGGACGAGCGCGTTGAGCTGGAAGCGCAGGCGCTTGCGGCCTATGGGCAGGCACTGGTCGCGGACCCGTCGTGCGACGCGGCGGCGGACGGAACCTGCGAACTGCTGTTCGAGCGGTGCCTCGAGGCGGAGGCTGCACGCGACCGCAAGGCGCTCCTGCTGGCCCGCAAGACGCTCTTCCACCACGACCGGCGCGGGGAGTTCGCGGCGAGGCTGGAAGCGCCGGGGATGCTGGAGCTCAAGGCGCATATTTACGATTGCGCTTGTCTTCGTCCGGTGACGGTCCCGGGGTGGCGCGTGGAATTCGGGGTTCCTGCCGACATGCCGTGGGAAAAGGGCGGCCCGGCGCGCGGCCGTCCTCTCCGGGACAAGGACCGGGCCGTTCCCAGGGTCACGACCTTTCCCGAAGGCGCCGGATTCGGCCACGTCGCAGACTGCCCGCGGCACGAGGCGAAGGGTGTCCCGGTTTTTCTGGCGCGCTACGAGGAGAGAGAGAGGCGGATTCTCCCCGGGCCCGAGCGGGAAATCGGCGTGACGCCCATTGCCGGGGTGCGGCTTCCCATCGGCTCCTACCGCTGCATTCTCCGCCCTCCCGGTAGACCGGAGGTTCTTGTTCCCGTGAAAATAGAGCGTGGAGGCCGCTGGGAGCAGGATGTTCACCTCCCCGCCGCCGCCGACATGCCCCCGGGATTCCGTTTCGTCGCCGGCGGACCCTTCACGTTCGGCGGCGAGATCGCGGGCGGCTACATCGCCGAATCGGCCACGGGGCAGGATTTTTTCCTCGCCCAGTTTCCGGTGACCTGCTCCGAGTACCTCGAGTTTCTCCGGTCGCTTCCGAGCGAGGAAGCCCACTTGCGCTCCCCTCGCGAAGGCGACAAGCGCTTCTGGATTCAGGACGCGGCCGGGGTCCGCATCCCCAACGAGGGCGAGGACGCGCGATTTGCGTGGGACCCGAACTGGCCGATTCTGGGCGTATCCTGGCTGGACGCGCTGGCGTACTGCGCCTGGCGATCGGCGCGGGAGGGACGTCTTTACACTCTTGCCCATGAGGAGCAGTACGAGAAGGCGATCCGCGGCGTGGACGCCCGAATCTATGCGTTCGGCGACGAGCACGACGCCGCCTACGCCCACTGCAACGCCTCCCTGAAAGGGAAGCTCACTCCTCTCCCCGTCGGGTCATTCCCCGCCGACGAGTCCCCGTACGGCGTCCGGGACATGACCGGCGGCGTCGGGACCTGGTGCCTCAATTCGGCGCCCGCGCCCTACCGCGAGTGGCGGTCGATACGGGGCGGCTCCTGGTCCACCACCGGCCCCGGCGGCCGCGCAGGCCTGCGCATCGGCAATGTCCCGACCCGGACCTCCTGGGCCCTCGGGATCCGGCTCTGCGTGAACGCGTTCCGCTGGCCCGATCAGACGGCCCCGGCGAGCATCCTCAGTCCGTAGGTGGTCGCGGAGTCTCTCCGCAGGATCACCTCGTTTCTGAGAAGCGCCGTTTTCCTCCGCGGAGAGTGAAGGGGAGGTGTGCGGGTCGGGCGGAGTCGGCCCTTCTACCCAAATCCATGCGAGTAACAGGACCTGGCCGACGCAGTCCGACCCGCGCACCTCCCCTTCACTCTCCGCGGATTACATATCCGGCGTCACGCCCTTCACCAGCCGCTGAAGCAGCTCCAGGTGCTCCGTCTCGTCCGTGATCAGCTCTTCCAGTTTCACCTGAAGCGCCGTCTCTCCCAGTTCGGAGGCCTCATCGACGCGCTCGGTGTAGGCGTTTACGGCGTCCCGCTCGATCTGGAGCGCGTACTCGAGCATTTCGCGCAGCTTGGTGGGGCGCTTCCAGGCCGGCACGTTGAACGACGGGACGCCGCCGAGGGCAATGATCTTGTCGGCGAGGAACTCGACGTGCTTGATCTCCGCGTGGATCTCCGGCTCGAGGATTTCGCGCAGCTCGTGGCCGCGGATTCCGAACGCAATCGAGCGCATCCAGAGGTAAAGGAGGATTGCCTGGAGTTCGCGGCCGAGGTCCTGGTCGAGGTGCTCGAGGAGCTTCTGCTTGGTGATGGCGCGGCGCATCCGTGGGGCTCCGAGTTATATGGGGCGGACATCATACCGGGAGGATGCGGACTGGGAAGTGGTGACGGGACCTCTCCGCGACGGGGGTCCAGGGCCGTCCTGCGTCTCGCGCCGCGAAAGTTCGAAAGGACTCTCCGAACTTCGCTTAGCATCCGTCTCGTCGCCGACCGGAGAGCCCGAAAAATGCCCCGCACGCCGAGCAAGCCGCCCCAGTCACGGATCGGAATCCCTTCGCTTCGCCGCATCCTGCGGATTCTCCGTGTCGCGACCTCGACGCTGGACCCGAAAGTGCTCTTCCGCGGCGTGGTCGACGCGATCCAGCCGATCGCCGGGGAGGACCCGGAAATCTTCGTCGAAAAGTATCCCGGCGGGTACACGCAGAGCCTGGATGCCGGCCTGCTCGGGCAGGCGTGGAAGACGCGGCGCACATACCTGTCCAAGGACGTGCTGAACGATCTGCACTATCACAGCGCGGTCTATACGGTCACTCGAAGCGAGCTGTGCGTGCCGATCCGTGTCGACGAGGAAGTCATGGCGGTGATGAACTTCGAGAGCCGCCGAAAGAACGCCTTTCCCCCTGAGGACGTCGAGTTCTTCGAGATCCTCGCCGACCAGCTCGCCAACGCCGTGCACAACAGCATGGTTCACGACCGGCTTGCGGCGCCGGGAAACCGGGCCTCCGTGCTGACGAACGCCGGGACCGCCGCGGAGAACACGCTGCGCGACGTCGTCGACACCCTCAAGACACCGATACTCAAGGTCGACGTCGGCGACCGCATCGCGTTCGTCAACCGGTCCGCATGCGAGATTCTGGGCGTCAAAAATGCCGAGCTGGAGGGAAAGCCGCTCGCGGACCTCATGGATGCCGCCAGTCGCGCGCGCTGGGAGAGCGTGCGCGGCTCTTCGCCGGCGAAGCGCCAGGAAGTCTCCCTCACTCTCAAATGGCGCGATCGCGTCCTGGACGGCGCCTGGCAGGCATTTCCGGTAGAGGAGGAACGGCCGCCGTTTCCGTTCCTGCTGAAGCGGCTGGAGTGAGCGACCGATGCCCCGCGAATCCGACCTCCTGTTCGGTCTGCTCGCCCTTCAGATGAATTTCGTCTCCCGGGACCAGCTTCTCGAGTGTGCGCCCCTGTGGACGAGCGATCCTGCGCGCCGGCTCGACCGGATGCTCCTCGAGCGCGGGCACCTCAAGGAATTCCAGCGCGCCGCGGTCTCGGCGATGGTGGACGCCCAGCTTCGTTCTCACGGCGGCGACCCGGCGAGCTCGCTGGCCGCGGCGTCCGTCGACAGCTCAGTGCGGGACAGCCTGATGGGCCTGAGGGGGATTGATGGCGCGAAGTCCTCGCCGGCGCCCGGAGTCGCAGAGGGCGGCCGCTACCGGCTGGGCAAGGAACTCGGCCACGGCGGCCTCGGGACCGTCGTCGAGGCATTCGACGCAAACCTCGAACGCGAGGTCGCGATCAAGATGCTGCTCGACGGAGCCAGCGGGGAGCTCGCCGAGCGGTTCGTGAGGGAAGCGAAGCTGGCGGGCCGGCTTGACCATCCGAATATCGTCCCCGTGCATGATTTCGGAACTCTCGGTGGGCACGGCAGAAGACTCTTCCTTGCGATGAAGCGCGTTCGCGGGCGGGATCTCGGGCAGGTGCTGGAGGCGCTTTCAGACGGTGACGAGCAGGCGAAGAGCGAGTACTCGCGGACGAAGCTGCTGCAGGTCTTCCAGGACATCTGCCTCGGGGCGGCGTTTGCGCACGACCGCGGCGTGATCCATCGCGACCTCAAGCCCGCGAACGTCATGCTGGGGGACTATGGCGAAGTGCTGATCGTGGACTGGGGGCTCGCGCGCGTGATGGACGATAGGCGGGCGGAGGGGGAAAACACGCCGGAGATCGCAGCGCCGGCCCCGGACGGGCCGCTCGATCCCGACGCCACGATCGCACTGCCGCCCTCGGGAACCTCCCATTCCGCGACGCGTGACTCGGCGGCGACCGCGCTGACCCTCGACGGCGAAGTCCTCGGCACTCCCGCGTATATGTCCCCCGAGCAGGCCGAAGGCTGGATCCGCGATTGCGACGCGCGCAGCGACATCTATTCGCTCGGCGTGATTCTCTACCAGATCCTCACGCTCCGGACGCCCTTCCAGGGCCGCACCCCCCGCGAGATCCTCCGGAAAGTCCGTGCCGGCGGAATCGTGCCTCCGTCCACGGCGCTGAAGAATCACTCTCCCTCCGCCGCGGTTCTTCCTGCGGAACTCGACGCGATCTGCCTCAAGGCGCTGGCTTTCCGCAAGCAAGACCGCTTCCGGACCGCCCTGGAATTGCACCGGGAGATCCAGCTCTTCCTCGAAGGAGTCAAGGAGCGCGAGAGGACCGAGAAGGAAGCGCGGGAGCGCGTCGAGAAAGGGAGGGCGCAGCTCGGGCGCTACCGCGCTCTGGCGGGCGAGATCGAGGAGCAATCGAGGGCCGTCAAAGAGCTGTCCGAAAAGACCCATCTTCACTTGCCGATCGAGGAGAAGCGCCCGCTCTGGGAAGCGGAACAGCGTCTCACGCGGCTTCGCGAGGAGAGGATCATCGCGTTCTCTTCGGCCTCCGCCGAATTCGGGCAGGCGCTGGTTGTGAATGGGGATTCGGTCGAAGCGCTGGACGGTAAGTGCGATCTATTGCTGGACCGCTTTGTGGAGGCTGAGAAGAAGCGGGACCACGAGGAGATGCTGCTGAATCGCCGGACTCTGGAGACGTACGACCGGCAGGGCCGGTATCGGGCAAAGCTGGACGCGCCGGGCAAGCTGTCGATCCGGACGTTCGCGTACGGCTGCGACTGCCTGAAGCCGGTTCGCCACCCGGAGTGGCGCGTCGAGATCGCGGAGAAATGCACGGTCCCCTGGCGCGACGGCCGGGCGCGTCCGGACCTCGTGCTCACGGACAGAGATCGACCGACGCCCGCCGTCAGGACGCACCCGGAAGGCGTGCGCTGGGGCCACTCCGGCGCTTGCATTCATCACGAGATTCGCGGGGCCGAGGTCTGGATCGCGCAGTACGAGGAGCGCGACAAGCGGCTCCAGCTGGGCGAGATGAAGCGTCTCGGAATGACGCCGCTCGTTGAGTTCGAGCTGCCGCAGGGATCCTGGCGCTGCACGCTGAAGGCGGACGGCTTTGCGGAGACGCTGCTCCCGGTGCGCGTGGACCGCGGCGGCGCCTGGACGCAGGACGTCCACCTCTATCGCCCGGACGAGATCCCGCCCGGCTTCTGCTACGTCCCGGGCGGGCCGTTCGTGTTCGGCGGTCTCCGAAACGCGGCCGGCTACCCGGAGGAGTCGAAAGTCACGGAAGACACGTTCGTGGCGCGCTTTCCCGTGACCGCGGGCGAGTACCTGGAGTTCCTTAACGACCTCTCGACCTCGGGCCGGCGGGAGGAGGCGCTCCAGCGACAGCCTCGCGAAGGAGAAGCGCGGTATTTCGCGGAAACTGCGTCCGGGTTCTCGCTGCCATCGGCTGAAGATCCGAAGTCCCTTCTGAAAGGCCCGGGGTACCCCGTTTTCGGAGTTTCATGGGTGGACTCCATCGCGTACGCAAGTTGGCGCGCGAAGCGGGACGGCTTGACGCATTCGCTGTTGCACGAGGAGGAATGGGAGAAGGCGGCCCGGGGAGTGGACGCGAGAATCCACCCGTACGGCGACCGCTACGACGGGACGTACTCGCACACGAATCTGTCAGTGCCGACAGGCATGAAGCCGCTTCCGGTGGGGACGTATTCCGTGGACGAGTCTCCGTATGGCGTCCGGGACATGGCGGGAGGAGTTGTGACGTGGCTTCTCAACGCCCCCGAAGCTCCTCAACGAGAATACTGCTGCATGCGCGGGGGCTCGTGGGCTACCACTCCTGAACGCGCTCAGTCGGCCTATCGTCTGGCGTTTCATCCGACGATCGCATACAGGTTTTACGGCTTGCGGCTTACGCTTCGGCCGGCCTAGCGCGCGGAGCGCAGCACGGCGGGGCCAGGTTCGATCGCGATCCGGCGCGTGTCGGTCGACACCGAAGGGTCTCCCGCGAGAACGCGCCCGATGAAGTCTTTCAGCCGGTCGCGGTTGACGCCGTCCATTTCAAAAAGGGCGACGCCGTAGTCGAAGGCGGCGCCGGGAGCGGCGCCCGCGTCGCGCACGACCTGGCCGCGGCCCCGGATCGTCGAGCGGTCCGGCAGCTCGAGGTCGACGTTGACGACGCTTCGCAGCGGCAGTTTTTCCGTCACGCTCGCCAGGAGTCCGGTCTCGCTCACGTTGCGCGAGAGGCCGACGCGGGTCACGGAAGTATTCGAGCCGCTCGAGACGCGGTAGCGGAGGGCGAGCGGGCGCGGAATGCGGCGGGAGCGCGCGTGGAATTTCTGCGCGGGCGCTTCCGAACCGGCGTGGCGAAGTGCGGCCAGGATTTCCTCGCGGAGAGAGGGCTTTTCGGCGAAGGAACGCGCGCCGGCGCGGAGGGTTCCGGGGACGAGGCCGGCGAACTCAGGCCGGAACGTGACGATCATGCGAAGCTGCGGGGCGATCTCGATCAGCTGGGGGACCGTCGAGGCCCAGCCCACGTTGGGAGCGGCGGGGTGATCCGGGAGAGAGAGGTCAAGCGCGACCGCCCAGGGGGAATACGTGAAGAGCGCGTCGAGGAGAGCCTTGCCGTGCGAGACGCTTCCGGCGAAGGAGAACTCGGTCCCCCTCAGCGCGCTTCCGAAGGCAACAGCGGCGCGGTCGTCAGGATCGGCGACCAGGACGCTGAGCGGCATGCGCGGCTCCCGTCTAGCTCACGGCCGAGGAATACTGCTCGGACGCAAGGGCTCGCGCGATGAACTGCTTGAGCCGGTCGCGCGCAGGGGCGTCGAGGTCGACGAAGGCGAGGCCGTGTTCGGTCTGGCCGTCGTCGTGGCGGGAAGCGCGGACGATCTGGGCGCGCCCGCGGATGGCGACGCGATCAGGGAGATCGATCTCGAGCGCGACGACGCTGCGCACGGGCATCTCCTCGGCGCTCTTGAGACAGACGCCGGTTTCGCTCAGGTTCTGGACGAGGGCGACGTGGCGCGTGGGAGGATTCTGGTTGGAAGCGCTGTAGCGTGCGGGGAGTTTGCGGCTGAGGCGGCGCGCGCGGACGTAGAAGGTCATGGGCGGCGCGTCGGCGTGCAGGTGATTGAGGGCCTGGAGGATTTCACCGCGGGCGAAAGGTTTCTCGATGTAAGCGCAGGCGCCGGCCGCGAGGGCCGCGGGGACGAGGTTGCGCGTTTCGGGCGTGCAGGTGACGGCGATCTTGAGCCACGGAGCGATTTCGCGGAGATGAGCGGTGGCGGCGACCCAGCCGACGCCGGGAGTTTCGGGATGATCGGGGAGGGAGAGATCGAGGGCAACGGCCCAGGGAGTGAGTCGCCACACGGCATCGACGAGCGCTTTCCCGTGGGCGACGGAGCCCTGGAAAGAGTACGGCGTGCCGCGGAGAAGGGTCGCGAAGGAAACGGCTGCGACCGAGTTAGGATCGGCGACGAGAACGGTTCTTGCCATGAAGGCACTCCCTATCGGTTATTAAGCGGCGAATGTTGGCAATCCGGGGGTCAAAACACCATAAGAATCTTGAAGTTATGGACCGAAAAATCAATAATTCCGCTGACGATGCAAAGCATTTGTTCACAAGGGGTTACGACTTTCTGATTTTTAAGCTTGTGCAGCATTGCACTTTTGAGCAGCTTTTTGACGCCGGGCAACGCGGATTTGCCTGAACCCTCTCGGTTTCCCCACTTCCCGAAATCACTTCCACCACTGCTGACTTGCTCGTTCGCGAGTAGAGTTCGCTCCCGTGAGCCACGAACTCGCAAATCGCTACACGCGCGTCAACATCTCAATCTCCAACGCGCTTCGGCCGGGCGACGATCTCTCCGAGCGAATGAAGACCGTCTCCGACGAACTCTGGGCGGAGTTCGGCGACCATCGCCCCTTCTCCTGGGTCGGCTTTTATTTTCTCGGCGCCGACGAAATGACGCTCGGTCCGCGGCGCAACAAGCCTGCGTGTTCCCCCATCGGCCTTCACGGCGCCTGCGGCCAGGCCGCGATCTCCGGGAAGACTCTCGTCGTCCGCGACGTCAAGGACCTCGGCGACAACTACGTCGCGTGCGACCCGCGCGACCGCTCCGAGATCGTCGTCCCGGTGCGCGGAGAGGACGGAAGCGTCGTCGGCGTCCTCGATGTCGACTCTCACCAGGTGGGCGCGTTCGGCGTCACCGATCAGAAAGCACTCGAGAGAATCGTCGCCGATCACCTCAACGGCGCGAAGTAACCTCACGCGGCCGTCGACGCGGCGTTCCCCTCTTCCGTCGCGACTTCCCGTGCCCGCGTCCGCTTCAGCCACGGCCACAGCGCCCCCGCGATCACCGCGACGCCGACCGCCACCCACTGCGATGTTGAAAAGGGCCCCAGGCCCCCGCGCTCAGCGTCGCCCCGCGACATCTCGATGAGGAAGCGCGAGACGGCGTAGAGGAGCAGGTAACTGAGAATCGTCTGGCCGACGAAGCGGCGGCGCGGGTGCAGCCAGAGGAGGAATCCGAAGATGAGAATCCCTGCTCCGGATTCGTACAGCTGGCTCGGCTGCCGCGCGAGCGCGTCTACCTCCGGCATCACGATCCCCCACGTCGCCGGCTTCCCGTAACAGCAGCCGTTCATGAAACAGCCGAGGCGGACGATCCCGTGACCGATCGCCAGCGACGGCGCGAAACAGTCGGCGACGGGCCAGAAGGGCATCTTGTGGTGGCGGAAGACGAAGGGGACCGTGATGAAACACGCGATGAGGCCTCCGTAGAAAGTCAGTCCCCCCTCCCAGATCTTCACAATTTCGAGCGGCGCGCGGCTGAAGTGCGTGGTCCATTCGGTCGGCTGGAACACAAAGAACATTCCCTCTTTCATCGCGAGCTTGCGGATGTGCCACGCCGCGAACGCAAACGCGATGGCGATCCCGGCGCCGAAGGCGTAGACGGGGAGCCCGAGGATTTCGAAAAGGATCGATCTCATCGGCGGGCGCGAACGCTGTAGCGCCTTCCGTCTCCCAGCTTCATGCGCTCCCACCGTCCGAAGATCGGGTAGCCGCAGTCGGGGCATTTCGAATCGCGGATCCGGATCCGCGAAATTTCGTATCCCGACCTGTCGACGAGCGTCGCGCTGCATTTCGGGCAGTACGTATTCTCCAGCGGATGACCGTGGACGTTCCCCACGTACACGTACTCCAGCCCGTGCTGCTTCCCGATTGCGTGCGCTTCCTCGAGCCGCTTCACAGGCGTCGCCGGCAGGTGAGCGAGATCGAGGTAGGGGATGAAGCGCGTGACATGCCAGGGCGTCTCCCGGCCGAGCTTCGTCGCGATCCAGTTCGCCATGCCGTTGAGCTGCTCGTCGTCGTCGTTCACGGTCGGGGTGACGTTGGTCACGACCTCGACGTGCATGCGATAGCGGAACTTCGCCATTTCGGCGACGGCGAGGAGCTCGTCGAACCGCGCGAGGCCGCCGCTGATCTTGTGGTAGGCCTTGCGGTTGAAAGCCTTGAGGTCGAGGCGGTAGATGTCGAGGAACGGGGCGATGATCTTGAGCGCTTCCGGCGTGATGTAGCCGTTGGTGATGTAGGCGGTGTAGAGCCCGCGCTTCCTGGCTTCCTGCGCCGCCTCCAGCGTGTGCTCAAACCAGATCGTCGGCTCGTTATAGGTCCAGCAGATCCCGTCGCACCCCTCGCGGATCGCCATCTCGACCGACTCGAGCGGAGACATCTTCTCGAGGTTCGAGCCGTCCTCGCTCGGCTTGTCGTGGGAGATCTCCCAGTTCTGGCAGCCGGGGCAGTGGAAATTGCACCCGCGCGTTCCCGCCGAGAGGATCTTCGTCCCCGGGTACGCGTGGTTGATCGGCTTCTTCTCGATCGGGTCAACGGCGATCGCGCTCGTCACGCCGTAGATGAGCGACCAGAGCTTTCCGTCGCGGTTCAGGCGCGTATTGCAGAACCCCGCCTTGCCCGGGCGCACCGTGCAGCGCACCTGGCAGAGGTTGCATTTGATGTTCCCCTGGGGAAGGGGCTCGTAGAGGAGGCATTCTTTCATGGGACAAACTCGATCAGCCGCTCCGATTTCGCCTTCACCTCGCCGACGATCGCCGCGTATTCGAACCCGTTTTTTTTCAGATCGCGCGCGAGCGCGTCGGCGTGGTCGGGGCGGACGCTGAAGAAGAGGCCGCCGGACGTCTGCGGGTCGAACATGATGTCCTCGAGCGATTTCCGCACTCCCGCGGCCGTCCGGTACTTCGGGCCGAGCCACTCGCGATTCGAAACGTCCCCGCGCGTTTTCTGCCCTTTCGCCGCGAATTTCTCGGCCTCAGGCAGCACGGGAACCTTCGACGTCTGGATCACGAGCGTCACGCCTGATGCCTCCGCCATTCCCGACCCGTGCCCCGCCAGCGCGAAGCCCGTGATGTCCGTTGCCGCGTGCACTTCCTTTCCTTCCGCGGCCGCGACGCCGCCGGCGTTCAGTTGCTCCATCTGCGCCACGACCTCTTTCGCGTCCGCTTCACTCATTTTCTTCGCCTTCAGCGCCGTCGTCAGGATCCCCGTTCCCAGCCGCTTCGACAGCACCAGCACATCCCCCGCCTTTGCCCCGGCGTTCGTCCAGATCCGGTCCGGATGCACGAGCCCCGTCACCGCCGCGCCGAATTTCAGCTCCTGGTCCGTCACGCTGTGCCCGCCCAGCAGCACACATTTCGCTTCCGTGTACTTGTCGTTTCCGCCCGCGAGAATTTCGTGCAGCACTTCGTGCCCCAGCGCTTCCATCGGGTAGCACAGGATGTTCAGCGCGTTGATCGGACGCCCGCCCATCGCGTACACGTCCGACAGCGCGTTGGCGATCGCAATCCGCCCGTACGACCGCGGGTCGTCCACGATCGGCGTGAAGAAATCCACCGTCTGCACCAGCGCCCGCTCCGCGTCCAGTCGATACACGCCCGCATCGTCGAACGTCCCCGCATTCACGAGAACGTTCGCGTCAGTCGGCGCCGTCAGCCCTTCCAGGGCCTTGTGCAGGTCCGCCGGACCCAGTTTCGACGCTCAGCCGGCGCAGCTGGACATGTCGGTCAGCCGCGGGCGGGTCTTGCTGAAGAGCGCCATGGTTTTGCCTCCGATGTTTCGGACACCCGAACTGTAGCGGGCGCGGCTGCGGGGCGGAAGTGGCGATCGGCCGAAGTTGCGGCGCCGAAACCGGCCTGAGCGCCGATACCGCCTCTCAGCCCCTTCAAAAATTTCGAACTTGAAGCGCTGAACATATTACTAACTGAACATGAACTTTGTGTAAACTCCGCCCCGACGTGGGGTCGATAAGGGAAAAGGACGGTATGGGGAAGAGAGACTCCGTTCCAATCCCGGAGTCTCTGCGCGGCATTGGCCGCACGCCGTCCTTTCGGATCAACGGATTGGTTTTTCGGGAGGAGTCCATGCGACTTCTGACCTGGCCTGCCGCGGCGCTTGCTGTCCTGCTCGCCGCCTCACAGGCCCCCGCCCAGACGGGCAGTCTCGAGGACCGCGTGAAAGCGCTCGAGATGAAATCGGAGGAGAAGGCCAAGCCGGCCGGAGGAGACGCCGTCGGCGCCTACTTCGACGACGGCTTGCGCCTCAAGACCGATAACGGCTCGTTCGAGGGCCGTATCGGGGCGTTTGCGATCGTGCATTACACGAGTTTCCCCCGCTTCAATGAGGGAGACGGGTACACCGAGAACTTCTCGATCCGGGAAGCCGCGGTGGACCTGTACGGCCGCCTCTGGGGCGCGTGGGAAGCGTATGTCCGGGCGCGGGTCGGCCCGGGCGGAACCGACCTGTACTACGGGTGGGTCGAGTTCAACAAGTGGGACTGCCTGAAGGTCCGCGCGGGGCTCTTCAAGGAGCCGTACTCCCGTGAGCGGCTTGAGGACGTCCGTTGGATGGACATGAACGAAGATTCCATCCTGAGCATCATGACGCCGGGTCGGGACCTGGGCTTGATGGTCCACGGCTCGCCGTTCGACGGAATCGTGAATTACGCGGTCGGCGTGTTCAACGGCAATGGCGTTGGCGGCGACGAGAACAGCGACAAGGACATCGCGGCGCGCGTGGCTCTGCGGCCGGGTGCGAAGATGGAAAGCGACATCATCAAGCACCTGTCAATCGGCGGCAGCCTGACCTGGGGCAATGCGGAAAACGACAACCAGACGCCCTTCGATTTCGAGTCGCCCGGGACGGGCACGGTCTGGAACGGCGTCCCGACGGGTGGAGCCGCGGCCAACTGGGAGAACAACAACACGGTGCAGCGGCTTGGCGCGGACCTGTCGTGGAACTGGGGTCCGTTGTCGTTGAAGTCCGAAATGACTGCCTGGAAGAACAAGGTCGAGTTCAACGACGTGGACCACGAGACCTTCAGGGCGAAGGCGTGGTACGCGCAGGTCGGTTTCTGGATTCTGGGCAGCACACGGCTGGACAACCATCGGCCCGACATCAAGAAGCCGCTGTTCGGCGAAAAGGGCGGATTCGGCGACATCCAGCTGATCGGACGGTACGCGTCTCTCCGGATGAGCGACACGTACGAAGAGCATGCCGGCCTCGCCGGAAGCAAGAACGTGACGGAGTGGTCGCTCGGGGTGAACTACTATCCGAACGCCCACGTCCGCGTTTCTCTCATGTACGTGAACTACCGGTACGACCGTGAAGATTCGCGCAGACTTCTCACGGCCAATGGCCATCGCCTCGACCGTGAAGACGCCCTGATCGTCCGGGCGCAGGTCGATTTCTAGACTGGACCGGAACTGAAGAGGCCGCCCTCCGGGGCGGCCTTTTTTGTTGGGTTTGCGGCGGGGCGGAGGGAGGCAAACCGCGCTGGGGAAGAGTCACGGAGGGGGCGGGAGTCGCGAAAAACGACTTAATATGAAATGTGTAATATGAAATGAAGTACGAGTCATTCCGGAGCGTGTGGCGACCCGGAGGTTTCCTCCTACGTGCCACTGCACCGCACCCGCCAGCCATTTCACATTTTGAATGGCTCATCCGGGGATTTCGCGGGTCGCTCCAGGCAGGAATCCTGAAACAGCTCTCGGCTCCATTCGTCTTTATTCTCCTTTATTCGCGACCAGTCTTTGTTTTCCCGGTTTCTCCCCGAGCCAACGGTGAAAAACAAAGACGAGTCGCGAATAAAAGCGAATGAAAGAGAATAGAACCGGAGGCCCGCACCAGGCGACCCACGGAATTCCCCCAAGACTGTTGAGCTGAGCTTTTCATCTTGCTTGGTGTTGCAGCACCGATCTCCGAATTCTCACTTCCCCAGCGTCCGCAGCGCTCCCGGCGTGAGAAGAAGCAGCAGCGATCCGCGCGGCCGCGGAGCAAGCGTCTTCACCTTCGCGAACGCCATCCCTGCCTTCTTGAGCCGGAAATCCCCTGTATCGGCCGCTGATACGAACAGCGATACGGCGGACGAAAGCGCCGGCTCGTGACCCACCAGCACCGGCGCACTCCCTTCAATCTCCTTCAGTATCTCCAACAACCGCGCCGCCGACGTTCCCGGGAGCAGCCGATCCGTGAGCCGCGGCCGTGGCAACTCCAGGACCTCCGCGACGATCTCCGCGGTCTCGAGGGCGCGTGGAAGCGGGCTTGTGAAGACCGAGTCGAGCCCCAGGTTGAGCCGCTTCAGGCCCAGGGCTGCCTGGCGCGTCTTCTGCCGTCCATCCTCCGTCAGCGTGCGGGCTTTCTCGACTACGCCCGGCGTGCCGGACTCGACGGCGACTCCGTGGCGGAAAAAGCAGACGTTTTTCATGCTCGCCCTGCCTGTCCGAGCAGGATCGCCTTCAATCGATTCAGATTCTGAAGCGCTTCCACGAATCGCGCGCTGGCCTCCTTCATTTCCGAGGCCAGCCGGCGGCGAAGCAGGCCGGCAGCGCGACGGTATTTCGGTTTTTGCTCGATCGCGGCGGCGAGACGGTCGAGCTGGAAGCGGTCGTGCCAGCCGCCGGCCGCGTCCTGGAGATGGATGAAGAGGTCACGCAGCGCGGCGGTGTCATTCTCCGAATACGCGGCGGCGATGGACTCCTGCTGGTAGCGGAGAATCCGGATCTTGCGACGGAGCTCGTGCGCCTTCGCCGGGTCGGCCATCGGCCGGCCTCGAATGGAAAGGCCCAGCACTGTCTGGAGTTGGCGGCCCAGCGTGCGCGGGCCGGGAGGCTCAGCGCCGTCCCGCGCTTCCGGAATCGCGCGCGACAGCGTCGACTTCAGACGCTTGAAGCGCTGGACCGTCAGCCAGGCCGCGAGCTGTTTTCGCCGGAACTTAAGTTTCCGGCGCAGGCCTTTCGACAGGGCCGTGCGCGCCGCGGCTTCAGGAGCAGGGCCATCCGCGAGGAATTCGAGCGCCACGTCCGCGTTTCGCACGCGCCCGAGGCGCCGCAGGCATTTTTCGAGCCGGCCCTGCAGCCTGTCGAGGGGCTTTCCGGCTTCGAGCCAGATCTCCCCCGCCGCCGAGAGGCGTCTCGCCGCGACGCGCGCGTCGTGGATCGCTCCGACGTCAGCGGGGTTCTTGCGCACACGCCGGAGCTCCGCCAGGAGCCGGGCTGCCAGGGGCGCCAGCGCCGCGCGCGGACCTGGCGGGAGCCGGCTCATCGCTCTTCCCTTCGCACGACCCGAAGCTTCAGCTCCCGCTCGAAGGCCTTTCGGAAGAGGTCCGATCTGCGCGCGGCGGTGTAGAGCTCGAGCTCGGGATCGGACGAGGCCCGGATCTCAAGCGTGATGTCGCCGCCCTCCGGAATCAGCCGGATCTCGTCCACGATCGCCGCGTGGCTCCGGTCGAGCCCGTCGGCGACCCGCAGAATTCCGCTCAGAAGATCGACGCGTCGGCGCTGCCCCTTGCCGAGCTTCGAGTACCCCTCGTGGTCGGGACTTGGAAGCGAGCCCCGGTGGTAACGGGCGACGAGCGCGATCAGGAGGCGTTCTTCGTCCGTGAATCCCTCGATCGCGCCGTTCATGATCAGGTAGTAGGCGTGCTTGTGGTGCTTCTCGGCGCTGATCCAGTAGCCGGCGTCGTGAAGCAGCGACGCATATTCGAGAATCTCGCGGTCTCCGGCGGCGAGGCGATGAAGCGGCGCGAGGTCGTCGAACATGCGGAGCGCGAGGCGGGTCGTGTGCGTCGCGTGGAGGTCGAGCGCGCCGAGGCGACGGGCGAGGACGTGGACGCTGCGGCGGCGCGGGTCGGCGATTTCGTCCTCGCGGATCGAGAGGCGGGCCGCGTTGCGCGCCGCGTAATCGGCGACGACGCCCTCGCGGAGCGCGCGGTCGCACGGGATCAACTCCTCCAGGTCCGCTTCTTCCATGAAGGTGCGTATCACCAGCGATCCCGGCCCGATCGTGTCGGCGCGCGCATCGCCCACGGGTCCGAGCGCCGCCAGCTCCTTGCGCGAAGAAGCGATCAGCCGGTGCGACAGGTCTTCGAGCGGCTCGCGCCGGATCGACTCGCCTTCGCCCCGGACGCCGAGGAGCTTGGCCAGCGTCAGGATCGTCCCGCTCGTCCCGAATACGGAAGCGGGCGCGCGCCGTTTCACCTCCTTCGCAACGGGCTTGATTTCCTCGAGGACGTGATCCTCCATGTCGCGGCGGTCTTTCGGCCTCGGGAACTTCTCCACGAGCCGGAGCACGCCCAGCTTCAGGCTCCTCACCAAAGACGGCTTCTCCCCCTCGCCGACAATCACCTCCGCGCTTCCGCCGCCGATGTCGATCACCCCGATCCGGCCGGCGTCCGGAGGCAGCCCTTCGCGCACGCCGGCATAAATCAGGCGGCCTTCCTCTTCTCCCGAAACCACGCGCACCGCCAGCCGCGCCTCCTTCTCGACGCGCTTCACGAACTCTCCACGATTCCGCGCGTCTCTCACCGCCGAGGTCGCGACCGCCAGCACCGCTTCAACTCCCTGCGCTTCGGCGATCGCGCGGAACCGTCGCAGCACTCCGATCGCACGGTCCATGTCCGCCGCAGGAATCGACCCGTTCCGGAACGTCGCGCGCCCCAGCTGCAGCATCTCCTTCGAGCGATCCAGCACCTCCCGGATTCCGGGAGCAAAGAGCCTCGAGACGACGAGGTGGACGCTGTTGGCGCCGATGTCGATGGCGGCGACTTTCATGGGGCGGCGAGAGTATCCGGGGAGTGTTGGGGATTCGTGAATAAACGGGGAAATTGCGGCGAAGGGGCTGGCGGAGGCTGGCGGAGGCTGGCGGAGGCTGCGGAGGCTGGCGAAGGCTGCGGAGGCTGGCGAAGGCTGCGGAGGCTGGCGAAGGCTGCGGAAGAAGTTAGCTTCCGCCAGCCTTCGCCAGCGTCCCTCAGCCTCCGCCAGCTTGCTCTACTTCCACCCATACCCCCAGATCGAAGCCGGCGCCACCCGCTCGGCCGGCGTGTCCCCCGCAAGCCGCAACAAGTGCGCCATCGGAGCTTCACCCAGGTCGTCCGGCCGCCCGTTGTACTGCGTGCCGCCCCACCGCGTTCCGGCTGCGATGAGCTCGAATTCGACGAAGCGTTCCTTCGCGAGATCCCACGTCGCGCTCCCCAGGATCTTCGCGTCGAACCCACGCTTCTGGTCGACCGTCGTCGGGTCGAATCCGTTCACGCGCCATTTGCCGACCGCGGTCGCTTTCGTTTTCCCGGCGAAGCGGATCCGCGCGCGGCCGCCGTTCACCTCGTCGACGATCGCCGCCAGTTCCGCCGTCGCAATCTCCGCTTCCTGCCACGGGTATGTCTGCCCGCGAACGTTGTCGACGAAGTGGAAGCGGGCCAGCCGGAGGACGATCTCGCGAGGGACTTCGTGAAGCGCGCCTTCCTCGATCGTGTCGGGGAGGAATCGGCGGGCTTCCTCTTTGCGGAACCAGGCGAAGTCGAGGTTCCACGCGGCGCGGGCGGGACCTTCGCGAGGGAGGTCGCGCGACCAGTCCTTGAGGACGAGGCCGTCCGCCGGAAAGAGGCGTTCCCAGCGCGTGCGTCCGCCCGGATCGGCGCCCGGCGCCTCTTTCATCAGGCGGTCTTCCGGCTTGAGCTCTTTCCACTTCGCGAGCGCCTTCTCCATCATCCCGGCCATCGCGGCGGCGTTCGTAGTGTTGATCGACGCGAGAAAGACGCCGTTGGGGGCGCAGGCGTAGATTCCCTGCCGGGTGCTCGTCGGCTTCACGCGTCCGGCGTAGTGACCCTGCTCGGCGACTTTCCTGAACAGGTCGGCCTCCGGTCCTTTGACGGTCTGCAGGTGATTCACCTCGTCCGCGCACGCCACGAACTCCTTCGCCAGCTCCTGCACCTTCGCGTCGCCCCAGACGGACCGCCGGGCGGAAACGCCGTTGTTTCACGTGCAGGCGAGCGGGTGGCCGTTCATCGCCCAGAGAAGGATCGGCTTGTCGGCCTTCTGCGCCTCGACGACGGCGTCCCAGAATGAAGCGCGCCAGTCGACGGCGGTCCACCGGAGTTCATCCGCTGAAGGGAGGACGTGGTCGCGGATGGCCGCGTAAGAACTGTCCGTCAGCTCCTGGGCGAAGGCGGCGGAAGTGGCCAGGAGGAAAAGGGGCAGGCGGCGCATGACCGAATCCCTCAAGAGAAGTGGAGCGCCAGTTCATCAATCCGTCGCGGCGCGAATTTGCGGTGAAGCCGCACCCTTCTACTCTTCGAAAAACTCCTTCGCCTTGCAGCGAAAACCGGGAAGGAGCTTCGGCGAGGACAGCTCATCGTCTCCATGAAACGTCGCAGGCTTGCCGCCGCGCGGGTGGACGCGCACGGTCTGGGTCTGGGGGTCGCCGATCCAGACGAGGTCGACGCCGAAGCCCCGGTATTCGGCCAGCTTGGTTTCCATGTCCGCCCAAGTGTCCTTCAGGCCGAGAACCTCGACGATCAGCTCCGGCCGCTGCGTGAGGAATCCGGACCACTTCTGTCCCTTGGGAAGCCTCTTGTACGAGATGTACAGGACATCGGCGCCGCGCACGGTGTCAGGATCTCGGCCGACGATGACGCCGGCTTCGCCGCTCAGCACCCGGCCTCCCTTCGATTTCGAAGCCCACGTTCCCAGGTGCAGCACGAAGTTTGTGACGATCCGGCTGTGTTCCACTCCGCCCGGTGACATCGCGACGAGTTCTCCTTTCACGAGCTCGCATGAGCCGATGGATGCGGCGAGCCGCTCGAACTGATCGGCGGTGACGGGGGTCGAGGTTTTCATGGATTCAGGCCCGTAGTCTACACGGTTGCGGTCGGACGCCGATCGAGAAGCGCGCGCTTCCGAAGGCGATGCGCGAAAGCAACCCGTCGTCCCGTTCACTTTCCCGCTTCCAATCCCTCCCATTCAGCATATAACTCCTCGCACTTCTTCTTCAAAGACGTCTTCTCCTTCTCGAGCTCGTTCAGCTTCCGGCGATTGGTCGCGATCTCCGGCTCGCACTGCTTCGCCGTCACGTCCTCGATCTGCCGCTCGAGCGAGGTGATTTCTTCCTGCACCCGCTCGATGCGCTTCCACCGACGTCGCTGCTCCTTGTGGTCCTCCTGGTGCGCGGCCGCGGGCGGAAGCGGGGCCGCGACAGGCTTGACGGCCGGCGCCTTGCCCGCGCGCTGCTCCCGCTTCTCCATCATCCCCGTGTAGTCGGTCGGATAGTCGACGACGCGCCCGTCCTCGATCGCGAGGATGCGGTCGCAGACTCGGTCGAGGAAGTAGCGGTCGTGGGAGATCGTGACGATCGTGCCTTCGTAGCCGTCGAGGGCTTCTTCGACGGACTGGCGCGAAGGGATGTCGAGGTGGTTGGTGGGCTCGTCGAGGAAGAGCGTATTGGGGCGCGTGAGGAGGAGTTTCGCGAGGACGACGCGGGATTTCTCGCCGCCGGAGAGGGTGCCGACGATGCGGTGGACGTCGTCGGCGGGGAAGAGGAACAGGGCGAGCCACGACTGGAGCTGCTCGCGCGTCAGCGAGAGGTCGACGTTCCAGATCTCGTCCATCACTGACTTGGTCAGGTTGAGGCCGCCGAGATTCTGATCGTAGTAACCGACTTCCACCGACGAACCCAGCACCGCTTCGCCCGCGTCGGGTTTTTCCTGGCCGACGATGAGCCTGAAGAGCGTTGTCTTGCCGGAGCCGTTGGGGCCGATCAGCCCGACGCGCTCGCCGCGCTCGATCGTGAACGTCACGTCGCGGAACAGCTCGCGCTTGCCGTACGACTTGGCTACGCCGCGCACCCTGATCGCCGAGAGCGAACTGCGGTGCACCGGGCCGAAGCGCACGCGCAGGATTTTCCCCGAGCCGTCCGGGCGGTCGAGCCGCTCGAGGCGCTCGAGCCGGCGCTTGCGGCCCTTCGCCTGCCGCGCGCGCTGCCCGGCGCCGAACCGCCGGATGTACTCCTCGGTCTTCTCGATGTGCTCCTGCTGCTTCGCGAACGCGACGCGCTTCGCCTCGCGCCGGATTTCCTTTTCTTCGACGTAGTTGCTGAACGACCCGTCGTACGCTTCGGTTTTTCCGCCGCCGACTTCCACCGTGCGGTTCGTGACGCGGTCGAGAAAATAGCGGTCGTGCGAGACGACGATGACCGCGCCGGCGAAACCGTTCAGGTAATCCTCGAGCCATTCGATCCCCGCGATGTCGATGTGGTTCGTGGGCTCGTCGAGCAGCAGCAGATTCGGCTTCGCCAGCAGCTCGCGCGCCAGCGCCGCGCGGCTCCGCTCGCCGCCGCTCATCGTCGCGACGTGCTTCTTGAGGTCCACTTCCTCAAATCCCAGCCCGTGCGACACCACCCGCATCTCCGTCTCGTACTCGTACCCGCCGCCCGCCTCGTACTGGTGCTGCAGCTCGCCCCACTCCTCGAGGAGCGCGGGCGTGGAAGCGGTCTCCATCTCGTGCGCCACCAGCTCCATCCGCTCGTGGAGCTTGAGCAGCTCCTCGAACGGCTCGAGAAGCGCTTCCTCCAGAGTGTGCGCGCCGCCGAGCTGGTCGGTCTGGCGCACGTACCCGAGGCGCATCCCGCGGGCGATCTGGATCTCGCCGAAGTCGGGCTCTATTTCCCTTGCGAGGATGCGCAGAAGCGTCGTCTTCCCCGCGCCGTTCGCGCCGACGAGGCCGACACGCTGCCCCGCGTCGACCTGGAAGTCGACGAGGTCGAGGACCACCTTTCCGGGGTAGGCCTTGGTGACTCCGTTGAGGACGGCGACGGGCATATGAGGGGGGCGGATTATAGTGGCTTGGCGGGGAGTTGGGGGTTGGGAGTTCCGGATGTTGAGTTCGGAGTTCCGGGTTCCGGGTTCCGCGTGGGGTTGGGAGTGGCTGGTTTCGCGTTGCGGCCAACCGAGCGAGACGAGCCGGGTTGGCGCGCGACGCCGACACGGAATTCCCAACCCGGAACCCCACCCGGAAGTCGGAACCCGGAGCCCGGAACTCAACATCCGGAACTCGAAACCCCAATCTCCCCAACAACTCGCAACCCCAAACCCCAACGGGCTTCTTGCCCGGAGAGTGTGCATGCCCGACGTCGAAGTGAGACTGGAGCCTGATCTCGCGCAGCTTGAGCAGGACCGCATCTGGAAAGGCCTTCGCGAATTCACGGAGTCGATCGCCGGGCCGAAGAACAACGTGCCGCTGCACGTCGTCGCGCCGCCCGGGCACCAGAGGCTTGGGATGCACAAGGTTTTCCAGAAATCGCAGCCCTGAGCCGCCGTTACACTCGATAGCGCATAGAATTTCAAGTCATGGCCTTCGCTCTCTTGTCCCCCGCCTTCAAATCCGGTCACGAAATCCCCGCGAAGCACACCAGCGAGGACAAGGGCCTCCCGCCCCTCCTCGATTTCCGCGGCGCGCCCCCGGAGACCGTCTCGCTCGTCCTGACGGTGACCGACCAGTCCGCGGCCAAAGGCGCGCCGGTCGCCCACTGGATCGTCTACGACATCCCCGCTACCGCCGGCGGCATCGGCCCCAGCGGCCTCCCCCCGCCGGGCTCTTCCGAGGGAATGAACGATTTCGGCAAGTCGTGCTACACCGGCCCGATGCCCACCGACACCGAGCACCGCTACCAGTTCAAGCTCTACGCCCTCGACATCGCCCTCAAGGGCCTCCGCCAGCCGCCGCTCGCGCAGGTCGAAGCGGCGATGAAAGGCCACGTGCTCGCCCACGCGCTGCTGATCGGCACGTACACGAAGAAGCGAAAGCTGCTTTAAGCCCCCGCAGGAGCCCCCCATGCCCCTCTCCCTCTCCTCCCCCGCATTCCAGAACGGCGCTTCCATCCCGCGCAAACACACCTGCGAAGGCCCCGACGTCTCCCCCGCCCTCGCCTGGTCCGGCGTCCCCGCCGCCGCCAAATCCCTCGCCCTCATCGTCGATGACCCCGACGCCCCCGACCCCAAGGCCCCCAAGATGACCTGGGTCCACTGGGTCCTCTTCAACATCCCCCCGGGAAGCGCCGGCTTCCCCGAAGGCAGCTCGCCCGCCGGCGCCCTCGCCGGCCTCAACGACTGGAAACGCACCGGCTGGGGCGGGCCGTGCCCCCCGATCGGGAGGCACCGGTACTTCTTCAAGCTGTACGCGCTCGACGCGATGCTGCCGGATCTCAAGAAGCCGACGAAGGCGGAGCTGGAAGCGGCGATGAAGGGGAAGGTGGTGGAGAAGGTGGAGATCGTGGGGACATATGAGAAGGGGAAGTAGCGTGGAATCATGACCGGTGCCACTGAAGGGCAGCGGCGGGGGACGGTTGCGGAGGGGTGACGTGTTTCCTAGACTTCTCGCAGAGTCGCCGGCTCATTTGAGCTGGGTGATCTTGACAAGATGAGGGTCGGCAAGATTTTTGAGGCAGGAATGACCATACCGAAAGAAACAATCTGGCCTTTGGATCCTCACAGTAAGGCGAAGCACGAAATTCTCCGGCGCTACCTCGAAGCGTGGTTTCCAATTCTCAGCACGCACCACACTCGAGTGGTCTACATCGACGGGTTCTCAGGACCGGGCCGCTACAAGAATGGAGAAGCGGGTTCGCCGCTCATCGCGCTCGACGTCGCCTTGAACCATCGCAAGACCATCGCTGGAGAGGTGATCTTCTGGTTCATCGAAGAACGCGAGGATCGTCTTGAACAGCTGCGCAAAGAGTTGGCTGCACGAACGATTCCGAGTCACTTCCGCGTCATCGCCGACTCGGGCAGGTTTCACGAGAAGTTCAGCGCAGTTCTGAATTCGATCGATGAGGGAAACGGCGCGCTCGCCCCGACCTTTGCGTTCATTGACCCCTTTGGTTTTTCGGGCATTCCGCTCTCGCTCATCGAGCGTCTCATGAAGGTGAGGAGGTGCGAGGTCCTCGTGACCTTCATGGTGGATGCCATCAATCGGTTCCTTGAGCATCCCGACGACAAGGTTCAGCAGCACATCGTCGAGGCATTCGGGGGCGATGAAGCCGTCCGGATTGCCAAGGGTGAGGGCGATCGAGTCGAAGCACTGCGAGGGCTTTACCAGGCGAAGCTGGCGAAGGTCGCCAGGTACGTTCGCTACTTCGAAATGCGCGATCATGAAAATCGCGTCCAGTACTACCTGTTCTTCGCCACGAATAACGAGACGGGTCACCTTAAGATGAAGGAAGCGATGTGGAGGGTCGACCCGGACGGTGAGTTTCGGTTTTCGGACGCGACAAATCCGGATCAGCGTGCGATGTTCGCCTCAGACGCCGACGCGACGCCTCTCCTCGTCGGACAACTCAACAAGCAGTTCCTCGGGAAAGGGACGGTTACGGGAGGCGATGTTCGCGCTTTTGTCGAAAACCAGACGGCCTACTTGAAGAAGCACATGACCGGAGCGCTCAAACAGCTGGAACAGTCGGCGACAATTCACGTGCAAGCGTTGAAATCAGACGGGAAAAAGCGTCGTGCCAACACGTTCCCGGATGAGGTGAAACTCGCATGGGTCTGAAGTCAGCCATCGAATGGACCGAGACCACCTGGAATCCGGTCACCGGGTGCACCAAGATCAGCCCGGGGTGCAAGCACTGCTACGCCGAGCGGATGGCGCGCCGTCTCAAGGCGATGGGTCAGCGGAACTATCGGAACGGTTTCGATGTCACGCTCCAGCCGCACATGCTCGAAGCGCCGCTCCACTGGAAGCGCCCCCAGCTCATCTTCGTGAACTCGATGAGCGACTTGTTCCAGGAGGAAGTCCCCGAGGAGTTCGTGCAGCAGGTCTTCGCCGTGATGAGGCGCGCCGACTGGCACCGCTACCAGATCCTGACGAAGCGAGCCGATCGCTTGCTGGAGCTCGACGCCCGGTTGCGCTGGGAGCCGCACCTCTGGATGGGCGTGAGCGTCGAGAGCGACGACTACAAGTTCCGGATCGACCGCCTGCGCCAGACGAACGCCGCGGTGAAATTCCTCTCCCTCGAGCCGCTGCTCGGCCCGCTCCGCAGCCTGAACCTGCGCGGCATCGACTGGGTCATCGTCGGCGGCGAGTCGGGGCCGGGAGCGCGACTGATGGACCGCGAGTGGGTCCTGGACATCCGCGATCAGTGCCAGTCCGCGCGCGTGCCGTTCTTCTTCAAGCAGTGGGGTGGCGTTCAGAAGAGCCGGACCGGTCGCGAACTCGATGGCCGAACGTACGACGAAATGCCTTGTTCTGATGCGGTTACCGCAGGAGCTTGAGGGGCGATGGTGGACTACGATGAACTAGTCAAATTCGTGCAGGAACATTTCACCGACGGTCTTGCATTGGTGATTGGTTCCGGCCTCTCGGCCGCGGAAGGGATTCCGGGAATGCCGGATCTCGCCAAGCATCTCACCAATGCCGCTGGCACGCTGAAGGGAACCGACGCCACGTTGTGGAAGCGAATCGGGGCCATGCTCGCTGCCGGCGACGGATTGGAGGCGGCGTTGCTGAAGCACTCGCCGTCCGACACGCTTGAGGTCTGGATCGCAAAACTGACGTGCGACCTCCTGATGCCGAGCGAGCGCCTGATCATGAGCGCGGTTCTCCAGGGCAAGCATTCACTTCGCTTGACTAGTCTCCTTGCCAGAGTGCTGAAGCCAACGACCGGGTTGCCCATCCTTACGCCGAACTATGATCGGCTCATTGAAGTGGCGTGCGAGATGGCGGGCTTTCATGTGGATTCGACCGCTACCGGGCACTACGCGGGTGCGTTCGATCATGCCCGAAGCTGCATGGGATCCTGTCGGGGAATTACCGTGCGCGGGAAGACAGTCGTCCTCGAGCACTTTCCACGCGCAATCGTGCTGAAACCTCACGGCAGCTTCGATTGGTACAAGTCTGGAGGAGACGCGCGTCGTTGTGCGCTGGACTTGGATGGCGAGCGTCTCATGATCACGCCTGGCAACAACAAGTACCGCGCGGGATATGACTCGCCGTTCGACAAGCATCGTGAATTGGCCAACGACTACATCAAACGAGCCGGGCGCTTGTTGATTGTTGGGTACGGCTTTAACGACGATCACTTGCAGAACCATCTGGTCAAACGAATTCAGGACGGAACTCCCACCCTGATTGTGAATCGCTCACTGAATTCGAGGGTCGAGAAACTCGCCAAGGATTCACCCCGCTGCGTTTGTCTGTCGAAACCGGCGGCGTGGCAGGGAGTTGCGATGGTTACCAAGGGAAGCAGATTCGACCGACAGGGACAGGAGCTGTGGGATATTGGCGTTCTCGCAAAGGAGTTGCTGACATGAGCGATGCCTCCATTCTGACGTTCGACGAAACGAGCAGGCTCGGCAAGGTCGCATCCGTGGACACGAGCCGTGTTCTCATCGCGATTGAGAACGCGGTTCTCTTGCCGCGGGCTGCGGTTGGGAGTTTGATTGCAATTCAGGGCGCGACTGCTCAGGAATTCCTGATCGGCATGACAGAGCGTGTTACTCGGCAGCTTCGCGAGCAAGCGGCGCAACCAGATCCGATGGCGCCGACGATTCTCGCCGTGGAGGTTGTGCCGGACGATGCGCTCCGGGCCATTTTGCTCGGAACCTATAGAACGATCCAGGGAAGCGTTCGAAATCGATTCAAGCGAGGTGCTGACTCGTTCCCGCAAATTGACCGGGCGTGTTTTCTCATCGAAGGCGGGAATCTTCAGCGTTTCATGGGATTGCTGGGGAAAGATCTGGACGAGACGCAGCGGCTAGAACTAGGTCACTTCGCGATCGACCAGTCGGCCGCCGCGATAGCCAACGGCGATCGCTTCTTCCAGAGACACGCTGCGATTCTGGGCAGTACCGGTTCGGGCAAGAGCTGCGCAGTGTCGTTGATCTTGGAACGAGCGCACGCCCGCAAACACGCAAACATTGTCGTCTTCGACATGCATGGCGAGTACGCCTCGCTCGCGGCCCCCCCCGCCCGCAAGGATGGCTCAGTTCCAAAACCGATTGCCTCCGGGTTCAAGATTGCAGGTCCGGGCGATCTCTCGAAGCCACCGGAAAACGCGTTCTTCCTTCCGTACTGGCTCCTCAATCGAGAGGAGATGCTCTCGATGATCTTGGACCGCAGCGATCAGAATGCGCCCAACCAGGCGGCGCGATTTACGAGTCATGTACGCGAACTCAAGGATGCGACCCTAAAGGGGAAGCATGAGACGGTCCGCGCGACATTTACCGTGGACTCGCCCGTGCCCTACAAGCTCAGCGAACTCCTTGAGAAACTGGAGGAAGACGACAAGGGCACAAAGACTGGCGCGAAGGGCGGAGATATCAAGGGAGACTGGAACGGCAAACTAACACGGTTCATTTCCCGCCTCGAAGGCAAGGCGGAAGACCGTCGGTACGGTTTCATGTTCCAACCTCCGGCGGTAGCCCTTGAGTACGACTGGCTCGCGAAGCAAATTGTGCGGTTGCTTTCCCCGGGTGCAGGGAAGCACGGCATCAAGGTCGTTGACTTCTCGGAGGTGCCCTCGGACGTGCTCCCTGTAGTCACGGGCGTATTCGCTCGACTCCTGTATGACGTCCAGTTCTGGATGCAGCATGAAAAGCGGACCCCGTTCGTTTTTGTCTGCGACGAGGCCCATTTGTACTTGCCGGTTCGTGAAGACGCAGACGCAGTCGAAAAGCAGGCCCTCTCCTCGTTCGAGCGGATTGCCAAAGAAGGACGCAAATATGGCGTCTCCTTGCTCGTCGTAAGCCAGCGTCCGTCCGACGTGAGTCGAACCATCCTCAGCCAGTGCAATAACTTCCTCATTCTGCGGCTGACCAACGATCAGGACCAAAACGTCGTTCGTCGTCTCATGCCGGACTCGTTGGCGGGTGTCCTCGATGGCTTGCCTCTGCTCGACACGGGCGAAGCCCTCTTACTGGGAGACGCGATCCTCCTTCCCGCCCGCATCAAGCTGAAGTTTCCGAACATCGAACCGCTGAGCCAGACGCGGAACTTTTGGCAGGAGTGGGGCGAAAAGGCGCCAGATGCCGCCGCAGTTGCCGCGGCGGTCGAAACACTGCGCCGTCAATCGCGGACGGCGGGGAAGGATGTTTGAGCGGCGAGCCAGGCGAGCACACGCATCGAGTTGAAAGGGACGAAGCGAGCAGCGCTACGAAACTCCAATGTCCGACCCCCCGGTTCAGACGGCGACTGTGCTAAGATCTTTACTTAGGCAGGTGTCCAAGAAACGGGGGGAACTTCAAATCCCGAGCAGCGTTCTTCAAATCCGCGATGGGTCGTATCCCCAGTCGGGCTTACATGTGCAAGATCGTAAAGCTCTCCGGCACGGCAGTGAGCTGACCCGTCTGGAGCCATGGTGTCCCGCCACCACGCTGCCCCGCGCGATGTGCTACTCTTTCCGTTTCCCTACCCCACGCGCATGGAGCAAGACTCGCCGAAGGACTTGGCCGCCATCAGGAGAAGCCTGCAAATGTGGCGAAATGTTCTGGCAGGAGCCGTGGCCGGCGCCGCAATCACTTCGCTCGCGCTACGCGCATTCGAAAAACCGCAGCCGCAGGTGTCGAGGGCCAACATCGAGAAGCAGCCGGACAACGTTGCCGGGCAACTCGAGCGAGACATTTCCAAAGTAAACCTCGAGTCGGATCATTTGCGGACGAGGATCGCAGCGCTGAAACAGGCTCCGAAGACTGTTCCTGGAAAGGAGGTCCCAGCAGCACCTACGACCCGCAGCCTCCTCAAGCAGTGGCGCGATCAGGTCAAGGACCTCTACGAAGCTCTCAGCGGAATCCGGAGTTGGAGCGATGCGAAGTCCAGTGCTGTGGAGCGTTCAATGAATCGGGCCTACAAATCCCTGGATGAACTTGCGCATTCGCGGGGCATGTCTCGATCCGACGTCATGCAGGACTCAGAAGGGCTCCCGAGGCTGGCCGAAGCTTTTCTGCGTGAGTTGGACCTTCCGCAAGACGTCGCACTGATAACTGCCATTGGGAGCCTGCTCACCGACACATTTGCATCTTGGGAAGAGCTTTTGGCCAAGAGGGATTCACAGTCGCACCTCGAGCAGTTTCTGGAGATGGATGCCTTCAGGACGAGGTTCTTTTCCTCCTTCCGCGCGCTGCTGAGCAGCGACCAGCGGCGAGAGGTGTTCGAGCTCCATGGCCGTCCGGATTTCATTTCTGGCCGAGGCCATCCGTTCGAGGTCATTGACACCACCTGGGCAAATGCACGCGGCCCACTCACGGACCTGTGGATGAAGCAATTTGGGCTGGAGGAGTCCCAACGGGGTCAACTCCAGCCTGTGGTCGACGCCTTCCTCGAAGAAGACCAGGTGATTCATGCGCCGCTCGAAGAAGACCGCGTAGTCAAGAATTCCGAACTGGGGGAGGCGTACCGCAAGACGATGGAGGCGCAGATTCGAGCGCAGCAGAGAATTCAAAGGGACCTCCGACTGACCGATGCGCAGTCAAAGGCAGTCAGGGAGTGGGCGGTTCTGTATGAAATTCGCATACCGCGCAAAGAAGGCGGGAAGCTGGGGGTCGTCGAGATGGACGAGGAAGAGTGATGCAGAATTTTCGCGCGCGGTCGGTAGGAGCGCTGCTGGTCGGTCTCGCGCTGGGAGCCGCCGGCGGATGGATCATCTTCCGAAGTGTCCGTTCCCCTCACCCGGATCAGGAACAGTCCGCGGTTTCCAGCAAGCGCAGGGACGCGGACAGCCTTCGAGCGGAGCTTGCAGGAGCCCGACGCGAACGAAACCGGCTCAGCGTCGAGTTGATGACTCTCGAATCCACACTCCATCAAGCAACGCCCGATCCCCGGTATCGCGCCGAGCGGGAATCTCTCGTGGCTGAGATCCGGAAGTCGGACGCGTGGATGTTAGTGATCCAAGAAGGTCGTCCTCACAGCAAGTTGTTCCACCAGTCAATCCGGCTTACGCACAGATTGATCCAAATCGCCATCGCAAAACTTGAGACGCTCAATCCTCCCCCGACAGAGGCGCAGCGATCGTCATTCGACGTAGTCCTCGCTAACTTTGACCGGGCGGAAGCGGCTGAGGTAGATGACGACAGTCTGACCCTGTTTCAGCGCGAGCTTCAGCGAGATCGCATCGAGGACGAGGCGATTCAGAAGCTGTTCAAAGCGGCTACGCCTCCTCAGGTCGAGTCTTTGGACTCGCTTGGAATCTTCGGAGATGGTGACCTTGAAATGGGAATCGGCCTCTCGGGATCTTCCCCTTCGACCATCGTCAAGCAAGTCACCGAAGATTGGATTTCGGATCTTAGGTGGTCGGACTGGGACAAACTCGAACCGGCGATTCGGGCCTTCGCGGAAGAGTTCGTCGAACGCAACAGGGTCATCCAAGGCAAGGCATGGGATAAGTTTCGCTCCGGCGAGCCACTTCGGGGCCATGAAGCCGCGGTGCCTCGACTCGAACTCTTCGTCGAGATCCAGACTCGGATGGACGAGTCTCTCCCCCTGACAACGATCCAGCGAAAGCAATTGAAAAACTGGAGCGAGGTTCGGGAGTACCAGGAGTTCATCCGCTAGACCCGCGTAGCAGCGTACTCGAGGTGGGCGTTCAGGTAGCTGAACCTGGAACTCGTCGCAGCCTCGCGATCGATAGTTCGTACTCAGTCCCGTCCGGTGGTCCTTCTCATCGAAACTCGACATGACTTCCTCCTCGTTGCCGGTGCCCCCGGCTTCCGGGAGGAGGGACCATTCACGCCATTTCCAGCCCGTTGCGTCGGTCAGTTGTGGTTAGGAGGACACGAGCGTTCATGCGCATGACGAACTCGCCGGGGACGATGCGGCCGCAGGTCGAAGTCCAGTCGGGGGGTGATGGCATCGTCGTCGGGGAAGTGGCCGGAGGAATGCTTTGCTCTCGCCAGCGGTAAGATGCATTCGGGCAACGCAAGGGAGTGGGCTCGAAATGGAAAGTGAAAACGGCCTCTCACAGGGAGCTCCCGGGCACAGGCGCGGATTCGAGCGCTGCATCCTCGCAGCCATCGTTTTCGCTTCGGCTTGTGGCTGCACTGAGCGTCGGGAAGCCTGGCGCCTTATTTCGATTCGCGGCGTATCCCAGTACGCGGATCGATTCTTCGTGGTCGCCGGAGAACCGACGAGCGGCACGTGTCTTCAACGAAGCAAGATGAGCATGGGGGGAAGAGTGTCGATGGGCGTGGAACACGTCCCATCACCGGGCGACAGCTCGATGTCGGCGCTGGAATCTGTGGACGAGTGGATCGACGCGAAGGAGTACTACCTGATCGCAATTCAGCCCGATACCCGCGTGGTCACGACAAGGCTTCGCGAGATCTCCACCTCGGACGCGGGTCCGAATGGTTACAAGACCACGGTTTTCGAAGCAGTGGAGCCCTCTCGGTTCGCGTGGCTGAGTGAACACCCGGCTCTTCCGGCCGGACTTGATCGAGACGGAGTGCTCAAGAGGCTCCTGAACTCTCCAGTGACGGGGAAACCTAGGAACGTCCTCCGAGAGTCTGCTCAAGCGATCATTCGTCAGATCAGAAGTGCAGACACGGGAAGCAAGTTTGAAGCTCGCTCGGCATTGTGTTCCCAACTTCGTGGAATCCTGTTGGAACTTGGCATCGGCTCGCCACCAGACGTTGGCATCCCTGACGAACAGACAGTACTTGCCGTCCGAAAGTTGTTTGACGCGGAGACACAACTGGAGGAGGACAAGGCCGACGAAGCCCAACTGTCAGGCGCGCTTTCCGCGGCGGAGGGGATTCTGGGGCGGTAACCCCGTCGACGCTTCGGTCCTGCTCGAACACATGTCGGATTTCGTCACGCTCGGTCGCCCGACAGGGCTAGTTGCCGATCAGAAACCGGAGATGGGTCTCCCATCGATCGAGAAGCAAGTTTGCTTCTTGCGGGCTTCGTGTAAGAGCAGCAACGAAGGCGTCGTAGGAGGCACCCAGTTGTTCGATCGCCGTGAGTTGGTCGGGTGACAAGGATACAGCTTGCCCGAAAACAACGGGTGCCTGGAAACAGATGCGATTCGCGTTAGAACAGGCTGACTCCCAATTCACCTCGTTTTCGCACTCTCGTCTGATTTCTAGGATTAAGGGCAGGAAGCGAGCGGGTCCTGATAGCGCACGATCGCCCCAGCACTTTTCGTCGGGAGCACTCAAGGCCTTTTCAGCTTCCGCACTTCCTGGAAGACACCAACTGATCCCGACGGACTGAAGAAACGCAGTGGTCGGGATCTCGGTGGTGGCGGAAGCCGGGTACGGAATTGTCTTTCGTCCGAGCGGTGCACTGCTCGCGGTGTTTTCGTTCGAAACTTCAGCCGAAACAACCCAGAGCAGTGACCACCTTCCACGAAGGTCCCGCCGTAGGACTCCGTATCGCGGCGCGTCCCGCCACGCGAAATAGCGGGTGCTCAAGTTCAGCCCATCGCCGCTGAATACGAGATAGTCATGGTCGCCCGCGCACTGTTCCACGAGTACCCACTTCCAGTCCATCCCCCCTCCAGACCGATCCCACCGACCCATGATCCGAGGTGCGCCTCCGGATTCTGTGATAATCGTTAGGAAAGTGGTATCCACGGGAAGTCCGCGAATGTGAACCATGGCCATGTCCTTCGGGGCAGCCGAGCCGCGGAAGGCTGCTGCGCACAGTCTCGAAACCAAGATGATGCCCCCGATCGCGGCGAGAACTCCGGCAATGCAAATGCCGGGAAGCAACCCCGACTTTCTTTTAGGACCGTCCGATCCCAGAGTAGACATACGGGTAATTCTAGCGCAGGAAAGGTCCGAACCTGAGACACCCCTGTCGTCCTCTGCTTCTTCGCGACCCGCTTCGGATCCACTAGCCGAGACTGCGAGCCAGCGTCTTCGCTCGCGCGTAGGCCCGACGGATGAATTCCTACCCCTTCACGTCTGCCACCTGGATATCACCCGCCCTCGGGGTGCCCCGCGCGATGAGGGACCTCTCTAGAACGACGGACACTTCCACCCATCTCTGAAGTCCGTTCCGATCGCCAGACTCGTAGAATGGCTTCGTGACCCCGAGCCTTCCCTGGATGCGTCGTCTCGCAGTGCCGGGAGCACTGCTGCTGGCGCTGGCCATCTCAATCCCAGTTCGTCTCTGGCTGTCCAGACCACATCCAACGACAGTCAGGCTTCCCATGGCATCTCCGACCGGCCCATCCCTCGTCCTCCCTGTACCCGCCAGAATCTCCCGGTTTCAGGCTCGCCGGTCCGGTGCGACCGAGTGGAGAGAAATTCCCGCGGCTGAATGCCGACGAGCGATCTTGGTCATGGGAAAAAACTTCGAGATCCTCCCTCCGCCAAATGCCACCTGCGCCCTGCGGACACCGGCCGAAATAGAAGTGCTGCTCACCAAAACGGACGGATTCCAAATGTCCCTCACGATTTATGGAGATGGAGCTGTGATTTCGGATGTCGAAACCCGGTCGCCCGAGGGCGCTTCCAACCGAATCTCCGGGCTCTTTGTCCTCACGGACGGTGGACAGCTGGAACTCCAGGAAGCGCTTGGTGCCGTTCTATCAGACGGACCACCCGCTTCGGGGAAATAACCTACGTCCGCTGGCGCGAAGCGGAGATCGCGCACTTGCTTCAGCTCAGAACTCTACTTCCGAAATAAAAACACCAAGCTCCTCGAGCGGGACTCGAACTCAACTCGCGCCGACCTCGAAAATCGCCAACCCGACCCCGCGAACCGTCGTTGCATCGATGAGCTTCGCCCCGCATTTCTCATAAAACGCCGAGGCCCCTGCCGGCGCGCTGTAGGCGTCCCATCTCACCCAGCGGGCCGCGCGCTTCGCGGCGATCCGGCGCATCTCCTCGATGCACGCCCGGCCGATGCCGCGGCGCTGCCGGGTGGCGTGGACGAAGAAGTTCACGAGCCAGAGGTAGGGCTCGTCGGGGCGCGTGAACTTTTTCCGCGACACGAACCCCGGTTTCTTCGGCTCGAGCTGGAACGTGGCGACGATGTCGGGGCCGTCGCGGGCGAGCCAGACGTCCTTGTGGCGGCAGTTGCGGCGGATGGTCTCGATCGTGCGGACGCCGGACCCGTGGCCGGGGCCGAAGCGTTTCGTCAGGTCCTCGGCGCAGGCGGCCGCGATCGCGCGGAGGGAGGGGGCGGCGGAGGCGTCGGCTTTGGCGAAGGCGAGCGCGGGCATGCGGTCAGGTGACGAGCCACCGCGCGCGCGTCGCCCACGCGGACGCCGGCCACTTGTCGGCGAGCTCCTTCCAGGCGACTTTCGCCGCTTCGATGCCGCCGGTGCGGCGGAACTCGCTGACGCCGAGCCAGTACATGGCCTCGGGGGCGCGGTCGTGCCCGGGGGCGCGGGCGACGGCGTCGCGGAGGAGGCGGCTGGCGGCGTCGAAGTCGCGGCTTTCGAGGGAGGCGCGGGCGAGGCCGTAGCCGAATTCGGCGAGGAAGTCGGAGGGCGGGAGCCAGCCGATGGTCTGGTGGAGGACGGTGCCGTCGGGCAGGGCGGCGAAGACCGTCGGCGTCCAGATCACGCGCAGCTTCTTCGCGAGGTCGCGCTGCTCCTTCACGTTCACCTTGAGCGCGACGTAGTTCCCTTCCACGAACGCCGCCACCGACGCCGTTGGATACGTATCCGCATCCAGTTTCGCGCAGGCCGGTCAGTTGGGGGAGAAGGCGTCGATGAGAAGCGGCTTCTTCGACGCCTGGGCTTCCTTCACGGCCTCGTCGTACGATGGGGCCCACTTCATGGAAATCCTCCGAAACTTGAGGGCGCGGGTCGGGTTTCTTCTCCGCACTTCCTACCAGACTCTCTCTCATTAAGGAAGCTGCGGATGCGGACCCTTGCCCTTGCCCTCGCCCTTGCCCTGCCGGTCGCCGCGGAAGGCTGGAACTCCGAGCAGAAGGACGTCCAGATCCCGATGCGTGACGGCAAGTGGCTGGCGGCGGACGTGTATCTGCCGGCGAAGGAGGGGAAGTATCCGTGCGTGCTGGTGCAGACGCCGTACAACAAGAAGCACATGGGGACGGTGATGACTCTCGCGAACGTGCCCGCGGGGGAGACAGGGCGCGGCTCGACCAACGACATGAAGGTGCTGATGGACCGGGAGCATTACGCCTACGTCTTCGTGGACTGGCGCGGGTTCTACGGGTCGAAGGCGGCGACGAAGCCGATGGCGAAGCGCGGGCTCGACGGGTACGACTGCGTCGAGTGGATCGCGGGGCAGGCGTGGAGCGACGGGAAGGTGGGTACGTGGGGCGGGAGCGCGCTCGGAAAGCAGCAGCTGGACACGGCCGCGGAGCATCCGCCGCACCTGGTGTGCTGCGCGCCGTTGATCGCCGCGATGGGGCAGGGGTACGAGGCGTACTACGAGGGCGGGGTGATGCTGGAGGGGCACGTGAAGCGGCTCGACCAGCTCGGGTTCGGGGTGAGCGAGAAGGTGATCGCGGCGCCGCTGTCGGGGACGCCGCTCTGGAAGTTTGCGGAGAAGGCGACGTACCACCCGGAGGCGATCGAGGTGCCGTGCCTGATGATCACCGGGTGGTGGGACAACTACCCGGACGCGATCGTGCGGACCTTCGAGGACATCGTAGCGAAGGGCGGCGAAGCGGCGCGGTCGGGGTCGAAGCTGCTCATCGGGCCGTGGGACCACGTGAGCATCGGCGTCACGGAGCAGGGCGCGCTGAAATTCGAGAAGGCGTCGCTCGAGTCGGCGCGCGCGGCGAAGGCGTTCTTCGACTACTGGCTGCGCGGGATGAAGGACAACGGTTGGGACAAGGTGGCGCGCGTGCGGTACTGGCCGGTGAATGAGGAAGCCTGGAAGAGCTGCGAGGCGTGGACGGCGGTGGCGCGCGACTCGCAGAGTTTCTTCCTGACCGCGGAGGGCCGCCTCGCCGCGGAGCGCCCGCAGCAGGAGTCGACGCGGACGTGGACCTACGACCCGGTCGACCCTTCGCCGACCCTCGGCGGCGCGAACCTCCCGCCGATGAAGCACGGGCCGACCGACCAGTCGGCGCTCTCGGAAAGGAAAGACGGCGCGTGGTTCACGACGGGGAAACTGGAAAAACCCCTTCGCGTGAACGGCAACGTCGAGCTCACGGTGTCCCTCGAAGCGAACGCCCCCGACTGCGATTTCACCGCGCGCCTCTGCGACGCGGGAGTGGACGGCAAACCGGTCCTCATCGGCGACGCGGCCGGGCGGGCGAAGTTGCGCGACGGGACGGCGGTGGCGAAGCTGCTCCAGGGCGGGCAGACGTACTCGCTTACGCTGCGGTTCCCTGCTACGGCCGCGACGTTCCCCGCGGGGCACGAGTTGAGGGTCTACCTCGCCAACACCAATTGGCCGCGGTACGAGCGCAATGCCGGCACAGGCGCGGATCACTGGGATGAGAAAACGGCGCAGCCGGTGAAGATCACCTTGCACTTCGGCGCGAGCGAGCTGAGGCTGCCGATCGCGAAAGAGTAGTATCCCCTGCGGGAACGCCGCGACGCGGAGACTGAAGCAGTCCGGCAGCCAAGCGCATCCGCTGACAGCGACGGTTCCAGGAATCCCGCGCTTTTCCTGTCGTTCCGGGTGGTCGATCCGCGAGCAGGTAGCTGCGTCCGTCCCTGCGGCGTAGTTCATGACCCACAGGCTTCGTTCGGAGAAACGCATGAACTTCGCAGTATTCCTCCGCGGCGCCAATGTCGGCGGCGCGCGCGTCTTCAAGCCTGCCGCGCTCGCACGCGAGCTCGGCGTCGAGAACATCGGCGCGGCGGGGACGTTCGTGGCGCGGAACCGGCCCTCAGCGGCGGCCGTGAAAAAGGAGTTCGCGGACGCGCTTCCGATCGAGACCGAAATCATCGTCGTCGCCGCGGCCGAAATCGCGGCGTTGGTGAAGCGCGAGCCGTTCCGGAAGCTGCCGCCGGGCGCGAAGCCGGTCGTCACGTTCCTTGCGGCCAAGCCGAAGCTGAAGACTTCGTTTCCCCTTGATGTCCCGAAGGGGCCGAAGTGGGAAGTAAGACTCTTAGGCACCGAAGGAGCATTCGTCCCCGGGTGCTATCGGGTCCTTGGAAAGCTCGGCCACTATCCGAACGAGGTCGTTGAGAAAGCGCTGGGTGTTCCGGCGACGACGCGGTCGTGGGGGACGGTGGTGAAAGTCAGCGAGCTTCTCGAGAAACCGTGACAGGCATGGTCGTATCCGCGGCCGTTTCAGCGCCCTGACTCCCGCTCCCCCGCAAGTTGTTGCTTCCCGTCACCACCTCCGATAGAAAGCTCCCATGCCGCCCAAACCCGTTCCGCTTCCCCCCATGCCCGACTTCGTGCGCCAGTGCGCGTGGGAGATCGACGAAGCGCTGATCCTGGTGGACCTCGTCGGGACGATGGCGTGGGCGAACCGCCGTGCGCAGGCGCTGTTCGGGTACGCGGAAACCGAGATGCTCGGGCGGCCGGTGATGATGCTCTACAGCGCTTCCAACTCGCCGGCGCTCTCGAAGGAAATCGTCGAGGCGACGCTGTCGGGCGGCTGGCGCGGGGACATCATGAACGTCTCGAAGGACGGGACGGAGTTTCCGTGCCAGATGACGACGACGCTGATCAAGGACGCCGAGGGGCGGCCGCTGGGCATCGCGGGCGTGCTCGTCGACCTGCGGCGGCTCTGGGGGCGCACGCCGGAGGAAGACGGCGAGGCCGCTTCCGGCCGGATGCTGTCGCGGCTGATCATGGGGGCCGAGGGGGACAATGCGGCGCTCGCGATCGCGGGCGGGCTCGGGATGGACACGGTGGCCCTATTTGACCCGAACGGGCAGATGGCCGGCTACGCGGGCGATCCGTTCCTGAAGGACGAGATGGCGAAGCGGCCGTTTCCGCAGATGGAGGACGTGCTGCTGAAGGAATTGGGGGCGAAGAGCTCGCTGCAGGGGGTGGGGGAGACGGGGAGCGTGGTGGCGGTGAGCTTTGAGAAGAAGGAAGTGGACGAAGCGGTGAAGGCTGTTTTTCGGGCGATGCTGAAGATTCTTCGAGTTGATGGATCGACCTAACAGATTGTGCTGCAATGTGTTGCGACAGTACTTTCTGACGGGAGGCCAGAAATCCTGCAGCAACGGCTTGACCCGGGTCCGGTCGCGGGTTATGATGTGAGTGAACGTTCACTCGCGAAAAGGAACCCATGATCATCGACGAATCCAAGCAGGACACCAAACTCCCCGCCATCATGAACGCCGCCGTCCGTCTCTTCGTCGAAAGCGGCGTCGCTTCCACCACCATCCGCGACATCGCCAAGGCCGCCAAGGTCGCCGAGGGCACCCTCTACCGCCACTACGACTCCAAGGAAGAACTCGCGCGCGACATCCTCCAGAAAAACCTCGCCACCTTCTCCGAGTTCATGGAGCGCAAGGCGCGCGAAAAGTCGACCCTGCCCGGCCGCCTCGAAGGACTCGCCCGCGCCTTCGCCGAGGCCTACGAAGAAAACCAGGACCTCGCTCGCTTCATTCTCTTTTCGCACGCCGCCGAGATGGAGCGCCTTCCTAAATCCATGCGCCTTCCCCGTCACGTCGTGCACGACATCCTGAAGGAAGCGGTGGCGGCGCGCGAGTTGCCGGCCGGGGCCGACCTTGATCTTCTCCAGGCGCTGATCATCGGGTCGTGCTCGCGGCTTCTGCTTGCGAAGGCGTATGGCGAAGTGAAGGGCGATCTTCGCGACAAGGCTCCGGAAGTCGGGCGGCGGCTGGCGCGGCTGGTGGAGGGAAAATAGATGAAGGACACGAGGAAACATCTCCGGGTGAACGTTCACTCACAAATTGGCTCAGGCGCCGATGGCGCTGGAAAGAGGGCATTTTTTTCGCCCCATGAGCGAGTGAACGTTCACTCACTTCAGGAGGCAGCGAAGCCGACCTCACCCCGGGGCTCGCTCAACGCCGCCATCGGCTGGACCGGCATCGCCCTCGGCCTCGCCGCCGCCCTCTGGATCGGCATGTGGGCCTTTTCAGGTCCCATGCCCGCCCCCGAGGGCTTCGAATCCTACGACGCCCTTCCCCGCCGCCTGCTCCGCCTCGCCCACATCGCCGCCGTCGCCGTCGGCGCGCTCAACGTGCTTCTCGGCCGCGAGCTCCCCCGCCTCGCGCTCGCGCCGAAATGGAAATCCGCCTGCTCCTGGCTCGCGATCGCCGCGTGGCCCGGACTCACGCTCGTCCTCGCCGCCGCCGCGTTTAAGCCGGAAGCGAAGTACGCGCTTCCCGCCGGCGCGCTGGCGCTCACCTCCTCCATGACGATCGCCGCGGCCGGCGCCTGGCGCCGGTGGGCCGGGCGCCCGGCCGCGGAAAGGAGGCTCTCGTGAGGATTGCGCTCATCGCCGTTTCGGGAGTTCGCGTCCGCAACACGCTGCTCGACGTGAACAAGGTGACGCTTCCGGGATTCGTGCACCGCGGGAAGACCATCGCGAGCCTGCCGTCGCTCGGGTTGCTGACGCTCGCCGGGCTGACGCCGGCGGAGCACGACCTGCGCTATTTCGACATGCCTGAACTCGACACCGCGGTTCTCGACGGTGAGAACTTCGACCTCGCCGCCATCAGCGCTCTCACCGCGAAGATCGACGTCGCCTACGCGATCGCCGACGCCCTCCGCGCCCGCGGCACGAAAGTCGTCATCGGAGGCCTGCACGCCAAGGTGCTCCCGCGCGAAGTCGCCCGCCACGCGGACGCCGTCGCCGTCGGCGAAGGCGAGGACCTCTGGCCGCGCATCGTCGAGGACGCCGCGCGCGGGACGCTTAAGCGCTTCTACATCGAGGACGCCCCCGGCACGTACGACCTCGCGCGCTCGCCGCTTCCCCGCTTCGACCTCCTCGACATGTCGCGCTACAACCGCATCACCGTCCAGACCTCGCGCGGCTGCCCGCACGACTGCGAATTCTGCGCGGCGTCGAAGCTGTTCGGACGGTACCGGAGGAAACCCGTCGACCTCGTGCTGCGCGACGTCGACGCCGTCCGCGCCCGCTGGGAACGCCCGATGCTCGAGTTCGCCGACGACAACACGTTCGCCGACCCGCAGTGGGGAACGGCGCTTCTGCGCGGCCTGGCGGGGCGCGGAGTCCGCTGGTTCACGGAAACGGATTCTTCCCTCGGCCGTCATCCTGAACTGCTGGACCTCCTCGCTCCCGCCGGGTGCCGCCAGCTCCTGATCGGCTTCGAGTCGCCGCGGGCGGCGTCGTTGAAGGGGCTCGACGCGCAGAACTGGAAGCTCCGCCAGCTCGACGGTTACCGCCGCGACATCGAAGCGATCCAGTCGCGCGGCGTGAGCGTCAACGGCACGTTCATCGTCGGCCTGGACGCCGACACGCCGGATGTCTTCGAGGAAATCGAGCGCTTCGTGCGCGAGTCCGGGCTCGCCGAGGTCCAGGTCACCGCGCTCACGCCCTTCCCCGGCACGCGCCTCCACGCCCGCCTCGCCGCCGAGGGCCGCCTGATCACGCGCAAGTACTGGGACCGCTGCACGCTTTTCGACGCGACCTTCCACCCCAGGAACATGACCCTCGCGCAACTCGAAGAAGGCATGAACTGGCTCTTCGCGAAACTCTACAACGACCGCGCCGTCGCCGAGCGCAAGCGCAGATTCCTGGCGATCGTGCGGGCAAGGAGGGCGGGATGAATCACTGTGCGGTCATCATTGCGCTGCTCACGGCGGTGATCTTGATTCAACCGCTGGCGCTGCCGATCCTGACGGCGGTTCGACGCAAAGGGCCAGCCACCGCGGTGTTCTGGTTCCTGTTGTCGCTGCTCCCCGCGTTGTGCCCGCTGGCGATCCTCGCGGGGCTGAGCGCCGGCTGGGAGGACGCCTTCACCCCCGGCCCGGCCGTTCGCATGGGAGAGCTCATGCTCTTCGGCCCTGCAGAGGAAATGTTCCTCGAGCTGGCGCCGGTTCTGGCGCTCTTCGCTCTCCCCTCCGTGATGTTTGTCTTCACGGTTCTCCTCGATCGCCGGCCGCGGCTCGACCGCAAACGTCTTCCTCTCAGGATCGGAGCTCAGGTATGACCGCTACATTACAGACTGCTCCTCGCCGTGCGCCGTCGTCGCACGAGCTCGCCTGGCTCGCCGAAGAAATCCCGTCGTGGACCCGCGACGGCCTCCTCACCGACGACCAGGCCCGCCGCATCCGCGCCCGCTACGACTTTGCCGAGGTCGACCTCGACCGGCGCGCCGGGTCGGGACGCTTCGTCCAGGCGCTCTCCGTGCTCGGCGCGCTCCTCGTCGGCGCGGGGATCCTCACGTGGATCGCCGCCAACTGGGACGGCATCGGCGATCCGCTCAAGCTCGGCCTCATCTTCACGTCCGTCATCGGCCTCCAGTGGGGCGGCTACGAACTCGCCTTCCGCCGCGCCAGCCACCCGCACCTCGGGCAGGCCCTCCTCCTCATCGGCAACCTCGCCTTCGGCGCCGGCATCTTCCTCGTCGCACAGATCTTCCACCTCTCGGGCCACTGGCCCAACGCGTTCCTCGCGTGGGGGCTGGGCGCGCTCGCAGTTGCCGTCGCCGTCGAAGCGGTCCCCGTCTTCACCCTCGCAGCCGGCGCGCTCACGGTCTGGGGGATCGGGGAAGCGGCCGAATTCCACGCGACCGGCCTCTGGAGCCTCGCCGCCGTCGGCGCACTCTTCGCCGTGTCGTACTGGCGGAACTCGAAGAGCCACCTGGCGGTTTCCGTCATGGCGCTCGGTGCGTGGCTCTCCATCGTCCCGGGAGCGTGGCATCAAACCGAGGAAATGATGCCCACGGCGTGGCTCGCCGGCGCAGGGCTCCTGGTCGCGGCCGGCGTCCTCCACCGCTCGCTGGGCCGTCCCGACTTGCAGGCGCCCTGGCGGACCTTCGGCATCGGCGGCGGCATGTTCGCGATCTTCCTCATGTGCATCCGGTTCTTCGCGCACGAGTTCTCGTGGCAGGAAGGCGCTCGCCCGGCGATCGGCTGGGTCTGGGCCGTCCTCGCCGTCGCCGCCGCCGTTGCGGCATGGGCCCTCGTCGTCGCCAGCGAACGCCTCGCGCGCCTCGAAGCCTGGGCCGCCCTCGGCGCCGTCGGCCTCGGCGCGACCTGGCTCGCGATCGGGACCCGCGGCGCCGAGATCCCCGTCGCGCTGCTCTTCAACATCGCGCTGTTCTCGGGAAGCGCCGGCCTCGTCGCACTCGGCCTGCACGACCGCCGCCCGCGCCTCGCCTACCAGGGCCTCGGCTGGTTCGCGATCGGCCTCTTCGCCCTGTACGTCGATTTCGGCTGGGACCGTCTCGACCGCTCTCTCTTCTTCACGGTCGGCGGCCTCCTCCTGCTCGCCGGAGGCTGGGCCCTCGAACGCCAGCGCCGCCGCATCGCCGCCACCATCCAGGAGGCCCACGCATGAAGCGCCCCATCTTCTTCACCGCCGCCGTCGCCCTGCAGGTCGCCGTGCTCGCATCCATGACGCGGTCGCACTCGCTCGCCGTGCGCGACGGCACGCGCGTCACGATGCGCGTCGTCCCCATCGATCCCGAGGATCTCTTCCGCGGCCAGTACGTCCGGCTCGGCTACGACCATTCGCGGCTCGATCTCACAAAGATGTGGGAAGGGCCGCGGCCCGTGGACGGCGGCGAGATCTGGCTTCGGCTCGAGCCGAGGGAAGGTGCCTGGACGGCAACGGCGGCGCGATCGACCCGTGGCGAGCCGAAGCCCGGCGCCGTGTGGATGCGCGGTCACTGCGGGTATCTCAACGGCAACACGGCGTTGACGCGCTTCGGCATCGAGGAGTTCTACGTCCGCGAAGGCCGCGGGCCGGAGATTGAGCGTGAAGTCCGCAGCGGCGCCGTATTCGCGGAAGTGGCCGTGGGAGATGACGGGAAGCCGACCCTGACGGCGTTGATCGTGAACGGGGAGAGGATCGAGTGATGCAAGGCGACGGCGAAAATCTGAAAAGTCCTTCAATCGAGCGTGTCGGACGAATTTCCGCGATGAGTGCACTCGCGATCGTGGCGGCGGCTGGGCCCATGCTGAATTACGGCCTGGCCGCGTGGTTTGGCGATCTTGGAGTGCTGAGTGCGTGGGCATGGATCGTCGCAGGCCTCGCAACCTACTTATTCCAGGCGATCGTAGGGGTCCTGTGGCCGCGGCTGGCGCCGGCTACAGCCCTTGCTGCCGCGGCGGGTTCCTTTGCGCTGCTGCTGCTTCAGGGCTTCGCGAACCTGTTTCCGTATGCCGACGCTTCCTGGCTGATTTCCGTGCCGCTCGTTCTACCCGGCATTCTCGGCGCCATGGCGGGGAGGCGCTCTTCCGGACTCCGCGACGATGCTCGCCAGGTCGATCGCGGCACGCCCCGGCGAAGGCGTCACTCGGGGCGGAAGGGGTTTTCCACGACCACGCCTTCGTAGTCGTGTCCGTGCGCCAGGTCTTCCGAGTACAGACGCGCAGCGCCGGCTTCACGCGCAGCGACGAGGATGGCAGCGTCCCAATATGAAATTCTGTGCCTGAGGCGGAATTGAATCGCGTCGAAAACGAGATTGGCGGTGATCGGAACGACGATGAGCTTCCTGAAGGGGCCCATGATTTCCACCGCTTCGGTCTGCGGCAGTTCGAGGCCGCCCTTTCGAGTTGCCTGTACGAAGAACTCCTGAAGCACCTGGCTGGAGATCGCGAGGCCGTCCTGCGAGAGCACTTCTCTTGCCCGATTCCGTTTGGCGCGCTCTTCCGCGCGCCTGGAAACCGAATAAAGCAGGACGTTGGTGTCAACGAAGGCGGTGGCGATCATGGACCTCGTCGCGACTCAGGCGATCGGATGCACGGCCCTTCGGATGGGCACGATCCATGGCCTCGAACATGCGCCGGACGTTCTCTTCGTGGGAATCGCCGGAGGGACGCAGGCTCCTCAGGTATTCGCGGACGAGGGCGCTGAGCGACTTGCCGCGCTCCGCGGCGGCGATGCGCGCGGACTTCCAGGTCTGGTCGTCGAGGGCCAGGGTGACGTTTTTCACAGATTCACAGTAACTGTGAGACTGTGAGAAGTCAAGAAGAGTGGCCGGAATACGGAAGCGGGACACACTTCGATCGCACACGCGCGCGGCCCCCGGTATCTTCTCGCTCCCATGCCGGCCACCCCCGAGGAAGACGACGAGCACTGCGTCGAACCTGCGCACACGAGCGAGGAAGTCCGCGCGCGGCACGCCTCGAACCGGGCCGCGTGGAACGAGGCGGCCGAGTCTTACAGGCGGAAACTCGACCAGGACATCGCTTCATTGCGCGCGGGAAAGAGCACTGTCCGCCCGCTCGAGAGGGCGAATCTCGGGGATCTGCGAACGTGGTGCCGCCGCGCGATCCATCTCCAGTGCGCGTCGGGACAGGACACCCTCTCGCTCTGGCTCGAGGGAGCGGCGGAGGTCGTGGGAATCGACATCAGCGACGTCCACATCGAGAACGCGCGCCGGAAGGGCGAGGCGCTGGGCGCGCCGGCGACGTGGCACCGGTGCGACGTGCTGGAAGCGCCCGCGGAGCTCGACGGCACGGCGGACCTCGTCTACACGGGGGGCGGGGCGATCAACTGGATCCAGGATCTCGATGGCTGGGCCCGTACCGTCGCGCGGCTTCTCAAGCCCGGCGGCGTGCTGCACCTGCTGGACGACCATCCCTTCCTGTGGGTCTTCGACGTCGCGGAAGGAGACCTCGCGCTGCGGGACGCGAGCTACTTCGACGCCGCGGTCGCCTCGAAAGGATGGCCCGCCTCCTACATCCCCGAACTGTCCGGGGACGCGCGCGACCAGTCGTGGAAGTACGAGCAGCAATGGCCGATTTCGTCGGTGGCCATGGCGGTCCGTCGCGCCGGCCTCATCCTCGAAGTTCTCGGCGAGCATCGGGAAGGCTATTGGGACATCTTCCCCGGCGTCCCCAAGTCGACGCTTCGAAATCTCCCGATGACCTTCACGCTGATGGCGCGCAAGCCGCCCGCCAGATAAAACCGGCCAGGCTCATCGCCCGGCCGGCTGTTTTGCTCGATTCTCCGAACTCCCGACTCCCGTCTCCCGACCGCATTACGGATGCAGCTCCACATCCCAGTACCTCTCGCTGACAAACCGTTCCCAACTCGCCCGCTTCGCGCCAAGCCGAAGAGAAATAAACGGCGTCCACGGCGGCCGGATCGGCGACTTCCTGAGCATCATCAGGGCCTCGGCGGGCGTGCGGTTCGCCTTGCGACGGTTGCAGTCGACGCACGCGAGGACGCAGTTCTCCCACGTCGACTTGCCGCCGCGCGCCCGGGGCAGGATGTGGTCGATCGTCAGCTCCTCCGAGCCGGGCTGGTGGGAGCAGTACTGGCAGGTGAAATGGTCGCGCTTGTAGAGGTTGCGCCGCGAGAACACGACCTCCTTCTTCGGCACTTCGTTGTAGAGGGCGAGGATGATGATTTCGGGGACGCGGATCTGGATGTTGACCGTGTGGATGCACGGCTCCCCCTTCGACACCCGCAGGTCCGTCCAGGACTCGAAGTCGTAGGTCTCGTAGGAATCGGGGGCGATCGCGCGCGCGAGCCCGCGGTACATCCACACGAGGGCCTTCCGCACGGTCGTGGTGTCGATCGCGACCCACGAGCGGTTCAGGACGAGCGCACGGCTGTCGAGAGCGGTATTCATCCGGTCAACGGCCTCCTGGGAATCCCCTGTTGGTTCGACGCGCCTGATTCCCCGGGTTGCGCCCTTCGGACGCGACCCGGGGAGTCAGTGCTGACCCACCACTTGCAGGACCCTGAAATAATAACGTCCAAGGCACGGACTTTCTATGGGGGAAGCGGCTTTCGGGTTTGAAGGATATTCCTCCGGGGGCGAAATGAGGGTAGGCGAATGTTAGCGGGGAGGCCGAACGGGCAGGCGCGCCTGCGTCCTTGCGCCGCGAAAATGGCGCCGATAGAATCCGCTCGACCGTGGGGAGTAGTGTAACGGTAGCACTGCAGACTCTGGATCTGCCTGTCAAGGTTCGAATCCTTGCTCCCCAATTGAGAAGGGCCGGATTGCAAAATGCGGGGTGGCACGAACGGCCGCGCCACCCCGCGTTTTGCAATCCGGCCCTTCTCAATTGGCGGTACGGCCGGCGGGCTCGCTCCGTTCGTCCGACCAGCGCCTCACAGGAGGGACCATGGCGTTCGCTTATCCGAAGGCTGGAGAGGTGCCGGTTGCGCACTTTCAGCCGGAGTACGACGGGTCGCTCCGATACCTCATTGACGGGCAGGTGAAAGCGTGGGGAGGGAAGGCGGAGCCCGTCGAGAGCTGCCTGATGCTCCGGCCGGAGGGCGGCGGCGCGCCGGCGCGGCACCGCATAGGGATGCTGCCG
>WSZJ01000004.1:43789-109095 GCA_009773755.1 Planctomycetota bacterium | reverse complement strand
CGCCCGCCCGCCCGCTTGCCCGCGCCTTCATCGTGCCGCTGCTCCTCGCAACGGCGCTGGCCGCCCCCGCCGAAACTCCCAAGGTCGAGATCAAAGGCACGCACGCGGACGATACGTTTCGCAAAGAGGCGCGCGGCGCGCTTCGGCATGCGTTCCCCTCATTCTGCGAACTGGGCGGTGTCAAACCCGATAAGGACGCGCCCTACGTGCTCAATGTGTATCAGCTGCGCGAAGAGTACCTGAAGGCCGACCGCGAACTGAACGGCGGGCGCTTCGCGAACAACGGCGGATTCTTTTCAGTCGATACGGGCGAGGCACACCTGCTCATGGCGCCGAGAGTCGATCCGGAATTCACGGAGCGCGTCCCGCTCACCGAGCGCATGCGAACCCTCATCGTCCATGAGACGTCCCACATGTTCTGGCGGCGGCATGTCCCGTGGTACTCAGGCGCGCCGCAGTGGGCGCTCGAGGGCATCGCGGAGTACTGCGCGGAGCGGGAACTGGGGAAAGAGGCCCTGAAAGGCGTCTACTTCTCTACGGGATTGCACGCCCTGCGCCGCGCCCTGGATTCCGGCCGGCTTGTTCCCCTCGAGGACGTCGTGTCGATGGATCTGTCGTCGCAGCCGGACGCGTTCCTTCGGGACCTTTATTACCGGGAGTCGTGGGCGCTGGTGAAGTGGCTTGTCGAGGCCAGGCCGGAAGCGTGGACCGATCTCGTGCACGATTTTTCGGGCGTCACGGATCGCGAAGAAGCCGCGGCGCGCGGCCGGACGTTTTTCAGGAAGCGTGTCGGCTCGCCGCGCGACGTGCAGAAGGAATGGACGGACTGGATCGACGGCCTCGCGAGCGGCCCGTGGGAAATGAAGTACGGCGACTGGCGGCTTGACGCCGGGGAACTGGAGGGAACCGCGTACATGAAAACCGGCTCGGCAATCCTGAACGAGCAGGAGCTGAAGGGGGATGCTGCGATCGACGCGGAGGTCTGGATCCAGGATCTCGCCAATGCGCAGGCCGACGTCGTGATCGGCGCGTGGGACGACCGCGCGCGCAACATGGTGAAAATCGCCTTCATGAAAAGCGGGATGACCGCCCTGCTGGTGCTGAAAGAAGACCGCTGGGAGCGGGTTGCGTTTTCGCAGAGCGCGCCGGTCGCGGTCCCCGCCGAAACGTGGAAGCCGGTGAGAATCGAAATTGAAGGGCGCACGGTACGCGCCTTCGTGGACGGCAAGGCCGTGCTCGAGCACGAGGTCGCCGACGAAGACGTCCGGCTCGACGGGCGCTGGGGATTCGGGAATTACGACAGCTCCGTGCGTTTCCGGCGCTGGAAGGTCGAGAGCGAGTGATCTCGACCGCCACGAAAGTCGTCGAGACGCTCCTCTCGGCGTTCGGTCCCCAGAAATGGTGGCCTGCCGAGACGCCGTTTGAAGTGTGCGTCGGCGCGATCCTGGCGCAGAACACGAATTGGAAGAATGTCGAACTGGCGATATCAAATCTCAAACGGCTTTCGGCCGGCGAGTCGGGAGTCGGGAGCCGGGGGTCGGGAGGGAAAGGACTCGACGCCGAATTCGTAGTCCGTCTGGGCACCGCTGGATTGGAGGAAGTCATTCGGCCGGCGGGGACTTTTCGCGTCAAGGCGAAGCGGTTGATGCGCTTTTGCAAGTGGCTTGTCGAGGAGCATGGCGGGTCGCTCGAGAGACTCTTCGATCGAGGTCCCGAATCGCTTCGCGAGGCGCTTCTCGAGATCTCCGGCATCGGTCCCGAAACCGCCGATGCGATCGCGCTGTATGCGGCGGGGAAGGCGACATTCGTCGCCGACGCGTACACCCACCGGATTCTCGCGCGCCACGGCTGGCTCGACTGGGAGTCCGGTTACGACGACGTGCGCAGCTGGTGGATGGACTCGCTTCCGCGCGACGCGGCGCTGTACAACGAAGCCCACGCGCTCCTCGTGAAGACCGCGAAGGAATTCTGCAAGGCGAAACCGAAATGCGATGGGTGCCCGCTTCAGAAGATGTTGCCCGACGGCGGCGCCCGGGAGCGAGAGCGATGGTAAAGGGGCGCGTCGTGAGGATCGTCGGGAACGAGTTCCACGTCGAGACGGCTTCGGCAAACCTTCGCTGCAGCCTCACGAACAAAGTGCGCCGTTCGCGCGAGGGGGCCAACAAGCCTGCTGCGGTCGGAGACGAGGTCGAGGTCGAGCCGGGCGAAGCGGGCGAAGGGACGTTCCTCCGGACGCTGCCGCGAAAGACAAAGCTCTGCCGCGCAAAGGGTTCGCAGGGTCGGATCGAGGGAGTGCTGGTCGCGAACGCCGAGCAGGTGCTGGCGGTATTCTCGGCGCGCTCGCCGGACCCGGATTTCCGCGCGGTCGACCGTGCGCTGGTGATGGGAGAGGCCGGGCGCATGAAGTGTGCGATCGCGATCAACAAGGTGGACCTCGCCGGGCCGCCGCCCGAGGTCGTGGCGTACCGCGCCGCGGGGTACCCCGTTTTCGAGACGTGCGCGGTGACGGGGAAAGGCCTCGACGAGGTGCGCGCCTGGATTGCCGGTACGACGACGGTCCTCATGGGTCCCAGCGGCGTCGGAAAATCCAGTCTCCTGAATGCGATCGACCCGGAGTGGAAGCGCAAGGTCGGCGCGCTTTCCGAAAAGATCGAAGAAGGCCGCCACACGACGACGTGGGTCGAGATGCTGCCGCTTCCCGGTGGCGGCTGGATCGTCGACACGCCCGGAATCGAGTCATTCGGGCTGTGGGGGTTGGAAGCGGCGCACCTGTCGGAGTACTACCCGGAAATGCGGGCGTTCGAGGGAAAGTGCAAATACCGCGACTGCAGGCACGATTCGGAGCCGGGGTGCGCGGTGAAGGCGGAAGTCGAGAGCGGGGCGTTTTCGCGGCGGCGGTGGGAAGGGTACCAGGTGCTGCAGAGGGAGTTGGCGGCGGCGGAGAATGCGCCGCGGAGGTGACTGAAGAAATACGGGTCGCGTTCAGCGATTTCTTCCTCCTTTGGTGGCAACCCTCCTTCGTTTACAATTCTTATGAACCTTAGGTACCACAAGGTCCGATAACAACACAGGGGGTCCGGCGAACGGCACAGCCGTCACGTGGCAAAGGGGAGAAGGAGAGGCTCATCATGATCCGCATGGAACCCAACGTCGTCCTTCGCTTCTCGGCCCTGCTCGACGAGTTCATCAAGATCCGCTCGTTCAGCGCCGCCGAAATTGCCGAGTTGCTGCGCTTCGCCCGCGTACCCGACAAGAACGCCTACCGCGGCCTGGTCGTCAATGCCTGCGTCATCTCTTATCCGGTTCTCGCCGACGCGGCATCCCAGAGAATTCCTTCCGGCCGGAGGGCGATCGACGAAGAGTTCTACCGGCTGTGCGTGGAAGTCAACCCGACGCTCGACATCACGCAGGTCGTACTCCCCGCGGCGTCCGAGCCGAAATCCGGGCTGCACCTGCTCAAGGCGCCGGAGCCGGAGCCGGCCCAGGCGATCGCGAAAGTCGCGCGGCTTGAGGAGCGCCTCGCGGAGCGCGTCATCGGGCAGCGGGACGCGGTGCATGCGGTCGCGCAGGTCGTGCGGCGCGCGGCGGCGGGGTTGCGCGACACGACGCGGCCGATGGGGACGTTCTTTTTCATCGGCCAGACCGGTGTTGGGAAAACCGAGCTGGCCAAGGCGCTCACCGACACCGTCTTCGAGGACCGCGCCCACATGGTCCGCGTGGATTGCAGCGAGTACGGCCTGCCGCATGAGTACGCCAAGCTGATCGGCGCGCCCCCCGGCTACATCGGCCACAACGAGGGCGGGTACTTGACCGAGGAAATGAAGAAGAAAGGGCGCGCGGTCGTCCTCTTCGATGAAATCGAGAAGGCCGATCCCAAAGTGCACAACCTGCTGCTGCAACTGTTCGACGAAGGCTTCATCACCGACTCCCACGGCGCGCGCATCTCGTTCGCCGACGCGATCGTCATCCTCACTTCCAACGTCGGCGTCGAAGAAGTCCGCGAAGCCCGCGAACGGATCGGCTTCGACCGGTCGAAGCGCGCCGGGCTCGACCGCGAGGCTCTGTTCGGCTGCACGGTCGACGCGCTGAAGAAAGAATTCCGCCCGGAATTCCTGAACCGGATCGACGAGGTCGTCCTGTTCAACCCTCTCGGGCTCGAGGACTGCGTCCGCATCGTCGAGAAATTCCTCGGCGAGGTCGTGCATCACGCCACGCGCGCCGACCTGCGCCTCACCTGGACGCCGCCGGTGCCGAAGTTCCTGGCGGAAGCGGGGTTCAGCCCGGAATACGGGGCGCGGGAGCTGCGGCGGACGGTGACGGACCTCGTGGAGAATCCGCTCGCCGACGGAATTCTCGACGGAGAGTTTCACCGCGGAGATGAAGTTCAGATGGTCGTGAAGCGCGGCGGGATCGCGTTCAGAAACTAGCGGGGCGGTTGAGGGTCGAGGGTTCCGGAGAATGTGATCTGCGTTCCGAGTTCCAGGTGGCGTTCGGGGGGGGCATGGCCGGTCCTGCAATCCTCCACGACCCTTGCCGCAGCGCCTGTGGTCGCCGTTTTTGCCGGTGGAAACCGCGATTCTGAAAGTCCCGCAAGGTAGTCGGCGCTTCCACCATGCACCCGGTTCGGTGTCAGGAGTTGCGGGTCTTGCGGCTGAATGTCGGGCGAATTCGCAATGAGGTAGGGTTCAGTTGCTTCGCCAGGAAGATCGCGTCGGCGAGCGGATTGTGGCAGTAGGGCGCGGTTTTGCGGAAGCCGAGCCGCCGATAGAGTTCCAGCGCCGCCTTCAACTTCGAAACCGTGTCGAGTTTCATCGTGCGGTAGCCGAGCCGCCGGCCTGCTTTCAGAACGGCCTCGGCCAGAGCGCGGCCGATTCCATGACCGCGAAATTTCGGGCGCACGAACATCCGCTTCATTTCGCACACGCCTCTCCCGAGATCGCGAAGCGCGACGCATCCCGCGGTGTGGCGGCCATGGTGCGCGAGGAGGAGAATTCCGTCCGGGGGACCGTAGCGGCCGGGAAGCGAAGCGAGCTCTTCCTCGAACGACTGGAAGCACAGGTCGACGCCGAGGTCGGCCTGGTATTCGCGGAAGAGGCGGCGGATGACGGCGAGGCGGGGGCCGCCGGTGACGGTAACGATCGGCATGGGGGGAGGCTACCAGCCGGGGGAAATCCCACAATATGCGAGAGCGCGGGACGTTTCTCTCTCAAAGGAGAACCCGTGAGAATCGCCACGCTCGTGTTCGCCGTCGTGTGCTCGACCGTCCTGCCGGCCGCTTCAGAGGAAGCCGGAACGCGCACCGGCATCGCCTGGTACGGGACCTGGGAGCGCGGCTCCCGCGTCGCAAAAGCCACCGGCCGACCGATCCTGCTGATTTCCGCTGCGCCGCAGTGCCACGGCATCTCCGGGCTCTGGTGACCCGGGAAGCAGAAGATGGACGGGAGTTTCCTGTCCAACGCGGCCGTCATCGACGCTTCGAAGAACTTCGTCTGCATCCGGCTCGCGACGTACGAGAGCAAGGAAGAGGCAGAAGTCATGAAGTCGTACTTTGTCGGCGCTTCCGGCGAGCTCGAGAACACGATGTTCGCGCTGCTGACGCCCGACGCGAAGAAGATCGGCCGGGCGGGGCGTTCGCCGGGCGCGGTGTATGCGGACGCGGCGGCGATGGCGGCGGGGATGAAAGAGGTCGCGGCGAAGTACGCGCCGAAGCAGGACGGATCGTGGGAGCTGCCCGTGATGAAGAACGCGCGGCTCGCGCTCGACGTTGCGGCGTGCGAGGGGTTGGCGTGCGTGCTCTTGCTCGCGCCGGACAAGGACGCTGCGACGAAGCAGGAGGAGAGTCTGGCGCAGGCGGCGTGGAAAGAGTCGATCGCGGGGAAGTTCATCTACGCGACCGTCACGGACCCGAAGGAATTGGAAATCGTGAAAGGCGTGACGAAGAAGAGCGGCACTCTCGTGATCGAGCCCGACACGTATGGGGTGGCGGGAAAGGTGCTCCTCGAAATGGACGCGAAATCCACGCCGAAGGAGCTGGAGGCCGGCCTGCTCAAAGGATCTCTGATCCACAAGCCCGTCGAAAAGGACCCTGGCGCGCACATTCGCGAGGGACGCCGCCTCGGCATCGACTGGAAGACGGAAATTCCCGACACGGACCCGGGGCCGGGAGGGAAGGGCCCCCGCTAATGAATTCAAGCAGCGCCTCGGAGCGCGGCAACAGCATTAGACCCAGCCCAACGCTCGAATTCGCACAAGTTGCGGGCGGGGCTGCACGTCGCCGAACCCGGGACGTGCACGGGAACCCGGTTCCCAACGGCACGGAAAATGAGGTATGCCCCGCTTCAGAACCATCGGGAGGGGGCCATGGAGGTGCTTCTTACTTTCATACTTGAGCTCCTCTTTCGGTACTTCTGGGACCGGGTTCTCGCGTTCCCTTCCCTGTGGTCCTTCTGGAAGCGGTCCTGACAGGAGGTGTTCATGTGGGGATTCCTGGTCGTGATCGGCTTCCTGGCCATCGGCCTTTTCTGGTTGGGTTGTTGCCTCTAAGCCGGGCCGGGTAAGTCCGTTTTCATGCCTTCGCCTCGATCGGCCCGGCTTACCGTGAGCGAGCCCAAAGGGCGAGTCGAACGGTTCCGAAGATGCGGGAGGGCGCGGGTCGGAAAACACTTACCCATGTTCGCTCAGGATGGGGGAATCATGTCCGCGTACATACATCCGCGCTTCGTCACTCTCGGCCTGATTAGTTGCGCCCTGCTGTCCATATCCTGCACGAACATCAAGGCGCACCTGATGGCGCGCGCGATCACCAACGGCCTGTACTCGATCGAGAGCTACGAAGCCCAGGTCACGGAGCGCGGCCTTCTCCGCCGCCAGCCGGGAGTGGCCGTCGTAAAGACGATCCTCTACGAAAGACCGTGGAAGGTGCGCGCGGAAGTCATGGCGCCGGCGGAGCACGCCGGGGAGCTTTTCGTCTCCGACGGCTCGACGATGTCGATCTGGTGGCCGCGAAGCGGCATCGGGCTGCGGATCCGCGGGCTCGACCAGCCCAGTCGCAGCGAAGTCGCCCGGACCCTGTACCGGGGCTGCTCCTGGATCGTCAGTCACTACGATCTCGACCACGAGGGCTCCGGCGTCGTCGGCGGGCGCGAAGTGGATCTCTGGAATTGCGAGCCTCTCGACCAAGAGCCGTTCGTCCGGCCGTATCAGGCCTGGATGGACGCCGGCACTTCCGTTCCGTTGAAGCTGCGGATCCAGGATGCGCCCGGCCACGACTGGTACGCGATGGAGTTCGACACGATCGAGTTCGGCGTGCCCGTTCCTCCCGGCGCGTTTCGCTTCGAGTTCCCGGCCGAAGCGCTCGTTTTCGACTGCGACCTCGCCGGTCCCGCGGTCACGCTCACCGAAGCCGAGGAGCTCGTGCCCTTTCCGATCCTCCAGCCCGCGAAACTTCCGGCCGGGCACGAGCTGCGCAAGGTTGTCCTGGGAGGAGACCTTGAAGCGGCGCCGATCGTGGCCCTTCTAATGCCGCAGGGGGCGAGCTGGCTTTCCCTGTCCGAGATGCGCAACACGGGCCCTGCCAGCGTGCCGGAGATCGGAATACCCGTGAGGATTGGTGACCATGACGGTGTCCTGAATTTCGCCTTCGGATTCACAATTGTCAGCTGGTCGGTCGACAACACGGCGCTGACACTGATCGGAAATCTGCCCTTTCCCGAAATGCTCGCGATCGCCGCTGAGGTAGGATCTGCAGCGCGGCCGCCGTCGAAGTGAGGAGCAGGCCCCTTCGTCAACCCACGTTCAAGGACCCCCCGTGGCCTCCCCCCGCCCGGCCCCGTTCGGTTCATGGACCTCTCCGATCACCACCGCCCTCATCGTCGGCGAGACCGTCGTGCTCGGTCAGCCCTCGTTCTGCGCCGGCAAAATCCTGTGGACGGAGTCGCGGCCTTCTGAGGGCGGCCGATCGGTTCTCGTCCGAAGCGGCGCCGATTTGACGCCGGCGCCTTTCAATGTGCGAACGCGCGTCAACGAGTATGGCGGCGGCGCGTACCTCGCCGGTCCGGACACGGTCTGGTTCTCGCACGACGGTGACCGCCGCGTCTACGCCCTCTCGCCCGGCCAACCTCCGCGGCCCGTCACCCCCGCCGGAAAAATGCGCTTCGCCGACTTCGAATTCGACGCCGCGCGCGGGAGGCTCATCTGCGTCCGCGAAGACCACAACGTCACGGGGACACAAGCCGAGACCACTCTCGCTTCACTTCCGCTCGTAACGGAATCCGAGGGAACGGTGCTCGTTCGTGGAAGCGACTTCTATTCGACTCCGCGGCTCAGCCCGGACGGCTCGCGCCTCGCGTGGCTTTCCTGGAACCATCCCAACATGCCCTGGGACGGAACCGAGCTGCGCGTCGCTGAAATCCGACCGGACGGCTCGCTCTGCGAGGCACGCCTTGTCGCGGGCGGCCCGGAGGAATCGATCTACCAGCCGGAGTGGTCCCCGGACGGCCTTCTCCATTTCGTGTCCGATCGAAGCGGCTTCTGGAACATCTTTCGGGAGCGGGATGGCCGCATCGAAGCGCTCACGGACCGGCAGGCCGAGTTCGGGCGGCCGCAGTGGAACTTCTGCAGCACGACGTACGGCTTCGATTCCGCTCAGCGCATCGTGTGCCTCTTCTGCGAACGCGGCGTCTGGCGCCTGGGCCTGCTCGATACCGGGACGAAACGACTCGACGAGATCGTCCTTCCGTATTCCGAGATGAAATCGCTCCGCACGGCGCCCGGCCGCGCGCTCTTCCTCGCGGGCTCGCCGGGCGAGCCGGAAGCGCTCGTGCTGCTTGACCTCGCCTCAAGGCGAACCGAGGTGATCCGGCGCTCGAGCGCCTCGGCGGCCGACGCAGGTTACCTCTCGCCCGCCGTGCCGATCGAGTTCCCGACGGCCCGCGGACTGACCGCGCACGCCCTCTACTACGCGCCCCGCAACCGGGATTTTTCCGCGCCGGCAGGACAGCTTCCGCCGCTTCTCGTCGACTGCCACGGCGGCCCGACCAGCGCGGCCACGAGCACGCTTGACCTCGAGACGCAGTTCTGGACCAGCCGCGGACTCGCCGTCGTGGACGTGAACTACGGCGGGAGCACCGGCTACGGCCGCGCTTATCGCGAGCGCCTGAACGGCCAGTGGGGGATCGTGGACGTGGAGGACTGCGAAGCGGCGGCGCGGCATCTTGTCGAGCGGGGCCTCGCGGATCCGAAGCGGGTCGCGATCCGCGGCGGCAGCGCCGGCGGGTACACGACCATGCGCGCGCTGACCCGAAGCCGCGTCTTCTGCGCCGGAGCCAGTTACTACGGGATCGGAGACCTCGAAGTTCTCGCGGACGACTACGGGCACAAGTTCGAGTGGAAATACAGCGTGCGGCTGGTCGGTCCCTGGCCGGAGCGCCGCGACCTGTACCGCGAGCGCTCGCCGGTGCACGAGGCCGATCGCATTGTCGCGCCGGTCATATTTTTCCAGGGGCTCGACGACGTCGTCTGCCCGCCCTGCCAGACGGAAATCGTGGTCGATGCGCTTCGCAAACGCGGCGCGCCCTTCGCCTACCTCGCGTTCGAGAAAGAAGGCCACGGGTTCCGCCGCGCGGAGACGATCCGCCGGGCGCTCGAGGCCGAGCTCTCGTTCTACTCTCGAGTTTTCGGATTTGAGCCGGCCGGCGGCGCCGCGCCGATTCCGTTCGAGAATGTGCCTGAGACGAAGGCTCTCCTCGAGGAGATCATCTCTTCCGGACGCATCCTGAGAGACGGCTCCGACCGCTTCGTGCTCTGGCGGGCCGGGACCGGCTGGCTTCGACTGACGGTCGAGGAGCGGGACTTTCCGTTCAATTCCTCGGCGACCTACCGCACGGTGACTTCGGCGGAAAACCTGTCCCCCGTTCTCGCGTCGGAATGCGTTCGCCGGCTCGCCGGGATTCGTCTCGCCGAAGTAGATGAGGAGACCCTCGCCGCGATCGCTTCCTGGCTGGAGAAGCCTCCGAACTCAGGTCCGATTCACGTTGACCCCTGACGAGATCGCATGGTGTCGTTGCGGAACCGATGAGCCGGGCACGGATCGGAGGCACTCCTTGAAACGCACGTGGTCGCTGATCGCCCTTCTCTTGCCGCTCCTCGCCCTCGCCGGCCCGCAGCCGCCCGAGATCGACTACGTCGACGAGCCGGACGAAGCGAAGGCGGCGCTTCTGCTCGAGAAGCTCCTCAAAAAAACCCTGACCGCGAAGGACGCCGTTCGCATCGCCGACACCATCGGCAAGAAGCGGCTCTACGCGACCGGGCTCAAGGATTCACAGACGCTCACGTTCGCATGCCCGGACGGGGTCTCGCGCGAATTTACGTACTACCTGCCGAAGAAATACGCGCCGAACAAGGCGGTCCCCGTAGTCGTGTGGCTTCACGGCGCCATCAGCCAGCCCCCGCCGGGCGGCGGACATCACGAATCAAAGACATTCGGCGCGGCCGTCGAGGAACTCGGCCCCATCATGGTCGGACCCTCGACCCACAGCAAAGTCGAGTGGGGCGAGCCCGCGAATCGCGCGCTCGTCCGACACGCGGTCGACTACGTGAAGCGCAATTTCCGCGTCGACGACGACCGCGTCTTCCTCTGCGGCGACTCGGACGGGGGCCGCGGAACCTATGCGATTCTCGAAACGCTCGCAGGGACCTTCGCGTGCGCCGTTCCCGTCATCGGCTCGCCCGGAGGCGTCACGCGCTTCAACAATCTCCGCAACCTCTCCCTGCTCGCCATCAACGGCGAGAAGGACGGGCTCTTCACCATCGCCGAAGTTCGCAAGGACGTCGAAGGCATGAAAGCCTCCGGGATCGACATCACGTTTGTCGAGATCGCCGGCAAAGGCCACGACCCGCGCCTCTTCCTCGAGCAGGGCGACGCCGTCCGCAAGTTCCTCGCCGCCCACACGCGGGAGCCCTTCCCGAAAACCGTGCATTGGACCGTAGACCTTGATGAAGGTGAGACGGCCGTAAAGTTCCCGGCGAACACGTTCCGATGGATCCGGATCGAGGATGCGGGGACGTCGAAGAGCCAGCACGCGTTTGAGGACGCGTCGAAGGGGCTCTTGCGAGCGGGTCTGCCGCGGATCGAAGCGACGCGCGACGGCAACCGGATTTCGGTGCGGACGAACGGGATCACGAAGTACACGGTTCTGCTCGCGCCGGGGATGGTGGATTTCGCGAAGCCCGTCGTCATCGAGACGAACGGGAATCCGTCGTTCGAGGGGACGGTGGTGGCCGACGCGCGGACCGTGCTGGAAGAAGCGCGGCGGTTTCGCGATGGGAAGCTCGTTTTCCACGCGCGTGTCACGGTGGAAGTCGACGCTCCGCCGAAGGACAAGTAGTGCGCCGCTTCCTCAGCCTGCCCAACGTCATCCTTCTCTCCCTGGCGCTCGGCGTCATCTTCGGGTGGATCGCAGGGAGCGCGAAGCTGCTCGAATCCGGCATTCTCCTTGAGCTTCTCAAGCTCGGCGGCGACCTCTTCAAGAGCCTGATCTTCATGGTCATCGTGCCGCTCGTCTTCGTCTCGCTCATTTGCGGGATGATGTCGATCGGCGACCTGCGCAAGCTCGGCCGGGTTGCGGGCCGCACGCTGGTGCTCTACCTCATCACGGCAGCGCTCGCCTGCATCGTGGCCATTCTGCTCGTCAACGCGGTCAAGCCGGGCCGGGCGATCCCAAAGGAGACCCGCGACCGCATCGCGAAGGAGCACGAGGCGAAGCAGAAGGAAATCGTCGGCAAGATCAAGACGACCGAGCACACGCCGTGGACGTTCGTCCGGGGGATCGTTCCGAACAATGTGTTCTCGGTGCTGGCCAGCAACTCGCAGATGCTCCCTGTGATCTTCTTCGCGCTGCTCTTCGGCCTGTGCGCGGCGATGATCGAGGCGAAGCGGCGCGAGCACCTGTCGTACACGTTCGAGTCGCTGAGCCTGGTCATGGTCCGCATGATCCAGGTCGTGATGTTCACGGCGCCGGTCGGCGTCTTCTGCCTTATCGCCGTCGCGACCGCGTCGATCGGCATCACCATCGTGAAGGCGATGGCGCTCTATTGCCTCGTCGTCGTGCTCGGGCTGCTCATCCAGTTCTTCGTCGTCTACGGCGGCGTCATCCGGCTCTTCACGCGCCTGCGCTTCGTCGATTTCATCCGCGCCTGCCGCCCGGCGCTCGTCACGGCGTTCTCGACCTCCTCCAGCGCCGCTTCGCTCCCGGTCAACATGGAGTGCGTGAACAAACGGCTCAACGTGTCAACGAGCGTGACGAGTTTCGTGCTGCCGATCGGCACGACGGTGAACATGGACGGCACGGCGATCATGCAGACGGTCGCGACGGTCTTCATCGCGCAGCTCTACGCGATCGACCTGACGGTCATGCAGCAGATCGGCGTCATTCTCACCGCGATGCTTGCGGCCGTCGGGACCGCGCCCGTCCCCGCCGCCGGGATCGCGATGCTCGTCATCATCCTCGAGCCGCTCGGCATCCCGCTCACCGGCATCGCCCTCATCTGGGCGGTCGACCGCCCCCTCGACATGATGCGCACCGTCGTCAACGTCGTCGGAGATGGGGTCGCGGCCGTAGCCGTCGCCACGATGGAAGGAGAGGATGTGAAGTATCTGCCGGTCGATACCGAAGAGGACAGGAGCTCGAACGGATGAATCAGAACCTGGGCTGGGCCGGGCGAGCTCGAACGCTCGCGGCACTTCTCTTCCTGCTTGCCCCCGGTTTCGCAAGCGCTCAGGCCCGCGCCGCTTCCCTCATTCCCGAGGACCGCCGCATGGACTGGAATCCGGGGATTCCCGGCGGAATTCCCGTCTACCCCGCCTTCGCGAACGTCAAGGCCGCGCCTTACAACGCGAAGGGCGACGGGAAGGCCGACGACACGGCGGCGATCCAGAAGGCGCTGGACGACTGCCCTGAGGGGAAGGCCGTCCTCGTTCCCGCGGGGGCGTACCGGTTGACGGCGCAGCTGACGATCGCGAAGGGCGTGGTCTTGCGCGGCGAAGGGCCGGAGAAAACGCGCCTCTTCAACGAGGCCGCTTCGGGACACGCGATTTCGCTCTGCAACTACGACAACGAATTCGCCACGAAGGTCCTCAAGGGCGCCGTGAAGGGGTCGATGTCCATCACCGTTGAGGACGCCGCGCGCTTCCGGGCCGGAGATCTGCTGCTGGTGGACCAGCTCAACGATCCGGATCTCGTCAGCATCCAGGGCGAGGGCGGCCTGTGCCGGTGGGCCGGGCGGGAAGACGGAAAGCGTGCGATGGGGCAACTGGTCGAGCTTGTGAAGAAGGACGGAAACACGCTCACGATCAGCCGGCCGCTGGCCATCACGTTCAAGGACGCGCTCGAACCGCAGGCCGTCCGCACTTCCGACAAGATCATCCGCCGGGCGGGCGTTGAGGACCTGTATCTCGAGCTCACGAAGCGCCGCACCGACCAGAGTTCCTCCATCAAGTTGTGGAACACGATCCACTGCTGGGTGAAGAACATCGAATCGAGCCGGTGCTGGTTCGACGGTCACGTCACGCTCAAGAAATCGCTCGGCTGCGAAATCCGGGACGGCTACTTTCATCACGCCCACGCGTACGGCTCGGGGCACGGGTACGGGGTGCTCCTCACGGCGCAGAGCACCGACACGCTCGTCGAGAACAACACCTGCTACCATTTGAACACCGGCCCGCAGGTCTCGTGCAGCGGACCGGGAAACGTCATCGCCTACAACTTCTCCTTCCAGACCTGGGGACGCGACTACCCGAAAACCGACTGGGCGCACTCTGACCTCTCCCAGCACGCCGCGCACCCGTTTCTGAACCTCTTCGAAGGCAATCAGGTCGGCACCCTCTGCTTCGATTTTTACTGGGGCTCCTCGAGCCACAACACGCTCTTCCGCAACGCCGCCGACATGCGGAACCCGCGCCTGGACGGCCAGCAGATGACGCGGAACATCGTCGGGTTCCGCCTCGACAAGTTCAGCCGTTTCAACAATGCGTTGGGAAATGTGCTCGGGCACGAAGGCATGAAGGGGCAGGCCGAAAGCGACGGGCGGTCAGACTTCACGACGCCGCTGGTGTGGAGCTTCGGTCATCCCGACGATCCGGAAGTGAAAAAGACGCTTCTGCGCCACGGCAATTTCGACCATGTGAGCCGGCAGACGCAGTGGGATCCGGCCATCAAGGAGCGCAAGCTCCCCGATTCGCTCTACCTCCCCGCGAAACCGGCATTCTTCGGCAAGCTTCCCTGGCCGCCGATCGGCCCCGACCGGCAGCCCATGGTCGGGTCTATTCCCGCGCGCGAGCGGTTCATGAAGATCCCCGTGCCGGAGCGCGAGGCGCAGGACCTGTTCTACCTGGGTGAGTTCCACCTGGCCGCCGGGCAGACGGAAGAGGCTCGCGCGGCATTCAAAGAAGTCGTAGAGAGATTTCCCGGCTCCTCTTCCGCGCCCCGTGCACGAGAGCAGCTGGAGAAGCTCAGGTAGTCGAGAGATTGAAGGGCCACTGTGCCGGGGGGCCAGAGTCCGCGGCCAAAGAGTGATCCTGACCGGAGGTATGGATGGAATCCCGCGAGGACTTCGGAAATTGGTTGGAAAACGAATTCCGCCGGTTGACGGCGGAGGGAGTAAGTCCGCAGGAAGCAATGCCGCTGGCGCTGGAGCACGCGAAAGCGCTGGCCGTCAAACAGATCGGCGACGCTGTCTCAAATCCGCGCTCTGTTGAGCCAGGAGCGATCGAGAAGGCGAAGCGCGAAGCGGAGCAGACCCATCAAGTTGCCTTGGAAACTGGCGCCGATCCCGCGCTCCGGGCTGCGGCCAACCCCGACGGCATGAAAAAGCTCGAGGCGCGCGGGCGCGCCATCGAAGAAGAAATGAAGGAATTCGGAGTTGAGCAGGGGAAGAAGCAGGAAGCACGCTCTAAGGAAATCACGCGCTTGACCGAGGAGGGGCGGCTTGCTTCAGAACTCGCCGGTGAGCGCGCACGGTCCGCGCGATTAGCCTCGCTCGTCCCGCACCAGGTGTTGGAACTCTGGAAATCGCTTCAGTCGCCCTAGCAACAGTAGCGGTCTGAGTTTATCGCCACTCGTGCTTCGGATACTTTCTCTGCATCTCCTTTTTCACCTTCGGGTAGTGCTCGCTCCAGAAACGAGCGAGGTCCTGCGTGACCTGCACGGGGCGGTTGTTCGGGGCGAGAATCTGAAGCGCCGGGACGACCCGGCCCATGGCGATCGCTGGGATGCGGGCAACTCCGAAGAGCTCCTGGATGCGAAGCGCAATGTGCGGCGGCGCGTCGGCGGCGTAGACGAGCTTCGGCTTCTTGCCGTTGGAGAGCTCGAGGCGCTCCGGGGCGTGCCTTTCGACCTGGGATTGCAGCGCCGGCTCGACGAGCGCGCGGAATTCGCGCATCACAGGCCGGTCGCGCAGTTCTTTCCACGTTGTTGAACCCGCGCAAAGCCGTTCGACTGCTGCGCGACGACTCGTTTCGTCCGGGGCGTTCAACCCCAGTTCGGGGCATGTCTTCGCGAGAAAACCGACTCGCAGCAGCCACTGGTCCACTGCCGCGTCCCATTCACGAAATTGCAGCCGCCCCGCAAGGACTTCGTCGGCGAATCGCTTCGCCGCTTCATCAGCGGGCGGCTCTGCGGCGCGCTTGCCGATCGCGAGGTCGCGGAAGCGCGTGACTTCCTCGGCGGTGACGCGCTTCGCTTCCGCGTCGAATCCCACTATTACCTTCCGGGTCAGGTCGAACGGGAGCAGCTCTTCCAGCCACTCCGGCTCGATCGCGGTCGCGAGCCCGAGGAGGGTCTTGTCCTCCCGGCCGCGTCCCTCAACCTCGCGTATTTCCCCGGCGACGAAGAGCGTGGCTCGGCGGACGGCGCTTTCGCGGGCGAGGAGGCCGCGGCGGCCGTGGACGACTTCGCAGCGGAGGGTCGCGGCGTCGAAACGGCGGGCGACGCGGTCGGGGAAGCCTGCCAGGACGCAGCGGCGGAGGGATTCCTCAGGGACGTCGCGATCCTCGGCGTCGAGCCCCTCTTTCTTCGCGATGCGCAGGAATTGCTCGAGGGCGGGGCCGACCTGGCGGGCGGCCTGCGCGTGGATGCCCGCGCGGTGGCAGGCCTCAAAGCGGAAGGCGTTGTCGGCCGCGAATTCCCACGCACGGACGAGGATCCAGAGGTCGGAGGTGTCGCGATCGCCGATGACGTCCTTGCGGAACTCGACGGCCATTGAGTCGGCGGAGCGGACGAGCAGGTCGCGCCCCTGCATGATCGCAGCGACGAGGCAAGCGAGTCGGACGCACTTCAGATCGCCGGCGGCGAGCAGCATGCGGGCCCATCGCGGGTGGACCGGAAACGCGAGAAGCCGGCGGCCGAGCGCTGTGATCTCCTGCTCGCCGTCGAGTGCGCCGAGGTCCTCGAGCAGGTTTTCGGCGTGCACGAGCGCCTTCTCTTCCGGCGCGTCGAGCCACCGGAACTTCCGCAGTTCCTTTACGCCCCCCGCTTTCAGCGCCAGCGCCGCTTCCGCAAGCTCCAGGCGTTTGACCTCCGGCTCTTCGCGCGCGGGGCGCTTCTTGTGCTCCGCTTCGCTCCACAGCCGCACGCACGTGCCCGGCGCGGTGCGTCCGGCGCGGCCGGCGCGCTGGTCGGCGGAAGCGCGGGAGATGGGCTCGATGAAGAGGGTATTGAGTCCGCGGCGCGGGTCGTGGCGTGGGAGGCGGGCGAGGCCGGAGTCGACGACGAGGCGGACGCCGTCGATGGTGAGGGAAGTTTCGGCGACGTTGGTGGCGACGACGATCTTGCGGCGGTCGGCGCGGGCGACGGCGGCGTCCTGTTCGCGCGGGGGGAGTTCGCCGTGAAGGGGGAGAAGCGCGGCGTCGCGGGTTTCTGGACGGGACTTGAGTAATTCGAGGGTGCGGGCAATGTCCCAGGCTCCGGGCATGAAGACGAGGGCGTCGCCGTCGTAGCCGCCGCGGATCCAGGTAGCGACGGCGTCGGCGGCGGCTTCGTGAACGGGAGCGTCGGCCGTCGCCGGCGGCGCGTACTCGATGCGCACGGGGAACATCTGCCCCTCGGTGGAAACATGCGCGCAGGGCTTCAGATAAGACTCCAGCTTTTCGCCATCGAGCGTCGCGGACATCACGACGATCAGCAGGTCGGGCCGGCCGCTCTCCTGCAGGTCGAGAGCCCGGGCGAGGGCAACATCCCCTTCGAGGTGCCGCTCGTGGAATTCGTCGAACACGATCGCAGTGACGCCAGCGAGCCGTGCGTCGCCGACCATCTGCCGCAGCAGGATCCCCTCCGTCACGTACCGGATCCGCGTCGCCGGCCCGCTCGCGTTCTCGAGCCGCACCTGGTAGCCGACCTCGCGCCCGAGCGTGCAACCTTCTTCCTCCGCCACGCGCGCCGCGAGCATCCGCGCGGCGATCCGCCGCGGCTGAAGGACGACCGCCTGCCCGTTCCCCAGCAGGCCGCTTCGCAGCAGCATTCTCGGCACCTGCGTCGACTTGCCGGAGCCCGTCGGGGCCGACACGACGACGCGCCGAGTCTCGCGCAGGCGCGCGATCAGCGAAGATTCAATCTCGAGAATGGGGAGGGGAAGCGTCACCGCGGACCGCGGGTATCATCTCACCCGATGTCGCAACAGTCCCTCATCTCCTATTTGCGCGGCTGGCGCGGGCCCGAGGCCGCTTCGCTCGACGAGTACCTCGAGAAGGCCGGGCAGCAGGCCTGGAACCAGTTGTGCGACACGGCGCGCTCGTCGCCGGGGCAGTTCGACGGGGAGGTGGTGAGCTGGCTGGTCGCGAACGCGGTCCGGTCGCCCGGCTCCGTCGTCGCTTCGCTCCTGCAGGTCGCCCGCCAGGATTTCGGGCGTCGGGCTGCGCTGAGCGAGGCAGCGCGGGAGGTCATTGCCCGGAACGCCGGGCAGGGGCTCGGGGCTGCCGGCTACCACCTGCACGAGTGCCATCCCGTCATCGACGACCAATGGCTCTCTGTGGCTCGCGCATGGTTCGACGCCGATCCCGAGGGCGCGTGGGGAATCGTCGAAGCGGCGGCGATGTACGAGCCGGAGTTTCTCCTGCCGGTGCATGTGGATTGGTTCGAAGCGAAGCGCGCCGCGGCGCCGGTCGACTATTTCGTGACGATGCTCAGTCTCGCGGGGCACCGGCCGGCGGAAGCGTCGCATCTGCTGGAGCGGGTTCTCCGGCATTTCGACGAACATCCCGCGGCCGCCGTCGAAGGCGCGTCGCGGGCCGCCCGGGACACAGCGCCGCTTCTGGTTCCCCGGCTGATTGACGCGGTTCTTCGGCACATGTCCGCAAATGCAGAAAAAGGGTGGGAGTTTTTCGACGGCGCCGCGCGCGCGCGGCCGGACGCCTTCGACGACGCGCTCCTCGACAGGCTCGACGCCGCGGCGAAGGAGGAGGCCGGGACGCTCTTCTCGATCCTGCGCCGCATCATGGACGCGCATGTCGTCCGGCTCCCGCGGATCATGGACCGCTACGTTGCGTTGCTCCGGAGGCACCCTGAGAAGGGAATTGACGCAGTGCGTTATGCGTTCCAGCGCGACGAAATCCGGCTGATCCGGCCGGATCTGGTCAGGGCGGTCTGCGAAGGATTCGCAGCGAACGCGCGCGGCGCCTTCGAGTTGCTTCACCGTTGCCTGCTCGACAGGCCGGAGCTGATCGGCAGAACGGAGGTGGACGCGGCGATCCAGAACATTTCGCACGACACCACCGCTGACTTTCACTTCTTCCGCGAACTGCTCAAGATGCGACCCGAGTTCACGCCGGAAGGGACCCTCGCGTTGTTCGAGGTCATCGCCGCGACTCCGGCGCGGCATGGCCACGCTCGCGCCGAGGAGATCGCTTCCGTCATGGCAATTTCGGAGGCCGCGCATATCAGGACCGGGCTTGAGAACGCGCTTCGCGAACCGCCGCGGGTCGGGAAGCGGCGCGCGCGGGCGCTGATGGCGATCATGTTCCGGCAGAAGCTGCGCGCGCGACGGCACGTGCTGCTCGAAGCTCTTCGGTATGCAGGGGGCATCGTGCTCTGGCGCAAGATTCCGCCAGCCTCTCCGGGTGGCAAGGAAGAGTCCGAGAAGTTCTCGCCCGTCTGGGATTTCGTGATGTTCATCATCGACAACAGCGGCGACGACGCGATTTCCACGGCCGCGGCGGAGCGCTTCCTCGAAGGCGCATTCCAGCTCAGCTATCTCTGTCGCACCGGCGCGGAGCACGACCAGTTTCTGCGCAGGCTCGATACCGGCTATCCGCCGACCCATCCGTTTCCCGCGGTCGCGGGATTCCTCGACGCCGACCCGGAGATCTCGCGCCTCTTCTCGATCGTGATCGAACTCGGGAGCCATTTTCGCGTGCAGCCGCGCATTGCTCCTCTCGACGGTTTTGCGAGCCGCCTGCAGGATGCGGAAATCGAGTTGCGCGCGATCGACGACATGCTGGAGAAGGCGGAGAAAGGCCGTCGCGAGAAGCTCCTTGAACGGCAGAAGACGCTGAACAAGCAGGTCGCGATCTGGATCAATCCGGCCTACGCGGTCGCGCTGTCCGATCCCGAAGCCGAAAAACGCCTGTCCGGGCCTGCGCAGGCCCTGCTCCGCCGCGAAAAAAAAGACCTCGTCAAGCACCTGCGCGACGCCCTGCGCGCCGAGGCGATCCGCATCGCGGTCGCTTCCGTCGAGAAATCGCGCCTGGAGCTCTACCAGAACCGGCTGCGCGAGGTGCTGGGGCATGACGTCGACATTGCCACCGTGGAGCCGAGGATCCTGCCGTCGTTCCTGTGGTTCCAGGCGATCGGAGGGATGCCGAAGAACACGAAATGTCTGAAGCGGCTGATCGAGGACCGGATTGCCGGGCGGGGGCACGAATGGCTGCGGACGGAGCCGGCGGTGTTGGAGTGGGCTGAGAAGGTGAAGAAGGGGCAGCCGGGGGCGATGGTGGACCGGTGGCGTGCGGCGTTCACGAAGGAGTACCAGTACCGGCCGAAGGATGCGCTGGCCGAGAAGAAGCGGCGGATCAAGGCGGATCTGTCGCAGGCGCGGCAGATTCTGGAGAGGGCGGGGGCGAAGGGAATTGCGGCGGAGACTTACGACGAGCTGGCGGGGAAGTTGGCGGAGTTGCAGGCGCCTGGGAAGAAAGGCAAGGAGGAGGAGAAGGAGGAGGAGAAGGAAAAGCCCGACCCGGCGCTGTTGCAGGAAGCGGAGATGAATCTTGAGCGCGTGCGGCTGGCGGAGCAGACGCCGGATTCGGATTTCGAGGGGCGCATCACGCTCAGTGTCGAGACGGATCCGTTCGAGATTCTGTTCATGGGCGAGTATGGATTTGCTTCGTGCCTCGCGCTCCGCGGGTCCAACGCCTGGAGCGCCGTATCGAACGCGGTGGATATCGACAAGGTGATCATCTGGGCGAAGGAGCCAGGCGGAAATGTTGTCGGCCGCCGGCTGATTGTGCTCACGCCTGGCGGCCTTCTCACGTTCCGCACCTACACCAATCGACATGGCCTTGCGCTCGACCGGGCGTTCGAGGAATTCGTTACGGAGTACGCGGCGCACTGCGGCGTCGGCGTGACGCACAACGGGAATCCGGGACCGCTTCTCAGCGACCGCTGGTATGACGACGGAGCAATTTGACGCAAAGGCTTAAAGGCAAATGTATTGCGTCACAGACAAAGTATTACAATAAATCTCGAACCGCGCTTGACTTTGCGTATTACTGTAATACAATTGAATCGACTTCTTTGAACACCCCTTCAGGAGCACACTCATGAAATTCATCATCGCCGCCGTCGTCCTCATCCCCGCAGCCGTCGCCGGTTACTCCTTTCGCAGCTCCAACCTCAAGTACAGCGAAGCCTATTCCATGTACCAGCGCTTCGCCGACGCCTACCACCACGACCGCATCGCGGAGTGCCGCACCCTTTCGGACGGCCCCGCCATGAAAGCGGCCGTCGACGCCCGCGAACAGCGCTTCTTCCAGCTCGCCAAAGCCGGCATGCACGACGCCAGCATGGCTTCCGTCATGGCCATCTCTTACAACAAGCTGTCCCAGTCCAGCCCCGCCGACGACACCGTCTTCCTCGATACCCACATGACGATCGCCACTTCCATTTCCGGCCTCTCCGCGCCGAAGAATGTCCCGCACATCAAGTACCGCCACGCCGTGACGCTGAAGCGGACCGCGTCGGGATGGAAAATCGTCGACTTCACCGAAACCGTCGAATCCGAGGTCAAGTAGGTCGCGAGGCGCCGGCGCGCGGACTGGTTCCCCTCGCGCCGGCGTCCATCGCTTCCACTCCGTCGCGCGCCGCGTTACAACGTCGCGATGCGCCGCACGAAAATTCTCGCCACAATCGGCCCCGCTTCGGCAAAACCCCTCGTCATCGAAGCGCTTCTCGATGCCGGGCTCGACGCCGTGCGCCTGAATTTTTCCCATGGCACTCACGACTCGCACGCGGAGGCATACCGGCTGGTACGTGAAGCGGCGAAGAAGGCGGGGCGGGCGGTGGCGGTGTTGCAGGATCTGCAGGGGCCGAAGATCCGGGTCGGGGACATCGCGGCCCCGGGAATGGACGTGCCGACGGGCTCGCGCCTGACGATCACGACGAGGCGGTGCGACGGTGCCAACGGACTGGTCTCGACGGAGTACGAGGACTTGCCTAAGGACGTGAAGAAGGGCGACCGGATTCTGCTCGACGACGGGAATCTCGAACTGCGCGTTCTCGAGGTGAAGTCGCAGGACGTCGTCTGCGACGTCGTCGAGGGTGGTCTTCTCAAGTCCCACAAGGGGATCAATGTCCCCGGCGCCGCGCTCTCCGCCGGCGCTCTCACCGCCAAGGACCGCGAAGACGCGCGCTTCGGCCTCGCTCTCGGAGTCGACTTCATCGCGCTGTCCTTCGTCCGCAGCGCCCGTGACATCGAGGAATTGCGCGCGCTCATGAAGAAGGAAGGAAAGTGGGCGCCGATCGTCGCGAAGATCGAGAAGCCGCAGGCGGTGGACGCACTCGACGAGATCATCGCGGTCGCCGACGGCGTCATGGTCGCGCGCGGCGACCTCGGCGTCGAGGTCAGCCTCGAGATGATCCCGGTTTTCCAGAAGCGGATCATCGAGCGCGCAAATCGCGCGGGAAAGCTCGTGATCACCGCGACGCAGATGCTCGAAAGCATGACCGAGAATCCGCTTCCGACCCGCGCCGAGGTCACCGACGTCGCCAATGCGATTCTCGACGGGACCGACGCCATCATGCTGAGCGGCGAGACGGCGGTGGGGAAGTATCCGGTCGAGACGGTGAAGCGGATGGGCGCGATTGCGGATGCCACTGAGAACAACCTGTTCGATTATTCGAAGACGGTTCATCCCGCGGGAGCGGCCGAAAAGGGCGACTTCACGCCCTCGGTCGTCCGCCTCGCCGGCCACGCCGCGCGCGAGTGCGACCCGGCCGCGATCGTGGTCTTCACGCGCAGCGGCCGCAGCGCGCGGCTGCTCTCGGACGAGCGCCCGAAGGCGCCGATCGTCGCCTTCACGACCGGCGAAGACACGTACAACCGCCTAGGGCTCTACTGGGGCGTCCGCCCGCGGATCGTCGGCGAAATGGAATCCACCGAGGCCGTCCTCGCCCTGGGCGAGCGCCGCCTCCTCGAGGACCGGCTCGCGAAGACCGGCGAGACCGTCATCTTCGTCCTCGGCACCAACACGGCTCCCGGCGCCACGAACTCCGTGAAAATTGCCCGCCTCGGCGACGTCGAGCGCGAGACGATGGTGAAGCGGAAGGGCAGCGCGAAATGAGCTGGGCGCGGGCGTTCCTCGAACGATATCTGCGGATTCCCAGCGTCAGCGCGCAACGAACCGGGATGCGCGAAGCGGTGACGTTGCTCCTCGAGACGTTTCGCGAGCTGGACTGCGACGTGCGCGTGATCGAGACCGCCGGGAATCCGGTCGTCTTCGCCGAAAAAAAAGCGCCGGGCGCGAAAAAGACCCTCCTCGTCTACAACCACTACGACGTCCAACCCCCCGAGCCGTTCGAGGAGTGGATTTCGCAGCCCTGGGTCCCCACCGAGCGCGACGGACGGCTCTTCGCGCGCGGAGTAGCGGACAACAAGGCGAACCTGGCGGTGCGGCTGGGGGCGCTGAAGGCGTTGGGCGGGCGGCTCCCGGTGAATCTCAAGTTCACCGTCGAGGGAGAAGAGGAAATCGGCTCGCCGTCGCTCGCCGGCTTCGTCGCCTCGAATCGGGAGATGCTCGCCGCCGACGCATGCCTCTGGGAAACCGGAGGCAAGGACGAGCAGGGAAGGCCCGACATCATCTGCGGCGTGAAAGGCATCCTTCACGCCGAGGCGGTCGCGAGAGGCCCTTCACGCGACCTGCACTCTTCCGTCGGCGTCGCCGTGCCGAGCCCCGCGTGGCGGCTCGTGCACGCGCTCGCCGGCCTGCGCGCGCCGGACGGCGTCGTGACGCTTCCCGGCTTCTACGACAAAGTCCGCCGTGCGGACAAGGCGGACCGCCAAGCGCTCGCCGCCATGCCGTACGACGAAGAATCGCGCAAGAAGCTGTACGGCATCGACGGGTTCCTTGGCGGGCTGAGCGGCGAGGACCTGAAAGAAGCGCTCGTCTTCAAGCCGACGATCAACATCAACGGGCTGACCGGCGGGTACCAGGGGCCGGGATCGAAGACGGTGCTGCCGAAGGAAGCGCGCGTGAAGTTCGACGTGAGGATGGTGCCGGACCAGGACCCGAAAGAGGTCGAAGCGGCGCTCAGGAAATTCCTCGCGCCGTACCGGGTGGAACTGGTCGACGTGCACGGGTATCCGCCGGCGCGGACACCGGTGGACGCGCCGGTCGTGAAGGCCGCGGTGGATTCGGCACGGGACGCGTACGGCAAGGAGCCGTGGCTCTTGCCTCTGATGCCGGCGAGCGGGCCGATGTATGTCTATCGCGCACTGATGCCGTGCGTTTCGTTCGGGGCCGGGCATCCCGGGGCGAACATCCATTCACCGAACGAAAACGTGGTGCTCGCGGATCTGGAGCCGGCGGAGAAACACATGGCTCGGTTTGTCGAGAGGTTCGCTTTGCTGTAACGACTCACATCCGAACTGAGGATGTCGTTGCCTTTCAGCGCCTTTCCCGCCTTTCAGCGCGTTTCCGCGTCAGGCGGTTGTCGTTTTTCAGAAAAGAAAACTGCCTGACGCTGAAACGCGCTGAAAATGCAGGAAAAGCGCTGCAAAACGACCTGATTTGAACGGTTCGAAACGTCCGACCAGGTTGCATCGCCAGAAAACAGGGTTTCCGGTGTCGCATTTCCGCGCGTGCTTTCTAACGTGGGGCTCATGGCCACCTCACGTCCCCCCATCGACGGCAAGTGGACCGTCCTGTCTCTCCTGGCCGGGCTCGGAGGCACCGTCATCTCAGTGGGCGCGCCCTACTGGCTTCCCATTTCCGTTCCGCCGTGGGAAGAGAACGCCCGCTGCTTCGGCAGCCCCGTGTTTCTCTTCCTCTTCCCGGCCTACAGCACTTGCGGTTATGCGTTCATCGTCGGAATCCTCCTTGCAGGGGTCGCCGTGCTTCGCGGCGAAACTGCCGACACACCGTCGCGACGGCGCCAGTGGTGGATCGCGCTCGTCGTGAATGCCCTTCCCCTCGCATTCATCCTCACTTACATGGTTCTCGCCGCCCACTTCCACCCGCCGATCTGAGCCTCCGCCCGCGAATTCCATTTGCGCCGCGGCCATCCTCCCGGAAACTGGACCTTCAACTACGACCCCTTCCGGAGATCGCCCATGTCCGCCCGCATCGCAAACATCCACGCCCGCGAAGTTCTCGACTCCCGCGGCAATCCCACCGTCGAATGCGACGTCGCCCTCGACGACGGCTCCTTCGGCCGCGCGGCCGTTCCGTCAGGCGCCTCGACCGGCGAGCGCGAGGCCGTCGAGCTGCGCGACGGTGACGGGAAGCGCTACCTCGGCAAAGGCGTCCGTGGCGCCGTCGCGAACGTGAACGGCGTCATCGCGCCTTCGCTCAAGGGGCGCGACGCGATCGACCAGGTCGCCATCGACCGGCAGATGATCTCGCTCGACAACACGCCGAACAAGTCGAAGCTCGGCGCGAACGCGATTCTCTCGGTCTCCCTCGCAGTGGCCAAAGCCGCTGCTGCCCACTGCCGCCTGCCCCTCTTCCGTTATCTCGGCGGACCGGGCGCCCGCACGCTCCCCGTCCCCATGCTGAACGTCATCAACGGCGGCGCCCACGCGGACAACAAGCTCGACTTCCAGGAGTTCATGATCTGCCCGGTCGGGCCGAAATCGTTCTCGGAAGCCCTTCGTTGCGGCGCGGAGATTTTCCACACGCTGCGAAAGGTCCTGAAGGAAAAGAAACTCGCCACAGGCGTCGGCGACGAGGGCGGATTTGCGCCGGACCTGGGGTCCAACGAGGAAGCGCTTCAGCTCATCCGCGACGCGATCGAGCGCGCGGGGTACTCGCCAGGAAAGGACGTCTGGCTCGCGATGGACGTTGCCGCTTCGGAGTTCTTCGAGGGCGGCAAGTACGTCTACAGGAAGTCGGACAAGAGCGTGCACACGAGCGATCAGATGACCGCGATGTACGCGGAGTGGGCGAAGAAATACCCGATCCTCTCGATCGAGGACGGTCTGGGCGAGGGCGACTGGGAGAACTGGAAGAAGCACACGGCGACGCTCGGCAAGACGATGCAGATTGTCGGCGACGACCTGTTCTGCACGAACACGGAGATTCTCGCGAAGGGCATCCGCGACAGCGTCGCGAATTCGATTCTCGTAAAGGTCAACCAGATCGGCTCACTCACTGAGACGCTCGAGGCCGTCGAGATGGCGCGCGACGCCGGCTACACCGCGATCCTCTCGCACCGCTCCGGCGAGACCGAGGACTCGACGATCGCGGACATCGCCGTCGCGACGAACTGCGGAATGATCAAGACGGGAAGCGCGAGCCGAAGCGACCGGATCGCGAAGTACAACCAGTTGCTGCGGATCGAAGAGTCGCTTGGCGGGGGAGCGGTTTACCAGGGGATTGAGGCGTTTGCGGGCAAGCGTGCTTAAAGCGATTTGCGGGTTGCGAGTTGCGAGTTGCGAGGAACGGATGCCGGAAACCGGTGTGATTTGTCGAGCGGCGCGCGCCGATGACAGCGCGTTCTGCCGTACCTGCGATCCCGGAGTTTCGCCGGAGTACGTCGCGCGGAAGGTCGCGGCGGGGGAGACCTGGGTCGCCGAGGCCGGCGGAGCGCTCGCAGGCTATCTCCGCCTCAAGACCTGACCGGCCCGCCCGCGACCAGGTCATCGCAGGCGGGCCGCCGCGCTTACTTCTTCCTCGTGTACCGGTAGTCTCCGGCGAGAAACTGCTTCCCGTTTTCGCCGGGGAACCAGAATTCCATTGTGTACTCGTCGTCGCTCGTCAGGCGGAAGACCACCTTCACTTTCATCTGCTGCCCGTCAGGCAGTTCTTCGCCGCCCTCGAGCGTAAGAACCTTTCCTTCCTTGTCGGCCGTTCCCTCCGTCACGACGAACCCGCCGGTATCGCTGATGAAGAAAATGAAGAAGTACTTCTTGAGGTAGAGGTTGTAACCGAGTGTCCCCATCATTTCGGACTTCTTGCCGCCGACCTCGAAGACGCCCGTCGACTGCAGGTAGCGGCCCGACACCAGCATCTTGTTCTCCGCCGTCCCCTTGCTCTTCATCCCCTCGGCGCCGGGCATGCTGGAGAATCTTGAAGTGGCCTCCCACGATCCCTCGAGAGTCTTGAGCTTTGCGTGCTCGGCTCCCGGCTTGATCTCGCCCCCCGGTTCTTCGGAATCTCCGCGAAGCGTCATCACGATTCCGAGCACCGCCGCCACGATGGGTAGTCTCCTGCGCATGTCCGATCTCCTTTGAAAAGTTCGCCGGGCTTCAGCGGCCGAGCGAGATGATTTCAATGCGGTCTTCACGGACGATCTCGAGCCGCGTTCCCTCGGCCCGTCCTTCCGCCCACCTCTCCGCAAGTTCCGCGGCCTCCAGCTCGTCCATGAGGACTTCCGGCGCGCCTTCGCTGCCGCGGCTGCGCCAGATCACGTCGCTGGCGCGCAATCCGGCTTTCGACGCCGCGCCTTCCGGCGCAACCTCAACCACCAGCACGCCACTCTCGAGCAGAAGTCGTTCCCGCTCCATCGGGCCGGCCGCGGCGACCGTCAGGCCGAGCTTCAGGTACAGGTCGCGGCGCGCGGCGATCTCGACAGGATCCGGGGAAGGCGCGCGGCGGCGATTTGTCGAGTGCTTCTGCAGGTCGGCACGCAACGCACGATACTCGGTCTCTTTGAGCGAGCACGCCCGGCCCACTTCAATCGCTCCCTGCATCCCCTCCCCATCAGCCCCCCACGTCCGCACCACCCACGCTTCCAGCCACAACGCTTCTTCCCCCCAGGACTCGACAAGTCGCGCCTTCAGCGCCTCCGCGGACTCCGCCTCCATCAGCGCGTCATGCAGATCCCACGCATCCGGCTCGGCCCGCATCAGGCCGCCAAGCCCCACCCGGCGAAGACGGCCGGAAATCGAGCCCGCAAGATCGTTTTCCATCATCGCCGCCCGCCTCGGCGAGCCCTCGGACGCCCGCGCAGACCGCGCCAGACCAAGAGCTTCCGCTGCCGACTCCGCCAGAGACACCAGCTTCGAGCGCCGCGTGGCTCCCGGGGGAATCGTGTCCCAGGCCGCGTCGAACTCGCCGCGAATGCGCAGGAGGTCGCGCCAGGCGGCCCACCAGGAAGGCGGAAGCGATTCCGCCTCGAGGATCTCCAGCAGCTCCGCTTCCCGCACGCCTTCTCCTTCCCGGAGACGGGCGCGGACACGAAGCCGGGTCGGCGGAAGCGCCGCTTCGGGATCGCCGCGGAGGAAGGCCTTCAGCTCGAGCGAATCCGCCGGTGTGAATGCCGCGAGCCGGGGATCGTCCACGAAGCGCCATCCGCCGGCGCGGCCGAGCTCCGGGAAATCCGGCATGGCGCCGGACTGGACGCGAAGCGCGCCGCCCAGGGCGCCGGCGTCGGGCTCGGCGAGCGTCAGGCCTCCATGGTCGCGCATCAGGAATCCGTCCGCGATGCGCACCGGGCCGACAGCATGAGCCCTCACGGGATCGGTCGTTGTTCGCTCCCCGCTGACGGGCCTGGTGTCACGATCGCCAACTCTGGAAGCGACCGCCGCGTCCGTCGCCGGATTGTCGTGCTCACCGCCTTCATTTCCGGCGCCCCACCTCCATCCGAGCCAGAGCGAGAGCAGCACGAGTAGAGCGGAGGCGACGGCAACGGCCGCCGGTCTCCGACTGTTTCTTGCGACCTTCGCTGCTTCGACAACTTCTCCTCTCATCGTTCCCGCTGTCCCCCCCGGCGCCGGGCGCGGAGCGCGACCGCCTCGCTCGAGCCGGCGCAGCCGCTCTTCCAGCCCCGCCGGCGGTTCCTCGGCCCCGCAGGTCGACAGCTCCGATTCGAGAGCGGCCAGCAACGCCGCCGTGGCCGCGCCCGCCAGCGCCGACCGCAGCCGCGCCAGCGCGGCGCTGATCCGGCTCGAGACCGTGCCTTCGGGGATCTCGAGCGCCGCCGCGCACTCCGGAAGCGTCAGCCCCTGGAAGTAGTGCAGGTCCACGGCAGAGCGCTGGTCTTCCGGAAGCGCCGCGACCTTCGCGCGCACCTCGCCGCGGAAAGCCGCTTCCGCAGGATCCGGCGCCTCGCGAGTCGTCTGGGACACGGCGACCTCTCTTTCTTCGCGGCGTTTCTCCCCGCGCTTCGCGTTCAGCGCCCGGTTCATCGCCGTCCGGGCGAGGACGGAACGGATGCTGCGCGCCCCGTCAATGGCCGCGGGGTGCTCGAGCAGGTGCAGGAAGACGTCCTGCGCCACGTCCTCGGCGGCGGCTGCTTCGCGGAGCACGCCGAACGCGACGCGCCAGACCAGCGCGTGGTGGTCGCGAACGAGGGTTTCGAAGGGGATCATCGTCGTCATGATGGTAAGACACCGCGGGGGAGCGATCCCCTCGACAAATTTCCGGAATTCCGGCTCCGCTGGTGAGCGATATGCGGGCCCGAACCCCGGTCTCCCCGTGGAAAAGGAAGCCTGTGAGCGCTACGTCTTGGCCGCCGGCTCCTGCGGACCGCTCGCGGGCACGAGGACGCCCTCCCGCTGGGATTCGAGCAGGAGGTCGTCGAGAGACCGCTTCACGGCGCCCGACCGCTTCAGAAGTTCGCCCAGCACGTTTGCCAGGAAGCGGACGCCGAGGATGCTGGCGTGTTTGACGGTTTCGCGGACTTCGGGGGAGAGGCGGTCGATACGTGCGGTGACGAGGGAGCTCAGGGAGCCGGGGAGGCGGGCGGTATCGGCGCTCTTGAGTTTCATCCTGCGGATGACGCGTGTCGAAGTGCCGCCGCCTGTCGGGACGACGGTCTTTTCGGGGGCAGCGGCGGGGATGAGCTCGCCGGTGTCGTGGACGTGCAGGAGGAGTTGCTCGGTGTAGAACGGGTTGCCGCGCGCCTTGGCGGTGATCATGCGAAGAGCTTCGGCGTCGAGGACGACGCCGGCGCCGAGAAGCGCCCGGGCCATGGCGGCCGTGAATTCCTCGCCGGCGATCGGCTGGAGTTCCACGTCGACGAGTTTTGTTTCGCGCGCGAGCTCGAGCGGCGGCTTGGTGCCGTCGTCGGCGAAGCGCGAAGTGGAAACGATGGCGAGGGGAAGGCCGGCGATGTTGCGCGTCATGGCGGTGAGCCAGGCGGCGGAGGACGCGTCCAGCCAGTGCGAATCCTCGACTTCGATGACGACGGGGGCGACGGCGGCGAGCGCCCTCACCAGTTCCTTTACGGCGATGATCCGGTTTTCGTGGCGCAGCTTCGGGTCGTCCAGCTTCTCGAACGGAGAGCCTTCCCAGTGGCATTCGACCATGTCGGCCGCGAAGCTCAGGGTGCGCTTCAATTCGCCGCGCGTGTACTCGGGGACTTTCGGGTTGTCGGAGTACTCCGCGTAGCGCTTCTCGATCGCTTTCTTCTTCTTGCCCTGCTCCATGCCGTCCGTGACCGCGAAGAAATTCCGGAGCCAGGTGCCCACGGAATTCCAGCCGCTCTTGTGCACGCCGTCGCAGGGCATGTGGATCCAGTGGAAGGGCTTGCCTTTTTCTTCGAGGCTCGCGCGCAAGGCCGCGACCAGGCGTGTCTTTCCGAGGCCGGGCTCGCCCAGCAGGCGTACGACGCCGACGAATTCCGGCGTGGCGGCGAAAATCGGTGCGAGGAAGTCCGAAAGCTGCGCGAGTTCCTTGTCGCGACCCAGCATCGGGTACTTGTATGTGAATCCCAGCGAGGAGCCGCGCTTCGCGCCCGGCTCGAACGCCTCTTCCTTCTTCGCTTTCCCCTTCATCTTGAACTTGCCGCGGGACTTCAGTTCCCAGCCGGACTCTGCCGCGTGCTTGACGCGATCGCTGACGAGGGTGGCGCCGCGATCCGCGGACGACATGAGGCGTGCGCTGGTGTTGACGGCGTCGCCGAGGCAGGACCACTCGTTGCGCCGCGCGCCGCCGACAGGCCCCGCGTAGCACAAGCCCGCGTCGATCCCGATGCGCGTACGGACTCCCTTCAGCTTGGCCGACGAGCTCGCCCGGAATGCCTGCGCGAACGCCACGGCGTTGCTTTCGGAATGCTCGGTCGCCTTGGGCGCGCCGAAGAACGCGAGCGCAGAAAAGGCCTTGTCCCCGAACATGATCCGGTTGAGGACGCCGCCATTGGTCGCGATGCCCGTGACCAGCTCCCGGAAGACTCCCTGCACCTGCTCGTGCGTTTTCACGCCCTCGAACTGCATGAAACAGCTCGCCACGTGGCGCAGTTCCGCCCGGTCCCCGGCTTCGACGATCTCGCTCGGGAAGAACGCCTCCAGCAAACCCTTGGGCGGAGCCGTCGTCGGCGTCGCCGTCGCCTTGCCAGCCTCCTTCGCGGCGCCCTTCAGCGCCTTCGCGACGATCGGCCCCAGCTTGATCTGACCCTTCTTCGCGCCGTGCTCAGCGACCGAAGCGCCGTCAATGGCGTCTCCGCGGAAATACCAGGTCCGGGCCTTTGAGTCCTCAGACAGGGGAATACCCCAGTCGACTTTCCCTCGCTCCAGTCCGCACTTCACGGCGAACCGGATGTTCTTGGTCCCCAGTTTCGCGGTGCCGCGCTTCTTGACGAACTCCATGATCTCCGCCGCCGCGTCGCGCGCGTTCGTGGCCGCGCCGGCGCCGTCCTTCCCGCTCTCCGGGAAGACCGACATGAACGCGTCGCCCGCGAACGCGGCGATGAACCCGCCGCGCTTGTGCACGGCATCGACCATCGGGTCGAACAGCCTCGTCAGCTCGCGCGAGATGACTTCCGCGCCCGAGTCCCCCAGCTTGAAAGCCCTCTCCGTGAGGGGCGTGAATCCGCTGATGTCGACGAAGAGGGCCGTCGCCTTGAGCGTGCCGTTCCTGTTCCCCGCCTTGTTCTGTTCCGCGATGAACGTCGGAATGAAGTTCTGCATTGAGCCGTCCCTCCCGTTTGCCTGAGAAATTTCCCGGGGGACTGTATCAGGCGTCCCGATGATTTCAAGGCACAGGTGAAGAGGCGGGTTCGTCGAAGGGCGGGACTTCCGCTCAGGTGCCGTCCCGACGAGTCGGAGTCGCGGGTGCCAATTCTGCGTTATCATCACCCCCGCGCCGGACGCTGACCGTCGCAGGAGGGGAACCGTCGATGACCGTGCCTTCCGGGAAAACTGCGTTCGTCGATCCGCCGCTGACCCCGGGGCGGTATGTCGTCGTGCGCGAACTGGGACGCGGCGGCATGGGCGTCGTCTACCAGGCGCGCGACACGCTGCAGGACAGGCACGTGGCCCTCAAGGTGTTCCCGCTCGATCTCGACTCCGGCGGCGGCACCGAACTTACCGCGAACTCGATGCAGCGACTCCAGCGCTTCCGCCGGGAGGCCACCTTCGCCGGGCTTGTGCACCCCAACATCATCCGCATATACGACTTCGGCATGTGGAAGCACGAGGGGCGCACGTCGTTCGCCATCGTGCAGGAAATGGTCCAGGGGACTTCACTCAGCGACGTTCTTCTCGGCGAGCGCGCCTCGGACAGCTCAACTCGAAGCGCTTCCCGTGCACGGCTGCTGCGCGATTTCCTCCGGGTGTGCGAGGGGATGGCGTATGCGCACGAAGCGAAGGTGGTGCACCGCGACCTGAAGCCCGCGAACATCCTGCTCGTTCCGGACTACACGCGGGCGCGCGTGCTGGACTTCGGGCTGGCGAAATGGCTGGGGCGGCCGGACCTGCCTGTCGGCGATCCGGCGTCGCAGGAGGACCCGTACCTCAGCATGGAAGGCGCCGTCATGGGGACTCCCTTGTACATGGCCCCGGAGCAGGCGGCGGGGGCGCTGGAGCGCATCGACGTCCGCGCCGACGTCTGGTCGCTGGGGGTCGTTCTCTACGAGATTCTCACGCACGAGCTTCCGTTTTCCGGCGACTCCACAGCGCAGGTTCTTTCGAAACTCGTGAGCGAAATCGCGCCGCCGCCGAACGAAGTCCTGGGCCGGCTTCCCGAAAAGCGCCGCTTCGCAGACCCGGTCCCCAAAGCCCTCGAGGGAATCGTCGGCCGCTGCCTTCGCCGGGTTCCGGCCGAACGCTACTCGGGCGCGCGCGCCCTCCTCGAGGATCTCGAAAGCTACCTCTCCAGCCCGCGCGGCGCCCTCGACCTCCTCCCGCCCTCCGGCCGCCGCCGCTACGCCCCCGGCGAACTCATCGCGCGGGAAGGCGGGCCCAGCACCACGATGTTCGTGCTCGAGCGCGGCCACGGCGTCGTCGTGATCGAGAAGACCGGCTGGGCGCAGAAATGCACCGAGGGTTTTTTCGGCGAAGCGGCGCTCTTGAAGCCCGGCCAGCCGCGCACCGCGACGCTTCGCGCGGGCGACGAAGGTTGCGAGCTCATCGAAGTCGCCGACGAGGCCGCCCTGTTGCGGCTTCTCCACGATTCTCCGCTCATCGGCGTCCAGGCGATCCGCGAACTGCACGAAAGGCGCGTGGTGGCGGAGGAGTATTACGTGAAGCGCATCGAGGAACTCGAGGGCGGCGGCGGGTCGAAAGCCTGAATTGCCGCGCCCGCTCATGTTTCAAAGCAAGGCACGCCGGCGAGCTCGCAGGCCTTGCGGATGACCGCCGAATTAAGCTCGAGCTGCCCGACGTCGCCGAGCACGCGCAGAATGGTCGTTCCCTCGGTCCACAGCGCCCGCGCTTCAACGATTTCCTGGAGGTCGAGGTGAAGGAGAGCGAGGTCGCAGAGGTGCAGGCCCTCGAAGCGTCTGTTGCCGACCTGTCGATCGATCTGAATGGCCTGCTCGAAAAGCGGACGGGCCAGACCGTGCCGGCTGAGCCCAAGGTGGAGATTCGCCAGGCTGCCCAGCGTGATTCCTTCGTAGCGACGGCTGCCGATCTCCCGGTGGATCTCGAGCGCCTGGCCGTAAAGACGTTCCGATTCCTCGAATCGAGCCTGCTCCTTGCACAGGATTGCAAGGTTGCCGAGCGCGATCCCCTGTGACTGGCGATTGCCGACTTCGCGGTCGATTGCGAGCGCCTCTTCGAACTTCCGCCTGGCCACTTCGAACTGTCTGGCCCTGCGGAAAACCGAGGCCTGATTGCAGAGGTTTATCCCCTGCATGCGCCGATTGCCGACCTTCCGGTGAATCTCGAGCGCGCTTTCGAAGCACCGCTCGGCTTCCTGAAACCTCCCGGTTTCGTCGAGGAGGATCGCGAGGTTGCCCACGGCGATTCCCTCTCCGCGACGGTCGCCGGCTTCGCGGCTGATGAGAATCGCCTGCCGGTGGTATGCCTCGGCCTGTTCGATCCTCCCGGTTTCGTGCCACAGGCTCGCCAGATTCTCCATCTCGACTCCCTCCGCTTTCCGGTTTCCGGTTTCGCGGTGAAGCGCCAGCGCCTGTCCATAGCTGCGTTCCGCAATCGCCATGCGACCCGAAGCCTTGTACACGCTTGCCAGGCTGCCGAGGACCGCGCCTTCGAGACGCCGGTCTCCGCCCTCCCGGAACAGGTCGAGCGCCTGCTCGAAGAGGGGCTCGGCGGTCGTCAGCCGTCCTGAACGGAACGCGACAATCGCGGCTCGGCGCAGGGATTCGCCTTTCTCAAGTCCCTCCACCGTCTCCGCGTGAACCCCCCACAATTTCACCGCGACGTCGTTCTGGAAGCTCCTCTCCGCGATTTCCGCCGCGCGGCCCAGGTAGAGCCGGCGCGCACCCCTGGCGTCATCGAGGCTCGCGCTTCCCCCGCGCAAGGCGGGAAGCGACTCGACGGCCGTCGCGTGGTCCGCGAGTTCGAGCGAAAACGGATCCGTCGGGTGTGGCTGGAAGGAACGCTCGTCGTAGTCGCCGGGCAGCGGCCCGGGCGCCCGCCCACCACAGATCGCCTCGATCGCCGCGAATGTCAGCGCGTGCAGCCGCGCGCGGTCGCCGGGGAGCTGGAGCTGATACGCGGCGTCCCTGAGAAGGGCGTGTCTGAAGAGGTAAGCCTGGTCCGCCCTGAGCGATTCGAAGGGAGAATTCACGCGAAGATAATACGGATTCGGTAGCTCCGTTCCGCGGAAGCAAGCCGTCGGCAATGGAATCGCCTCGATCGGGCCCTCGATCCGCCCGCCCGACGGGCGGCAGGATGGCTGCCCTATTGGGCTCCTGCTTCCTTCAGGATTCGCTCGTCCTCCGCGTCCCGCCACTTCGGGCCGGCTCGCTTCAATACAAGCTCGCGAGCTTCGGCCGCGCGCTGCGCCGCTACTTTCGGAGCCTCGAATCGCAGTTTCGCCCGGAACTCGTCCGGCGCGGGCCGGTGCGCCTTCGCGCCCTCGTACCACGTCACGATCCCCCAGGCGTCCTCGGTCCCTTTCGGCGTCAGCGCGCTCACGTTTCCCTCGGCAAACACGCGCGTCCCCTTCTCCGCGTCGTTGACGAAGACGCACCCGCGGTCAGGCGAGGACCGAGGGCCGGCGATCCAGAAGTTTCCGACAACATTGGCGCGCGCGCCTTCGTCGATCTTGGAAGCGTTGTTGCCGCTCCAATTGTAGATCACGTTGTTCACGATGTCGTAGAGGCCGCCCTGCACTTTCGGGCTCCGGTCCATGTTGCTCGCGAAGAGGCAGTGGTGGATCGTGATCCGGTCGGAGCCGACGCCGGAGAGCCAGCCATAGTTGTGAATCCCCTTTGGGTGGTCGGCTTTGTTCTTCCCCTCCGCAATAATCGTCCACTGCACCGTGACGTCGTGCACCTCGCCCCAGGTATTCACTCCTTCGTCCGTCGCGCCGACGAGCGAACAGTGGTCGATGAGGACGCGCTCGATCGTGCCGCCGTCCTTCCCCCACATCGTGATGCAATCGCCTTCGGCTCCGCCCTCGGTCACGCGGATCCGGAGCTGCTTCACCACGATGTCGTCGCAGTCGCCGCGGAACTGAATCCCATGGCGGAAAACCGTCACGCCCTTTCCAGGCGCCGAGGCTCCGTCGATTGTCACGCGCCCCTCCGTGCAACGAAGAGGCGACTTCAGGTCGATGGTGCCGTCAATGTCGAAGCGGATGATGCGCGGGCCGGAGAATGCCAGCGCTTCCCGAAGCGATCCCGCCCCCGAATCTGAGAGGGTCGTGACCTTGACGACCGCGCCGCCGTCGCCGCCCTTCGAGGTGGCGCCAAAACCCTCGGCCTTGGAGACGGGTGGATCCTCCGCGAAGGCCGTGGCTGTGGCGAGCAGGAGAGCCGTGGAGAAGCGGAGCACGCGTCGCATCTTACATGGGCACGGCCCGGCGAGTGCGCTCGAGCGGTGCCGGGTACCATCACGCTGTGGACGCCCCTTTCGACTCGCTCCGCCCGCTCAGGGCGGCATCCTGCCCTTCGAAGAGCCCCCCGCATGACCTCACTGTGTTTGCGGCAGCACACTCTTGCGGTCGAGAATCGTCATGAAAAACGGGTTGCCCGGGCCGAGCTTGCGCAGAAGCGGCAGCGTGGTGCCCGGTGTAAACGAAAGGACCGCGGCCTCGATTGCGTCGATGCCGACGACCTGGAGGAAGGAGACGTAGCCGTTTGGCGTGTCGATACCGTGGCCGAGCTGGATGTCAGCGGTGAAAAAAACGGCGTCGAGCCTTGTCGGCTCCATCGTCGTGAGCGGACGGCCGAGCAGGACCGGCTCGGAATCGCACAGAGAAGTGCCCTTCGGTTTCAGAATCCGGGTCAGTTCGCCGAGAAAGGGAGCGACCCACACCGGCGCCTCCGCTTCGAAGGGAACGCGCATCGTGAATTCGTAACCCCGGCCGGAGAGCGCGGGGTGGTTCCCCATTTTCTCGACCAGATCGCTGATCCCGTAGGTCATGTAGAACCAGAAACGGCATTGGGGATCGCGGAAGATTCTCACGCCGGCGAACGGCTTCACGTCGCCAACCGGGAAGGCAATTCCGGGTGCGACGCCTGGAAAGTGATTTGCGATGGCCGCGTCGAGAGCGGACGTGCCAGTGCCTGGCGGAATCATGCCTGGAGCAGTCCCACGGCCTTGAATTCATGGTCCGGCAGCACCTTTGCGAGCGTCTCGTTCCCGAGATGCCCCTTCACAACCTCAGCCATGACGTCCCTGAAATCCGTCGTGTGCATCAGGTCGCGCTTGTCGTGGAGCTGGTCGGGGGCGAGGCCGGGCCAGGTGCCGAGGACCGGCTTGCGACCTTCGCGTTTCAGCGATGGGCTCATCGCGAGGAGCACGTTTCCCCATCCGTGATCGGTTCCGCCGGTGCCGTTCTCCTCGGCCGTGCGGCCGAAGTCGGACATGGTGAGCACGATGACGTCGTTGGCTTTCTCGCCGAGGTCCGTGACGAACGCGGCCAGCGCTTCCGCCAGCCCCTGCGCGAGATCGCCGTACGGGCCCTGCGCGGCGCCCTGGAACTGGTGCGTGTCCCAGCCGCCGTAATCGACTTCGACGACTTCGAGGCCGACGTCGGCCTTGATGAGCCTCGCCGCCTGCATGAGCTGGCGCGCGATGTCCGTCTGCGGATAGGGCAGCTTCGGCTCGTATTTCTGCCCGACGATCCCGCGGAGCTTCTCGATTCCTTCGAGCGTTGCCTGCCCTGTGTCCGCAAGAAGGTCGCGCGCGTCGCCGGCCTTTTTCTTCGCATCCTTCCTGTACGCGTGCTCGAGCGCCGCGCCCACCGTCGCGCGGTCCGTGCGGCCGTCCGGAAGACTCAGGTCGTCGATCCCGCGCACCGCGTAGGCGCAGCACTTGCCGTGCATGATGCGGGGAAGCGCCTCACCGATCGCGACGGCGCGGATCGGGCCGTGGCCGGTGGAGGTGAGAAGGTGGCGGTTGACCCAGCCGTCGGAATTGATCGTGTTGCCGGTGACGCCGGTCTCCCAGACGTCCTGTTCCTCGAAGTGGCTTCGAGTGTTGCGGTCGTGGCCGACGGCGTGGAGGGCGGCGGCGGTGCCGTCCTTGAAGAAGGGGAGGAGCGCGGCGAGGCGCGGGTGGAGGCCGAAGAAGCCGTCGAGGTCGATGGCGCGGCCGTCGTTTTTTTCGCGGGAGGGCGAGGGGATCTGGATGGACTTGCGGAGAGTGGAGTAGTTCTTGTCTTTCCAGGGGATGACGAGGTTGAGGCCGTCGACCCCGCCGCGCATGAAGACGAGGACGAGGGTCTTGCCTTTCCTGACGGGCTTGAGGGCGGCCGCGGGCGCCGCGTCCTCGGCGAAGAGATCGAACGGAGTGACGCCGAGGTAGGCGCCGATGGCGCCGGAGAGTTTCAGGAAGTAGCGGCGGGTCAGGTGCATGCGTGACTCCTTGAAGCTGTCTTTGGGGCTTGCGAAAACGACCACGACAAATCCCAACGCCAACTCCAACTCCAAATCCCAATTCTGCAGACGTCGGTTGGAATTTGGAGTTGGAGTTGGGATTTGGGATTTGTCTTTGCTTTTATCCTCGGCCTCACCAACCACCAGCCCTACTTCAGCCCGATCTCCGGCATCTGCCCGACGAAACTCGCCGCCTCCCTCGCCAGGTCGTCGCGGTTGCCCTTGCACGCCTTCATGACCGACATCGCGGCTTCGTTGGAATCGGCGCTCAGCACCTTTCCGGTCAATTTCACCGCGACGATGTCGACGAGGAACTGCCGCTGCTCTTCGGTCGTCGTCTTCTCGTTGTTCCAGCGGAACGGGTTCGGGACGGTCGTTGACAGGATCCACTCGTTTTCCCGCGCGAATTTCCACCGCTGCAGCGTCGCGTTCGTGCTTGTCCAGGCCGTGTCTTCTTCCTGGAAGCCGTCCGGAGTCGGGCGGTCGTAGACGCCGGCCCCGCTTCTGGCGCAGAGGTCGATGACCTGCCAGGGGAGCCGGAAATTCACGCAGCGGGAGATGCGCGCGGCGTGGTCGAACGGCGGGGCGACGCGTTCCTTGAGCCCCTCGCGGAAAAACGCGGGATGTTTCGCCAGCGCCAGCAGCACTTCCTTCATGTCTCCGTCCGTCTCGAGGAAGACCTTCGCCAGGTCCGCCGTCACGTCCTCGGGCGCCGGCCAGCAGATGTAGTGCGCTACGAGCTTCGAGCAGACGAACGTCGCCGTCGACGGATGCCCGGCAAGCAGCTCGACCGCCATGCGCGCGCGGTCGAAGCGTTCCGCGGGGCCGGCCTTGGGGAAGATCATGCCGAAGAAACGTTGCGGGCGCGGGTCGCAGAGCGCGGGGTCGAAACGCCACTTCCAGTCGTCGGCGTAGCCCGCTTTCTTTCCGTCGCCCTCGTTCGAGTACATCCAGCCCGTGATGATGTTCGCGAGCGCGGTCACGTCCTTCTGCGCGTACCCGCCGTGCACGCCGACGGTGTGCAGCTCGCAGATTTCGCGCGCGTAATTCTCGTTCAGGTTCCGAGCGAAGCTGAACTGCTGGTCGAGGTACTGCATCATGCACGGGCTCGTCGCCGACGCGAACAGCAGGTCGCGGAACGGCGCGGCGCCGAGCCGCGTGAAAATGCGGCGCTCCTGCCACTCGGCGCGGCCGCCGGTCTTGCGGATCCAGGTATTGAAGTGGTTGTCGGTCCAGCGGACGAAGCGGGTTCGGACGGGATTCGGCGAAGCGACCGCGTGATACGCGTCGCGGCCCATCACGTCGTACTGGTCGTTGCGGCCGTCGAAGACGATCCCTGCGGCGGCGAGAGCGGACGCGTCTCCGGGGTCGTCCGGGCCGCGGGCGAGGCGGTCCTCGATGTACGCCTCTTCGCCCATCGTGAGAACCGCGGCCAGCTCTACCGAATCCGGGCCGTAGGCGAAGCGGTTCAGAAGGTGCACGGCGCGGTCGTAGCGGGTCAGCGTTTCCGGCGCTTTCGCCGGGACCATGAACTTCCGTTCCTTCGAGCGCCCTTCGTGCCCTGAAGTGTCCGCAGCGATGACGACGAGCTTGTGCTCGCCCGGAGCGAGACCGCGGGCCAGAAGCGGCAACGTCAGGCGCCCGACCTTGCCGAGCATTTCGCCGCGCACTCCGGTCCGCTTCCCGTCGACCTCGGTGTCGATCCACGCGACGCCGAAGTCGTCCACGGGCATTGCGACCACGGCGTCCTGCATCCAGACCTCGGCGCCCTCAAGCGGCCAGGCGATCTTCACCCGCGGCCCGCGCCCGTCCGCCGCCGGCGGCGCGCCGACGAGGATGACCCCCTGCAGGTTGAAATTCCGGTCGCCCTTCCCTTCGTCGTACTTGTCGTTGATGAACGAGATCGAAAGCGTTTTCTTCCCCTCGGGGAGCGCGGTGATGCCCGTCATGTGCGGGTTCCACCAGCCGCCGACGTCGATCGTGTTGATTTTCGTTTCTTTCCCGCCGGCGCGCAGCACGACTTCGGCCTTCGGCGCGCCGTCGTAGTGGTCGCCCTTCGCCTCAACCCAGATCAGGAAGGGCCCGCTCATGTGTTCCGGGAGCGTGAGCGTCGCGGTGCCGTTGGAAGCGAAGCGCGCGCACACTTTCTCGGGGCAGTCGCCGTCCGTCGTCAGCGCCTTGCGCGTCTCGTTATCCCAGGCGCGGTCGCGTACGGGGAACCGCAGGAAGGGCATCGGCTTGCGCGCCGCAGCGTCCTTCCACGGCGGCCGCCAGGTCACGCGCTGCTCCGGCGTGCGGACAGTGGTTCCGTCGTCGAGCATCGCGACGATTTGAAGCGTGTTCTCGCCTTCCTTCAGGTACGCGGGGTCGAGCCACCATTTCGGGGTTGCGGAATGCTGCGAGGAAATGCCCGCGCCGTTCACGAGGAGCTCGAGTTTCGGCCCGGCCGACTTCTCCATCCGCCGCCACCAGGCCACGCCGTTGATCTCGACCGTCCCCGGGATCTGCTTCCCGTCGATGTTGTCCGCGAATGCAACGCGCAGCGAGCTCCACGCGTCCCGCCCCGGCGCCATCCCCGCGGGCTGAATCATCGGCCCGCCCGGGTCGCTGCCCTCGCCTGCTCCGCCCTTCGGCCGGTCGACGCGCACGATGTCCAGGCGGTCGAGGAACAGGTTCCGGTCGGCCGGCACGCCGGCCGCATAGAAGTCGTTGAGGAAGTACGGCGTCAGCACGCGCTCCCCCTTGTCGAGCCGCACGGGGACGCCCAGCAGCACGCGATGCCAGTCCTCGTCGATCAGCCTCACATTCGTGGAAGGCGGGTCCTTGCCGTCGATGAACAGCCCCACCGTCGGGAACGCGCCGCCCGCGAACGACCCTTTCGCGAGGATCGCCACCTGGTACCACCCCGCACTTTCCACCGTCAGGTGGAAGCACGGAACCGGCTCCGCGCCGAACAGGTTCACGTATTCCTCGCCGCTCGCCTTCGCGTCCGGAGCGATGAACAGCGGGTCCTTGCTGAAGCGGTCCGGCCGCTTCGATTCGCGCTGGTCTTCGGCTTCCATTTCGATCGCGTCTTCGTCCGAAGGCTTGAGGAGCGTGACGACGATCGTCTCGCCCTCGGTTTCCGCGCCGTCCGCGCGGTGCAGGATCGGCGTGATCTCGACAGGGCCCTCGGCGAGATCCGTGCCGTCGACCTCGTAGAGCACCCGAAGCGTCGGCCCCCAGGTGGTGCCGCTCACGCGCTTCGGAATACGCTGACCGCCCGGATTCAGGCGCAGGGCGTGCGTCGCTCCCGGCCCGCCCGCTTCCGCATCCATTTCGACGCCGACCGAGAACTTGCCCCACGCGATCGCGCCGTCGGCCGGGCCGACGATTTCCGGCCGCGCCGCGGAAACCACGCGCGGATTGACGACCTTCACGGTGATCGAAGCGTCGCCGATGCGCAGGGAGGTCTCGCCTGCTTTGAGCCCGCGGACGCGAAGATACCCCGTGGTCCGCCCCTTGAGCACCGCAGGCGGCGCGACGACCTCGAGCAACCCGCCGTCGCCGATTTCGATCGCAGGCGCCGCATCCTTCTCCGGCGCCGCTTCCACCCCGAACGCGATGATCCTCGTCCGTCCGACTTCCGCCACGGTCCGCGCGCTGAACCACTTGACCGCCGGCGGAGCCGCGCGCAGCAGGAGGGGAAGCGCCGCGAGGGCGGCGATCAGGGTCGAGGCGGCAAAGAGAATGGGGGCGCGGAAGCGGGCGGTGGGCATGGAGTCCCTCTGGATTTGTGGCGGCTTCCTACTATACAGCGGTCGAGGAGGGGAGGTTTCGAGTCATTTGCCGTCCGGGAAGAGCGCCCCCTGGATCGACGGCCGCCGGAAGGTCGTCGCCGCGTCCACCAGGCCGGACGGTTCCATCCCGAGTTTCCGCCGCCACACGTCGAACAACCGGGCGATCGCCTCCCATCGCGGGCCGGTTCCCCGCATGCGCATCCCGAAGCGGGGATCGTTGAGTTTCCCTCCACGGACGTCCTCGACGGCGTGCCGGACGCGATTGACGCGGTGCGGCAATTCCGCGGCGAGGCGCTCGAAGAAGATGTCTTTCACCTCGGAGGGAAGCCTCAACAGGATGTGAAACGCCGAGCGCGCCCCGGCGTCGTGCGAGCGCTTCAGTATTTCGGGAATCTGGCTCTCATTCAGCCCGGGGATGATCGGGGAGACCGAAACTCCGACGGGAATCCCTGCGCCGGCCAGGGCGCGCATCGCGTCCCAGCGGGCCTGCGGCGCGGGCGCCCACGGCTCGAGTTTGCGGGTCATCGCGGCGTCGGCGAAGGGGATGCTGAAGTAGACCGCCGCCCGCGCGTCGCGCGCCAGCGCAGCGAGCACATCCTGATCCCGCCGGATCAGCGCGGACTTGGTAATGATCCCCACGGGATTTCGGAATTCGTGGCACACCTCAAGGCACCGTCGCGTGATCCGGTATTCCGCCTCGAGGGGCTGGTAGCAGTCCGTGTTGCCGCTGAAGGTGACGCTGTCGCCGGCCCATGAGCGCTTGAGGAATCCCTCGCGCAGCCTCTCCGGCGCGTTGACCTTCACCACGATCTTGCGCTCGAAGTCCGTTCCGGCTCCGAAGTCCCAGTACTGGTGCGACGGCCGCGCGTAGCAGTACGCGCACCCGTGGATGCAGCCGCGGTACGGGTTCACCGACCAGCGGAACCCGACATCGGGAGATTCGTTCTCGACGAGAACCGATTTCGCTTCCTCCTCGAACACTTCGAGTTTTGCCGGGGGAGGAGCGTCGAGGAACTCATGCTGGAGCGCATTCCAGCGGTGAGGGGGGTTGACAATGGGGCGCAGGGCCATACCTAACATCAGACGAACAAATGGACATTCAGTCCAGGGGATTTGGAACCTGTCAAGCGGCTCGGTCGATCAGCGTCTCACTCGGATGGACTGCACCGGCACAGGCGCGGAAGAATCCAGAGAGGGCGTCCATTCCGTTGCCTGCACAATGATCGAAGAGCCCTCCCGGGTCACCCGCACGCGTGCAGCCAGCTCCTCCGGCAGGTCTCGAACCGCTTCCGGGTCGGCAGGCGCCGCTTCATCCGGCCTCGCGTACATCCGCGCCGCGGCGCGCATCAGGGCGAGCCGCTCTCCGGAAATACAGACGTCTTCCTCGAATTGGTCGCTTCGGAAATACCCCTTCTCTGCATCGCGGAGCCACTGCTCCGCGTCGTTGGCCAGGAAGAGCCGGACCAGAGGCGTGAGCAGCCCGGAATCGCCGAGCTTCTGGTCGAGGAGCATCAGCCTCGCATGCCAGGGGTGCAATTCATTCTCATCGATTCCAGCGAAGTTCCGGGCCGAGACCAGGTACGGGCAATTCTTCGCGTATCGACGCGGCTCGTTCACGTACAGGAGGAACCGGATGCGATTGACCCTTCGAGCTTCCCGCACGGCGACTTTTCGAAGAATGCCGGGCTGAAGAGTTCGGAGCGACTCGAGCAGTCCGGGGGCCAGCAGCGCGGCGCTTTCCGATTCCATGAGGAAGCGAAGGACCTGGAGCGGGCCCAGGGCGACGTCGCGCCGGTTGCCATTGGGGGCGCTCCCGTCGGGCATCGCCATCAGGCGGACCAATCCGAAGGCGTCGGCGAGGATCGCGCCGCATTCCGGGTCTCCGTCGATCTGCGCCACGCGCGCGGCGCAGAACGCCAGCTGCAGGCTCAGCTTGACGGGGTAGTTGATGTCGGAGTCGAACCAATTATCGGGCAGGTTCTCGACGCCTCTCGGGTCAGACAGGTCCCGGGCGCGCAGGAGCGCCGATCCACGGCGGAGTTCCGCAAGCGCTTCCGGATTGGCCCGGATCCATCCGCGAAAGAAGGGGAGCCAGAGCCGCTCGGGCGGCACATCCCAGCGGAAAGCAAAGTCCTGCAGGGCAGGCGCGGGGTCGGGCGCATAGCCGGCGTAGCGGCACGCGACGACGCAGGGGTCATACGGTCTCGCCGAGGTCACGGCGAAATCCGACTTCCAGCTGTCGGGAAGGACTCCCGTTCTCTTCGCCTCCGAGATCAGATTCCCGATCCTGCGGTTTGCCTCCCAGTTCGCCAGCGCCCAGGCACATTCGAACACGGCGATCCAGAGCGGGATCGCGCCCAGCGATAACCACCAGCGCCAGGACTTCATTTCCCCTCCGGCTGAAGAACGAATCGCTTGAGGCTCGACTTCTCTTCTTCCGTAGGCCGATCGTCGATTCCCCTGATGGGCGCCGGCGAATATCGTTCGATCGGCAACCGCGGCGCCGTCCGCTCACTCAACCTTGCCAGGACCAGTCCCGCGAGCGGGGCCAGCCAGATCAGAAACCACCGGACGTACTTCCTCTCCGGGCGCGCCGCCTCCGTGGCCTTCATGAGCAGAAGCGCCTTGAGCGAGCGGGGCGGATGGCGCCAGCGCGGCGCGGGCGGCGAAGGACGCGCGGAAGCCTTGCGGGTCGCGTCCGCAAGGTCCTCCGGCGACAACCCCTCCACCGCTTCCAGCGCGAGCCGGAGAGCCTGTTCGTCCGTCGCCGAATCGATTCGCTGCGCGAACGAAGCGTCGACCGGGCCCTCGAACGCCCGGGAGCGTCTCGCCGGGCGAGGCCACGGCCAGCGCTTCCGGCGTGTTTCCAGCGAAGCGAGCCGGAGGGTTGCGGCGAGGATGGAGACGCGCAAATCGCGGCCGTCGGCGAAACGTTCGGGGGAAGTCGAGACTTCGGAGAAGAGCCGGGTCAGGACCCGCGCCGCGCGCCGGCGGCGACGAGTGACCAGGAGGGCGAGACCCCAGGCGGCGGGCGCCTGTTCGTCGTACACCGGACGCAGGGCCCGGAAGTTTCCGGAGGAGACCTGAAGAAGAGCTTCGGCACCCTGCTCGTTCATGGCGCGTCCCTGACGACCCTGGCGTAACCGCGCAGGTTCGGCGCGGGGGGAGCAGGGGGAGACCCGGCGGGAGGATCCTGCAGAGTTGCCCACTCCGGGATTTTCGCATCGTATTCGAGGGGAAGCCCACTGGACGCGAGGGCGCGCAGAATCTCGAGCTCCGCGAACGTCGGAAGTCGGCCGCCGAGCGCGATTGTGGCCGCGACTGCGTCCGGGCCGTTTGTGAATTCCAGCGGGGGACGATCAGGCGTGCTGCCCTCGCGCATCCAATGGGTTGACAGAAGGATCCCGCTTCCCATCCCGTCGGACATGTAGACGAATCCCCCGGGCGGCGGGGAAGCGGGGAGTTTTACCTGAAGGTCGCACTCGAGTCTTCCGGCCTGAGGGACGTAGAGCCATGCGTCGCCACGGGACGGGGCGGTGAACCTGAACAGGTTCCGGAAACCTTCGTCGTAGGGATTTTCGTGCCGCGGCCAGCTCTCCTGGATGGCGTCCGGAGGGTCGGTCACGAAATGGAGGCGGTAGCGGCGCACGTCGAATCCGAGCTCTGCTGAGAGGCGACCGTTTCCAAGGAGCGGCTCCAGCTGGCGCAGGGACTGATAGTCCGCCGGGAACCCTCCCGCGGCGAATGCCAGCAGCACGGCGCGCTCGATCGGCTCCAACGCCGGGTCGTTTCTCGCGCGTCGCGAGGCCTCCTGTGCCGATACGATTCTGATCCAGTCCCCATCGTGCCTTTCTCGCGCCAGCCTTGCGTAAGGCGCCGTCGACGGACTCGCGAGCAGGATCTGGTCGAGCGCTTCGGCGTTACCCTCGAGCTGCTCGAGCCTGGCGCGTCGCAGGTCGTCGTCCTGCACGGGTTCCGACGCGTCGTGAATCACGGCGGTGTAGACCGCCGCCATGAGAAGCGCAAAAAAAACCGCGGCGTACGTCGCCGGGTACCGCACGAGCCGCCTCCCCGCCCGCTCCCACTGCCCGACCGGCCGCGCCTTGATCGCTTCCCCGCGCAGGACCGCCGCGATGTCCGCCGCCAGCTCCGCCGCGCTCGCATACCGCTTCGACGGCTCCTTCCTCAGGCAGTGCAGGATGATCGTCTCGACGTCGAGGCCGACCCCTTCCGCGATCGAACCGGGCCGCGCCGGGTCCGCCGTGCGGATCGCGTCGAGCACTTCGGAATAGTGGCGCCCCTTGAACGGAAGCTGCCCCGTCGCCAGCTCGTACAGCGTCACCCCCAGCGACCACACATCCGTCGCCGGCCCGACCGCGTACGCCTTCCCCCACGCCTGCTCCCCCCAGCAGCTCGCCGCTCACAGTCAGCCCGCGGTCGCTCCCCGAGCCGGCGTCCGCCCGCGCCAGGCCGAAGTCCATCACGTACAGCTTCCCCGATTCGTCGAGCATCAGATTCTGCGGCTTCAGGTCCCGGTGCACGATGCCGCGCACATGCGCCGCATGAATCGCTTCCGCCGCGTCCCGGATTACTTCGAGCGCGCGGCGAAGCGGTACCTTGATTCCCGCGAGCGTGCGCCCTTCGAGAAGCTGCATCGCGATGTAGAAACGCCCCGAGAGCACGCCGAATTCGTAGACCGCCGGGACATTCGGATGCTGGAGGGAAGCGACGATCTGCGCCTCGCGACGGAAACGCGCTTCGTCCTCCGCGGAAGTTCCCGACATCCGCTTCAGCGCGACGACGCGCCCCAGCGCCGGCTGCCACGCGCGCCAGACTTCTCCCATGCCGCCCTTGCCGAGCGGGGAGACGAGGACGAACTCGCCGAAGCGGCGCTCGGGGTCGCGCATCGCGGCCTGAACTTCCGCCGGAAGGTTCGAGTCCGAGGGGGCGGCGAGCTCGGCGCCGCTCTTGAGAAAGGACTCAAGGGCCTCGGGCCGCACCCAGCCCTTCGCCCGCATCGTCTCCGCGAGCCGGCCCTCGGGCGCTTCGCGCAGAATCGTGGCGACCTGTTCGGGCGTGAGCAGATTCTGCCGAAGCGCCGTCTTGAGGACGGTCAGGTCGTTCGGGGCGGGATCGCTGGGAGGCGTCGGCATTGCGGTCGCGAGATTCTGCGGGCGGCCGGGAACCGGCTCAAGCTTTCGCCGCGTCCGCTTCCCTCCGCGACGCAAACCAGTGGGCCGCCGCGCCGACGCCCCCCGCGATCCAGAGGAACGCGAACGGAAGCGTCGGAAGCGCGAATCGCGGCTCGACGCCTCTCAGGTTCGGGTCCGGGAGAACCGTGTCGAGCGTCAGGATGAACGCGAACGGCAGCAGCGCAACCAGCCCGGCGCCGATCGCGAACGCCCCTTCCCATCGCCTTCGCCACACGAGCCCCGCGGCCGCGAGGGGGACAAGCCACGCGAGCCACGCGCGATCCGCGAGCAGCCGCGAGAGGTAGCGCGTGTACCCGGCCCAGAGGCCGGAGACATAGCGGCCGGCGACTTCGGGAAGCGAGTGCAGGCCGAACACATAATGGAAGGGCGTCTCGGGCGGGCCGCAGTACGAGTTCGCGACGACCTCGGCGCGCGTCGCGAAGCCGGGCTGTCCCGCGAATTCGTGATTGCGCCAGAACTGCGCGTGGTTCCGCATCGGGTGAAGCGGACTTCCGGTTTTCGCCGCGTTGAAGATGAGGTAGGGCGACGCGAGGAGCCAGACGCCCGCGACGATCCCCGGCGCGAGCCACGCGTCGGAGCGGACGAAGCGCTTCGAGGCCCATCGCGTCGCGGCCCAGAGGCCGACGAGGAGCGTGGCGGTCCCGAGGCCTTCGAGGCGCGTGAGGGCGAGTTGAGAGCCGGCGACGGCTGCGGCGGCGGCGAGGAGGAGGCGCGCGCGGCGTTTCTCAGGCGGCAGGCGAAACAGCACGACGAGCGCGGCGACGAGCCCCAGGGTGCAGGCCGCCGCGATGTCCTCGCGCAGAAATCCGACTCCGTAGTGCGACAGCCACAGGTTGTCGGCCCAGAGCAGCGACGCGACGAGCGCGCCGCAGCGTCCCGCCACGAGCAGTGCGCACCCGAACAGCGCGCCCATGGCCATCAGGCTGTGCACGATGGACCAGCGTCGCAGCATCGCGTGGTTTGCCAGCACGCGCTTGCGCGCCGCCTCGTCGCGAGCCTCTTCCATCAATCCGGCGTCGAGGTCGCCCGCGACCACCAGCGCGATCCGGCCGTCGGCGACGATCACCGGCTCGCGCTCGGTCGAGTACCCCGGCAGCGGCGTGCGCATCGCGAGGCGGTAGTACGACGCGGCGTCGCCCGACAACTCTGCGGTCGCGCCCTCGATTTCGCCCGCAATCACCGCCTCCGCGATCTCCAGCCGCCGCATCGTCGCGAGCGCGAGCAGCAGCGCGAACGCCGCCAGCGTCGAGATCCAGCGGGCCTTCTCACTCGGCGGCCACTTCATGGCCCGGGATTGTCACGGCGGCAAGGCCGCGGCGCGACTGGAATCCGGGGGCGTCCTGACGCATACTTGCGGAATGCGTTCGCTTCCTGTCATCGCACTCGTCCTGGCCGCCGGAGCGGCGCGCGCGGAAGGTCCGGTCACGCTTGCGTGGAAAGCCGCCGACGGTGATGAGTTCATCGTCGCGATCCATTCGAAGAGGCGCTCCGAGATCCAGACCGACAAACAGCCCCTGCCGGTGGCGACGAGATTCGAGGTCAAGGTGAAGGGGACCCTGAAGGTCCGTGCCGCTGCGGAGGACGGGTCGAGAAAGTGTGAATTCACGTTCGCGACGCTCGAGGGGACGGTCGAGGCGCTTGGGATGAAGTTGCCCATCGCGGAAAAGCCCGAAGACGTTTTCGGCAAGATGGTCACGGCAACTCTAAGTCGCTTCGGTCGGTTGACCTGGGACGAAGAGGCCGTGCGGAAAGTAGCCGAAGGCGTCGACCTGACCGAGGATCTGGCCCACCTTCTGCCGGCGCTGCCTCTTGAGCCCGTCTCGACGACGATGGATTGGGAAGCGGAGGTCGACGGCCACAGGGACACCTACGAAATCAAGAGCCTCGAGGTGAAAGAAGACCGGACGGTTGCCGTCTTCGGCGGGAAGTCGAAAGCGGACGAAACCACCGGCGAAGGCGAACTGAAGACGACGCTTCGCGTCGACGGGACGTTTTCGGGCGAATGGGACGTCGATGGCGGGCATTTGAAGCACTGGAAAGAGAACAGGACCGAAGAGGCGAAGATCGTGGGGAAGGACTCGATGTTCATCACGAAGTCCGAGTTGACTCGCGATGTAACGGTCGGAAGAAAAAAGAAGGACTGACGGCTGCCTTCAGTTCCTTCGCCTGAGCTGCCCGCACGCCGCGTCTTCCTCCGCCCCGCGCTGTTTCCGGATGTGCACGACGGCGCCGCGCTCGCGCAGGATCTCCCAGAATCGCGCTGCGCGCTCCCTGGTCGCCGCGCGGAACGGGAGGCCGTCGACGGTGTTGTGCGGGATCAGGTTGACGTGGAACTTGCGCCCGCGCAGAAGTTCCCCGAGCCGCCCGGCCTGCTCCGGTGCGTCGTTGACCCCGTCGAGCAGCACGTAGCTGATCGTGACGTGTCGCTTCGTCGCATCCCGGTACTTTTCCGCGGCGTCGAGCGTTTCCCCGACCGTCCAGAGACGCGGCGCCGTGCGGACAATGGCGGCTCGCGTCGTGTCGTCCGGAGCATGGAGCGACACCGCAAGGTGCGGCGGCTCGTGCGACGCCGCCAGCGCTTCCATCCCCGAGACAATCCCGACCGTCGAAACCGTGACGCCGGACGGCGGGATCGCGCCCGCGTGGCGGTGCGTCAGATTGCGGATGGCGACGATCACGTTTTCGACATTATGAAGCGGCTCGCCCATTCCCATGAAGACGACCGTGGCAAGCCGCAACCCGCGCGCCGCAGCTTCCTTCTTGAGCAGCAGCGCCTGCGCGACGATTTCGCCCGCGGTCAGGTTTCGAGTGAGCCCCCCGAGCCCGCTCGCGCAGAACGAGCACCCCGCGGCGCACCCGACCTGGCTCGACACGCAAGCCGCCGCCACCGGCCGGCGCTTCCGCGGCGCCCCGCCTTCCCGGTTGCGCGCGCTCATCCGCTTCCGCGAAAACTCGCCGCGAACCCCCGGGATCAGCACGCACTCCACCGCGCGGCCGTCCTCGAGCGACAGCAGCAACTTGGAAGTTCCGTCGGAAGCGTCGACGCGCTTCGAGACAGGAGGCAATCCGGTCTCAAGTCCGGCGGCGGCTTCGCGCAATTTCTTCCCGATCCAGGGCGATTCTTCGAGAGCGTAGGCGGCGCGCAGCGAGCGCTGGGCATTCTGCGGAGCGGCGGCCGCGGCGAGCCGCGCGAGGAGGGTCGGGACGGGCTGGTCGAAGAGGGAAGGCATTGGGAGGCTGGCGGAGGCTGCGGAAGCTGGCGGAGGCTGCGGAAGCTGGCGGAGGCTGCGGAAGCTGGCGGAAGCTGCGGAGGCTGGAGGAGGCTGGCGGAAGCTGCGGAGGCTGCGGAGGCTGCGGAGGCTGGCGGAGGCGGGCGGAGGCTGGCGAAGGCTAACTGCGGGGCTTGGGTAGTGTCGCACCCTCGAGGAATCGGGAATAGGCTGTTTGTGGTTCCCATGCGGTACAGCCATGGATCCCACTCAGCCTTCGCAGCCTCCGCAGCTTCCGCCAGCCTCCGCGGCCTTCGCCAGCCTCCGCAGCCTCCGCAGCCTCCGCCAGCCTCCGCAGCCTCCGCAGCCTCCGCACGGCTGCATTCTTTTGCCCCCCCAAGACTTCTCCCTACAATCGGCGCATGGCCCGCCTCCTGCTCGTCAACGCACGCATCCGGACCTTCGACGCGAATGTGCCCGAACAGACGGCGCTCATCGCGGAAAACGGGAAGATCTCTTTCGTCGGCGACGATTTCACCGTGCGGTCGGCTTACCGGGGCGGCGACGAGGTGCACGACCTCGAAGGGCGCTCGGTGTTTCCGGCGTTCCACGACGCGCACACTCATTTCTATCACTACGCGCTGACGCTGCGGCGGCTGCGGCTCGACGACTCGCACAGCGAACATTCGGCGTGCCAGGGAGTGAAGGGGACTGCCGATCGCGCGGCGGCCGGCGACTGGATCGTCGGGCGCGGTTGGGCGCTTTCGCGCTGGGGCGTGAACGAGTGGCCGACGCGCGCTTCGCTCGATGAAGCGGCGCCAAACAATCCCGTTGCGCTGTCGTCGAAGGACGGGCACGCGTGGTGGGTGAATTCGAAGGCGCTCGCGGCGGCCGGGATTACGAAGGCTACTCCGAATCCGGCGGGCGGCCTGATCGAGCGCGACGCGGCGGGGGAGCCGACGGGAATTCTTCGCGAGAAAGCGCTCGAGCTCGTTAAACCGTTCATCAGCTCGCCGCCGGCCCAGGCCGTGCGCGGCGGGCTTCGCGACGCCGTGATGCAGTTCCACTCGCTTGGCGTCGCCAGCGCGGACATCTTCGCGGGCGCCATGTCACGCGACGCCGAGCTGGAAGAGGGCTTCCGGCTCTTCCAGAACATGGAGCACGCGGGGGAACTCGGCGTGCGGCTCACGATCTATTTTCCGGCGCACGACCTCGACCGGCTTGTCGCGTGCGGGTTCCGAAGCGGCTTCGGGAGCGACTGGCTGCGCTTCGGCGGCATTAAACTGTACGCCGACGGATCGCTCGGGTCGCGGACGGCGGCGATGCTGGCGCCGTTTGAAGGGACGAAGGATTGCGGCGTCGAGGTTATTCCGGCGGCGGAGATGGCGGCGATCGTGAAGAAAGCGGCCGAGAACGGGATCGCGAGCGCGATTCACGCGATCGGCGACAAGGCGGTCCGCAACGCGCTCGACGCGTTCGCGGCGGCGAAGCCCGCGGCCGACGCGTTCGGACTAAGGCAGCGCATCGAGCACGCGCAGATCGTCGACGCGGCGGACATCCCGCGCTTCAAGCAGCTCGGCGTCATCGCTTCGATGCAGCCCTGCCAGATCATGAGCGACATCGACAGCGCGGAGAAACTCTGGGGGGGCGAGAGATCGAAGCGCGCCTATCCGGTCCGGTCGCTGATGGCCAGCGGCGCGGTGGTGGCGTTCGGGACGGACGTGCCGGTCGAGCCGCCTGATCCGCGGCGCGTGCTGAAGGGAGCGGTGCTGCGGCCGAAAGAGGACTGGACGCCGTGGAACGAGGCCGAGTGCATTTCGCCCTGGGACGCGTTCCTTGCGTACACGCGCGGTTCGGCGTGGGCGTCCGGGATCGAAGATCGCGCCGGGAGGCTGGTCCCGGGCTGCCTGGCGGACCTGATGGTGTTCAACGAGGACCCGATTGAGATCCCTGTGCGGAGGATGGCGGATGTGACGGTTGTGATGACCGCGATTGATGGGAAAGTGGTTTACCGGAAGAAGTAGGTAGTTGGTAGGAGGTAGTGGGTAGGTAGGGCCAGGACACTGGCAGCCGCGGATTCAGCCCGGACTTTCACCGCTACTTCAGCTCGACCTTCACCGAGTCCGAATACACCGCCTCAAGTTCCCCGCGCTCCCTCGCGCGCTCCGACATCCTCTTCACGTCCGGCTTCGGCTTCCAGAGCGTGCTTGTGCCTCCCCATTCGATGCGAATCGGCTTCGAGGCATCCATCAATCGATCGTCGAAGAACACCTCGATTTCCGCCGGCTTGCCGCCCAGTGTCTTCACAGAAATCACCCCGTCCTTGTACTCCGCCTCCACTCCGCACAAGTCCACCGGATTGAACGCGCCGTCCTTCATCCCGAACGCGTTCGCCTTCGACGCCCGCCGGATCGCCAGCCACGAACTCTCGCCCTCCCAGGCGTTCAGGCACCAGTGCTCGACTTTCGAGGGGTGCGCGTCCCGCTTCCAGCGCGACGACCACTCCAGGAACTGCGGGTAGAGCCACGCGGTCCGGTCGTGGCCGTAGTTGCGCAGCTCGTGGTACACGAACGGCGCTTCCCATTTCCTCAGCAGCTCCGCCGCCTGCCGGGAGTGGATCGTGTTCAGCCCGTCGAATTCGCCCTCCATCTGGAAGACCGGCACACGCGCGAGATTGCGCAACTGAGGGAACTTGTCGTCGTAGGGCTTGGGCCCGTGAATTTCCGGCCCGCACGCCGCCCAGCGCGACGGGTACGACTGCGCGAGCCGCCACGTCATCGCGCCGCCCATCGAAACCCCCGTGAGAATCACGCGGTCAGCGTCGACGTTCCGCTCGAGGCACAGCCTCCGCACGACCCGCATCACCTCGTCGTCGGCCTTCGGCGAACGCGTCGTCCCCGCCGTCGAGCCGTACTTCGGCGCGACAAGAATCATCCCCGCCGCCTCCGGAATCGACGTCCAGCACTGGTAGTCCCATTCAGGCTGCTGGTACTGGCCGTGAAGCACCACAAGGAGCGGGTATCGCTTCCAGGGCGAGTAGTCTTTCGGGAAGCGCATCCAGACGTCGTCCTCGGTGACGCCGGCCTGCGGCGCGGGATCGAGGTCGGGCAGGTGGCGCAGCACGGCGGCGACGAGCTTTGCGTCGGACTTCAGCTTCAGCACCGGCTCGATCGACTTGCCGCGCAGAAAATCGCGAACGGCGTTCTCAAGCTTCTGCATCGCTCGCGGGTCGCCGATCGCCAGCCCCGGCAGGTCGTCGCCGTAGGTGAAGAAAAAGCGCAGCCGCAGCAGGCTGGCTTCCGCATCGGCGTCCACGAGGTCAACACGGCTGGCTGCCTTGTCGATGAAGCGGCGCTCGCCGTCATAGGGCGCCGGCCAGGCGCCGGGCGCTTTCGCAACCAGCTCCGTGATCCACTTCGGCTCTTCGAACTTCTCCGCCGCCGGCTCCGCAGGCTTCGGATTCCAGCCGAGCTCGTCGCGCCAGTTCTCCGCAGCCTCGTGCGTCTTCGCGAGGTCCGGATAGAGCACGGTCGGGCGCGTCGTGCGCAGGCCTTCGTCCTCGTTGGCGAAAATCGTCCCTCCGTTGCCGATGTCCACGACGTCCAGCGCGATCGCTTCCTTCACGTGGCCTTTCCCCGGCCGGATCCACTCGCCCTCGAGAACAAGCCGCCCCTTCCCGTCAATCCTCTCCGAGCGGATTTCCACGGGAATCGCCCGTGGCATCTTGACTTTCGCGCGCGTGGCGCTCTTGAACTGCTCCTTCGCGACCCAGAATTTGCCGATGCTCCCCACGCCGATCCAGGGCCAGAGCAGCCGCTGCCCGGCGAGCGCCTGCGGTTCGAGTTCGGGGTGGCGCGCGGCGAGCAGCCCGCCGGTGCCGAAGAGCACGCGCCCGTCGTGCAGCGCGAGCTTCTCGACCTCGATTTCCTCGGGGATCGCCGTCCACCCGATGTCCTTCATGTCCTCCCGCTCGAGGTCGCGGCAGAGCATCTGCACGTAGTCGTCCCCGTTCTCGTGGTCGTACGCGAGCTGGACCATGTCGCGGAAGAGCGCCCGGGTGCTTTCCGCATCCAGCGGCGCATCGAAGCGCGCAATCAGGGCGTCATAGCGCTTCGCCGAAAAGAACTTCGACTCCTTCGCGGCAATGACGACGGTGCGATGCGGCTCGCGGACTGTGTCGGGGAGCTGGGCGAATGCGGGGAGCGCGAGGAGCACGAATGCGATGGCGCGGTGCACAGGATTATCTTATCCGTTCTGCGGAGCGGATTGTTCGGCTCGACGAACGCGCGTTTCCCAGAGCCAGAGCGAAGCAGCCAGCGTTGCGAACGCAGCGAACCAGACCACGAACCCAAAACGAAGGCCGGACGGCCTGTCGAATCCCACCAGCAACCGGAAATGGAGAATCTGCCCGACGCACGCGGTCGCGACGATCGCCGGCCAGAGCCGGCGCTTCCGGAACGGCAGCATCGGCAGGCCGGGAGCGAGGAGCATGACGACGTTGGGAACCGTGAGCGCGGCCGTGATAGGGTCAACCCATCCGGGATTTCGAAGTAGTAAGACCTTGAGGAATGCCTCCGCGATGTAGCGCGCGCAACGGAACCCGGACCACGCTTCGCCATAGACGTCGCATGCCGGCAGGGCGAGGGCGACGAGGAACATGGCGAATGCGATCCAGACACCCCACGGCGCCCGGGGCAAGCTTGAGGCATCGGCCGTCGAAGTTTCGCGGTCGGGGTTCATTCGCTGTGAATGAGGCGATCGGCCTTGTGGACTCGTGCTTCCCAGAGCCAGAGGGCGCACGCCAGCGTCGCGAACGAGCCAAGCCAGAACCAATACCCGATCAGAATGTGCTCGTCGGGCTCGTGTTTTGCGACCCGCCAGTACATGACGTGCAAGGTGGCCACTGTAGCGGCCACGGCCGGCCAGAGCCGGCGCCGGACGGGGCGTATCAAGGGGAGTCCGGGGACGCAGAGCATCAGGAGGTTGGGGATCGTGAACGAAGCCTCCAGGAGGTCATCGTCTCCGCCCTTGAGAACCTCCCACAGGAATGTGGCCGACCACTGGGCACATTGCCAGCCCAGGAACCGCTCGGCCCCCGCCGGTGTCGTGGACCAGCCGCTGTCCCAGGCCGGCATGGCAAGCGAAGCAAGAAAGATTACAAAGGCCGCCGCGACACCCCAGGGGAGTCGGGGAAACGGCTGCGGAGCCACGTTCGATTCCGCGGGACTTTCGCTCACGATTTCTTCCTGAACTCCTCGAACCGCTTCAGGTCTTCCTTCGCCACGCTAGGCTTCAAGGTCGCCAGCGCCTGCTGGAACGCCGCGAGGCTCATCTCGCGGTCGGCGCCTTCTTCGACCGAGTCCTCGAACAGTTCTTCCTTTACCTTGCGCACGAGGTACGCGATGTCCGCGCCGCTGTACCCCTCGAGCCACTTGGCGAGTTCGCCGAGGTCGAGGCCGCCGGCGACGGGGGCGTCCTTGAGGTTCAGCTTGAGGATCTGGTGCCGCGCGGCGACGTCGGGGAGGTCGATGAAGATCTTCTCGTCGAAGCGGCCCGGGCGCATGGCGGCGTAGTCGAGGGCCCAGGGTTCGTTTGTGGCGCCCATGAACAGGATCGAGCGATCGTCGGACTTGCCGGCGAAGCCGTCCATCTCGCCGAGGATGGAGGGGACGAGGCGCTGCATGACGTTGGATTCCTGGTCGCGGCGGGACGGCAGCAGCGATTCGATCTCGTCGATGAAGACGATCGAGCGGCCGATGCCGCGCGCCTCGGTGAAGAGGTTGGAGATGTTCTTCTCGGCTTCGCCGACCCATTTCGACAGGATGCGCGAGGGAGTGACGACGAAGAAGGTCGCCTCGAGCTCGGCGGCGACCGCGCGGGCCATCATCGTCTTCCCCGTGCCGGGCGGGCCGTAGAGCAGGATGCCGCCGCCTTTCTGCACTCCGTACTTCTTTGCTTTTTCGGCGTGCGTGAACGGGTAGATCATCTTGATGCGGATCTGCTTCTTCGCTTCCTCCAGCCCCGCGATGTCGTCGAACTTGACCTTCGGCTTCTCGCGGACGATCCAGTCGCCTGCCTTTCCTTGTTTTTTTTTCGCGCCCTCGGCCGGCGCCGCCTCCCGGCCCGGCCCGCTGTCCCCCTCGTCTCCGCCCTGCGGCTCCTCTTCAGCCGCCGCGCCGGCGGGCATGCCTCGCGCCACATCGACGAGATCGCGGGCGTTCTTGAGGCGCGTTTCTTTCAGCTTCCCGTCGGACATGGTCGCCAGACGCATGAGGTACTCCGCGGCGCGCAGAAGCTGGTAGCGCGCCTCTTTGTAGTTCCCCGCGCGGCGCGCGGTCAGTCCTACGGCTTTGTGGTGCTGGAAACGGTCGAGGTAGAACTCTGCGGAGGGCATGGGGGCTCATTCTGCCGCAGCGGCTCTTCCGGCGCCGCAACCGGACCGGGCCAGCCGAGCGTCTGCACCGCCTCGATCGTCCGCGCGGCTTCGGCAACAGCCTCGGCGTTCCGCCCCAGCGCCACAAGCGCCGCCGCGCGGTTGGCGCCGATACTCGCGCGGAACCGGGCAACCGCCCCGCCTCCCGCTTCTGCCATCGGCAGCGCGGAGCTCGCTTCTACTTCCGCCTCACCCGCCCGCCCCAGCCCGAGAAGCGCCTGGATGCGGAGGTTTCGCGCATGCAGGACATTCGCCGGCTCCTTCCATTCGCCCACGATCTCCAGCGCCGCCGTCGCCGCCGCAAGCGATTCGTCAAATCGGTCTTCCTCCGCCATCACGCTCGCTCGATTGATCATGCAGACGGCGGTATTGGGCCGGTCGTGCCGGCGCCGGAAGAGCGCCTCCGCGGCAGCGTACCGATCGCAGGCGGCGGCGAACTGCAGCCGGTGATGCAGGACATGCCCCTGGCCAATGAGCGCGCGACCGAGCTCCCGCTCCTCGACCTGCATTTCAGGCATCCCGACCGCCTCCGTGAAGCGACGATCGGCCGCTTCGATATCGCCGGCGCGGAACAGCGCGTAGGCGGAGTCGAGAAGCGACAGGCACATGAGGCGCGGAAAGCCGGCTTCACGCGACTGGCGGAGAATGTCGTCGAAGCGGGCGGTCGCCTCGGCGTTGCGGCCGAGGAGGAAGAGGGCGTTGGCTTCTTCGAGCCGGGCCCAGAGGAGTTTCTGCCGGTCGCCGGTCCGGGCCAATTCGTCGATTCCGCGGCGGATCAACGCGAGCCCTTCTTCGGCCCTGCCGAAGTGCGCGAGGAGACGGCCTCCTGTCGTCCGGCAGAGCGAGACACGACCGATCGCGCCCATCGCTTCCTGCTGGCGCGCCGCTTCCGCGAGATTTTCCAGCGCCTCCGAGACGCGTCCGCATGACCGGAGCGCGGTTCCCAGCGTGAAGTGGGCCAGGCCGAGGAGAGAAAAACTGCCGAGGGCGCGCGCGAGCGCGAGGCACTCGCGTGCGGCCTCGAGCGCTTCGGCCGGCCTTCCCTGCTGTTCCAGAGTGACGGCTTCGTTCGACTTGAGGCTGACGGCGAGACGCGGGTTGCCTTCAGCGCGGTTTCGCACGGCGGCCTCGCGCCACAATTCGTGCGCGAGGGGCTGCTCGCCGGCGCCGACGAGCACGATCGCGGCGCTGTTGAGGATGTCGGCAGAAGCGGGACCTGCCTCGCGCGCTTCGCGAAGCGCGCGAAGCGCCGATTCGCGAGCGGCGCGGGGGTCGCCCGCGTCGGCGAGAGACGAGGCGAAGCGGACCCGGAGGCTGGGAACGGCGGGGCCTGGCGGAAGGAAGGCAAGGACACGGGCGAGGAGCGCGACGCGAGGGCTCGCCTGGCCGCGCACGGCGAACGCTTCGTCGAGAGCAAGAGTCGCGCGGGCCGCTGTCGACGGATCGTCCGTCGCGATCGCCGCGTCGATGACCGCCAGAAGGTTGTCCCGCTCGAGTTCGAGCCGGACGAGCGCGCCGGGGCCGTCAGGCGTGTTAATCCGCGCGACCAGATGTTCCGCGGCGTCGCAGAACCACCCTCCCCGCCGTGCGGCGAGCGAACGCTTCGCCTCCGGCGCGAGGCGCGCTTCGCCGAAATCGCGCAGCGCGACGTAGAAGGAGTACCTGACGCCGAATGGGGTCTCCGCGGCGCGCAGGAACGACTTTTCCCGGAGCTGCTGGACGACGTCGACGGCCGGCGGCGCCTTCACGAACTCGCACAGGTCGAGGACGGCCTCCGCCGCTTCCAGAAAGAAGCCTCCGTGAAACGTGCAGAGCTGGCTGAAGGCGGAGCGTTCCCAGTCGGAGAGGAGCGCCCAGGACCATTCGATGGCGCCCTCGAGCGAACGCTGGCGGGCGGTCTGGTCGCGGCGGGTCGAGGTGAGGATCTTGAAGCGGTCGGCGAGTCGGGAGACGATCTGAGCGGGAGAGAGGATCCGGATGCGGGCCGCGGCGAGCTCGAGCGCGAGAGGCATTCCATCGAGGTCTGCGCAGAGCGCCGCGACATCGGGGGCGTTCTGCGGGGTGAGCGCAAATGAAGGATCGGCCTCGCGCGCCCGCTCCAGAAAGAGCCGCGTGGCGTCGTGCGCGGCGACATCGGCGACGGTGGGCGTGACGCCGGGTTTCGACGGGGAGGGAAGCGGCTCGAGCGCGACTTCGCGTTCGCCGGCGACGTTGAGGAGGAAGCGCGACGTCGCGAGGATGCGCGTTTTCGGCGCGCGGCGGAGCCAGGCCGCGACGGTGGCGGGCGCCGCTTCGACGACCTGCTCGAAATTGTCGAGGATGAGGAGCAACTCGCCGCGAAGCTCGAGGAGGTCGCCGACGAAGACCTCCGGAGGGCAGCAGCCGGTGACCGGCACGCCGAGGGCGGCGGCGACCGACTGGGAGACGCCGGCCGCGTCGCGTGTCTCGGTGAGATCCACGAACCAGACGCCGGCGGGGAAGCGGTCGAGGACTTCGGCGCCGACGCGGAGGGCGAGCCGCGTTTTGCCCGTGCCGCCGGGGCCCGTGAGTGAAACGAGGCGCGCGGTTTCGAGGAGAGCGGCGATGTCGCGGACTTCGCGCTCGCGGCCGACGAATGAGTTCGCGGGGGCCGGGAGATTTGTCGCGGCGCCGGTCAGCGTGACCGGGGCAGGAAAGCGTCTCGACGCGAGCGATTTCGGGAGAGCCTGCCAGAGGCGCTCGCGCCGCTCGAGGCTCCTGAGGCGGTGGTCCCCGAGATCGACGAGGGAGGCGTCCGTCAATCCCCCGGCCGCCGCCGCGCGCGCCGCTTCCGACATGAGGATCTGGCCGCCATGGGCAGCCTGGGCGATCCGCGCGGCGCGGTTGACGACGGGCCCGAGGTAGTCGACGCGCCCCGCCTCCTCGACGACGAGAGGCTCGCCGACGTGCAGTCCGATCCGGACGCGCACGTCGCCGACCTCCGCGGGCCACGCCTCGCGCGCCAGCGCTTCCTGGGCGGCCAGCGCGAAGTCGTCGGCCGAAGCGAAGGTGACCATGAACGAATCGCCCTCGGTTTTGACTTCGAAGCCGCGGAATCGGGCGAAGGACGCGCGGATGATTTCGTTATGGCGCGCGAGGGAAGCGGAGAATTTCTCGCCCAGGCGTTCCCAGTGGGAGGTGGAGCCTTCAATATCTGAGAAGGCGAGTGTGACGGTGCCTCTGGGCGCCATGGACGGATTATGACATGGGAAAAACGGCAGGGGATCGGGAAGGGCGGGATGGGGATTGGGCGGGCTGGCGCCGGGGCTGGGGATTGGGCCACCGCATTTTCTGGCTCGCGCCCGAGCCCCAGCCCCGGCCCTCGCCCACCCCATCCCTCTCGCGCTTCCGAACCCGACAACGCGGATGAAATAGAAGCCGGTGTAGGGTGCGAAGAACCCGACGGACTCGCTGGAAGTTCCGCCGCTGCTGGAGAAGTCGAGCAGGGAACCGTCATCGGCGTAGATCTCGAGGTCGTAATCGTCGGGGAGGCCGGAAAGGAGGATGTCGATTGCGAAGCCGAAATCCTGGGTGAACGAGAACCAGTCCTCGTCGCCGTCTTCGCTGATCGCGGCGTCGAGGGTGTAGAGGGTGTTCGGGCCGCCGAGGAAATGGGCTGCGAACATCGAATCGTTGGGCTCGAATTCGTCCTCGACGAGAAGAGCCGAGCCGGAAATGACGACGTCGTTGTCGGATTCGTCGGACTCGGAGACGACCGAGGAAGCGTCGAGAATCCAGCCGACGTAGTAGATTCCGGGCGGGATGTCGGGGAAAGAAACGAGCAGGTCGGCGTTCGCCCACGAGTCCGGCGCGATGCTGCCGACGTAGACCGACCCGATGAAGCTGTCGGACGTCGTGATCGTGGAGTTCGCCGAAGCGTAGAAATCGACCCAGAAACCGCCGGACCAGGAGCCGCCGCTGTTGCGCACGTCGCCGCCGGCGCTGAAAAGGAAACCGGGGATTGCTTCGGAGTCGTAGTGCTGGTACGAGGCGCCGTCGTCCTCGAGGTCAGCAAGGCTGCTGCCGCCGCCACCCCCGCCCCCGCCGCCCCCGCCGCCACCGCTTCCACCCCCGCCGCTGTGCGAACCATCATCGTCGTCGTCATCGTGATGGTGAGGTTGGCACCCGGCGAGGATCAGGGCGGCGACCAGCGCGGAGCAGGCGAACGCGGCCTGAAGGCAGCGATTGAAGCGGAGCATGTTCCCTCCCGAAGAGTGACCCCTGCGATGAGGACAGTTGTCCCCGTTCGCGGACGGCGTCGGCCGTTCGCGCGGGGTTGGAGGGAGAAGAAGCAAAGCGCTTGCCGTTCGGATACGCTCTCCCGACTCCCATGGGCCGCCACGCGCTTCCCCTCATCGCCGTATTCATCCTGGCAGGCGTCTCGACCGCCGGCGACGCGCCCGAGGAGGTTTCTCCGCTGCTCGCGGGCGAACCGGTGGCGGGATTCACGTTCGACGACGCGCCGGCTTCGGTGGAAGCGATGAGGCGCCTTCGCGTGGAAGTCGGCGGCAAACCGCCGGCGGAGGCGGCCTGGCCGCTGTCGGCGTGGGCGAAATGCGAGTGGGTGGCGCCGACGCCGCGCGCGGGAGAGTACGTGGTGAGCGTGCACATGATCTGCGGGGACGACCGGCGCGGTAAGTTCGGGTACGAAGCGGGGGGACGGAGCCGCGAGACTGCGGAATTCCGCGAGAAGGGCGCGTGGACGGCGGCAATGAAGGCCTTCCGCGTGCTGGTGCCCGCAGGGCAGGCCGCGACGCGGATGTGGGTGGCGGGAGACGGAGCGTATCTATCCCGGGTGGACGTGGCCTTCGGCGTGTGCCCCTCGATCGGCGCGGACGGGGCCCTGAAGGCGGCGGCGGAGTCGTCGTACCGGACTGCGCTGAAGTCAGGCGCCGTGAAGGGGCCGTCGTGCGTGGTGCTGGTGCCGGAGTGCGAGCCCGAAAAAAAAATAGCGACGGCGCTCGCGGCGCGGCTGGGGCTTGAGACGCGCCCGGAGCCGGAATTCAAGGAACCGCTTCCCGCATTCCCCGCCGTCGATAAAGTGCCGCCCGACACCAACCTGATCGTCGTCACCGCCGCGCGCGGCGGGCCGCTCGCGCAGGCGCTTCGCCGCGCCGGATGGATCGTCGAAAACCACGCCGTCCCGGGGCCGGGCGGCCACGCGGTCCGCACGCTCGCCCGCCCCTTCCGCGGCAAGGCCAACGTCATCGTCGTCGCCGCTTCCGACGAAGCCGGACTCGCACGCGCGGCCGATGCGTTCCGGCCGAAGCAGGCAGGGGGTGAGCTGGTGTGGGAGGAGTTCCTCGTCGAGCGCCCCGGCGAACGATGGGCGAAGCTCCGGCCCGACATCCGCGGCGACAAGGACGCGTTCTGGCAGGAGCAGATCGCGCTTCTCGACAAGCCCGGCGGCGGACTCTCGGGGAGGTTTTTCGCGGAGCAGATTGCCGCATGGGGAGACGCGTACTGGCGGACCGGCAACGACCGCTTCGCCGACCTGTTCCGCCGCTCGATCCTGAAGTTGTTCGACGAGGACTTGTACGTGTCGGGGGCGGACACGCACATGGTGCTGGGCGGGCTGATCCGCGGGTGGGACCAGGTGGAAGAATCGCCCTCGGTGACTTCGGAGGACCGGGCGAAGATCGCGAACGGGCTGCTGAAGAGGTGCATCGAGACGGCGCAGGGGTACGGGCGGGCGTTTCCGGGGTTGCCGTACCGCGGCGCGATCGGGATGCGGCACAACCACCAGACCGCGCTCGGGACGGGGCTCGTGCAGGCGTGGCTTTATTACTCGCGGATGTACGGGCTGGGACGCGCGGCGGCGTGGAAGGCGTACGTGGACGACATCGCGGACTTCGCGGCGCTCTGGGGGCACGCGCCGGAGGACTCGGCGAATTACGAGGTCCGCACATTTCTCCAGGCGGCCGAAACGATCCGCGCACAGGGAATTTCGCTCAAGACCTGGCCCGGCGCGGCAGCGTGGCCGGAAGCGGCGCTGCGCTTCGCCGCGGTGCGCGATCCGTTCATGCTTCCGGCGGCGTACGGCGACTGCTGGCACGCGGCGGAATGGACCGCGGCGGATTTCTGGGAGTTGATGCGGGCGGACGCGGGGTGGGAGCCGGCGACGTTTCTGACGGACCGGCTCATCGAGGGGTACCGCGTGGCGCACCCGGCGTCCGGCCCCGCGCGCGAGCTGTTCGCGTACCGTCACGGATCCGTTTCGACGGGCGGCCTCCTTCCGGCGCCGGACGCAAAAAAAACATCGGTCGCGCTTCAGCCCCTTCTCGGCCTCGCCGCCGTCCCGATGACGCAGGGGTACTACGACTACCTCTCGGGGAAGACCGGCAACGCCGTTTTCTGGGCGAGCCACGCGAAACCGCTCGCTCCGCCTTACGAGCGAAGCGCCGACAAGGTGCAGTACCGCTCGGGCTGGGGGACCGACGCCGAGTACCTGCTCGTCGACGGTATCGGCTGGGCGTCGCACGGGAACGAAGATCTCGGGGCCATCGAGTCCTACGCGGCGGGCGGCCGGCTCTGGATCATCGACGCCGGCTACACGAACACGGGCGTGGCGCATCACAGCACGCTGGAGGTGAAGCGCGACGGGAAGCCGGCGTGGGAGTTGCTGGACGGCGCTTCCGGCGATTTCGGCTCCGGGCCGAACATGATGGAGGTCGTGAAGGCGGATCCGAAAACGCCGGGGAAGCCCGGAAAATTCTCCGTGATGCTCGGCACCCGGAATTACGCAGGAGCGACCTGGACGCGGACGCTGAGCGGCGGGGGAGGGCAGCCGCTGGTCGTCGAAGACACGCTTGTGGCCGAGCAGGCGGGAGTGTTCGAAGCGACGTTCCGGCTGCGCTTCCTCGGGAAGATTGAAGGCAGGGACGGCGCGTGGCGCGTCGAACAGAAGGACGCCGTGCTTCCGGTCGCACTGACGCTGAAGCCCGGCGACCGCGCGTCGGCCGGGCCGGCGCCTGCGGACGGTCACGCGCTCGACGGCGGCGGCTACCCGTGGTACCCGTTCGTGACGGACGGCGGAAAGCCGGTCGCGCTGGAGTGGTCGCGCAGGATTGCGCTCAAGCCCGGCGAAAAGACGGTCTTCAAGGCGACGCTGGGGCCGGCAAGGTGACGTTTCCCGCGCAAGTTCGCTAAACTCACGGGTAACCATGCGAAGCCTCGAGAATCTCCTCCGCAAGAACCGCGAATGGGCCGCGCAGAAGAAGAAGGACGACCCGGAGTATTTCGCGAAGCTCCAGTACCACCAGAATCCCGAGTATCTCTGGATCGGGTGTTCCGATTCGCGCGTGGACGCCAACGACATCGTCGGCCTGCAGCCCGGCGAGCTGTTCGTTCACCGCAACATCGCCAACGTCATCGTCCCCAGCGACCTGAACTGCGTCTCGGCGATCCACTACGCGGTGGAACAGCTCAAGGTGAAGCACATCATCGTCTGCGGCCACTACGGCTGCGGAGGCGTGAAGGCCGCGCTGGACGACGTGGAGCTCGGGCTCGCGGAAAACTGGCTCATGCACATCCGCGAGGCGCACGAGGCGCATTTTGAGGAGATGGAAGCGATCGCTTCGTACGCCGAGAAGTTCCGGCGCTTGTGCGAGGTCAACGTTCTCGAGCAGGTTCGAAACGTGGGCCGGATGCCGGTCGTCCGCAAGGCGTGGAAGGCGAAGCGCGACCTGACGGTCCACGGATGGATCTACGGGATCGAGGACGGCCTGATCACGGACCTGCACCTGAAGGCGAGCGGCGAGGCGGAGGCGACGGCGATGAAGAAGCTCGACAAGGCGAGGTTCCGGTCGAGAAGGGACTGAGGGTTGTCTTGCACGCATGACATCCCTGTCTTACAATACATCCATGAAGTCGCTGACCATCCGCCTTACCGATTCTCTCGCCGCGGACATCGAGGCGGAAAGCCGCCGCCGCGGCATCGGGAAGTCCGAGGTTGCGCGGGAACGCCTGGCGCGAACCGCTGCAAGACGGACGAAACAGTCGAATCTCATGGAGGTCGTGCGCAGGCTGGCAGGCAGCCTGAATCACCCGCCGTCCGACCTCAGCAGCAGGGTCGACGACTACCTGCGGAAGACGGGATATGGCAAGAACCGCCGTTCTCGCTGATACGGGGTTCCTGGTCGCCCTCCTGAACCTTCGTGATGCCCATCATGAATGGGCGATGTCCTTGCTCGACTCCCGCCCGGCGCCGTGGAAAACCTGCGAGGCTGTTCTTACGGAAACGTTTCACGTACTGGGACCGCAGGGCGAACACGCGGTCAGCCGGTTGCTGCGGTCAGGCGCGCTGGTGCCCTCATTCCGGTTCCTGGAATTGGCCGAGCCCGTCCTCAAACTCATGCGGCGATACTCCGACCTGCCGATGGGCTTTGCCGACGCTTGCCTGGTCCGCATGACGGAAGAAGATTCCGGCTCGGTCATCCTGACGACCGACTCTGATTTCCGCATCTACCGCCGGCATGGCCGGCTGACCGTTCCGTGCATCCTGCCCCCCTGAAGCAGTCCTTAGGCGGCGCGCCAACCATGTTCCGCCGACCTTACGCCCACCGCTTGTTCCGCAGCATCCAGTCCGTCAGGCTCTTTCCGATCCTCTCCGCCGCCGCGCGCGCCCGCATCGCCTCCGAGCCCGCTTTTTCGCCGCGCGCGGCGAGGAGCATCGCCGAGGTCACGGCCAGCGGCGCGTGCAGCTCGCCCGGCTGGCGGTCGAGCCAGGGCGCCAGCCCCGCGATCGGCGCGCGCCCCGTAATCGCATCGGCCGGCGCCTTCCA